>JBDUCU010000002.1:0-73319 GCA_040003315.1 Burkholderiaceae bacterium | reverse complement strand
AGGCGCACGAAAGGTATACAAGTAATGGCCCGTATGGCTTATTGGGCACAATATCTGGTACCCGTTTGCGAAATCATTGACCCGCCGCGCGCTCGAGGTCCGCAACCATCCGCTCGATGCGCGCGCCGAGCTTCTCTGTCGTCACCTGTTCGCGTAGCCGCTCGATCATCAAAGGGAAGGCAAACGGCGTCGCCCGCGATAACAGCCGGTAGACGATTCGCTGGGACCTCATATGCGCGAGTGCGGCGCGCAGACGCTCGATATCCAGCTCCTGCTCGAGAACCTCGCACTCGGCCTGCTGCAACAGCTTGTTGCCCGCGTCGTATTTTCGAAAAACCTCGTAGAACAGCCCAGAGCTTGCTTGCAGCTGCTTGGTGGACTTAGGCGCGCCGGGATAACCCTGGAAGATCAAGCCGGAAACGCGGGCGACCTCGCGAAAACGGCGCAGCGCCAGTTCACTCGCATTCAAGCTGGCGAGCACGTCTTCGAGCAAATGTTCAGCGCTAAGCAGCCTCTCCGAGCGGCTCTGCCACGCGCCCATCCAGTCGATGTCCACCGGCGACAGCAGTTCAAACCCGTAGTCGTTGATCGAAATCGAGAAGGTTGACGGCGTGCCCTGGCCGATCCGATACGCCAGCAGCGAGGCGAGCCCGATATGCGCATGTCGCCCGGCAAACGGATAGACGAACAGATGCCTGCCTTCGCTGGACCGCATCGATTCGACCACCAGCGTGTCGCGCGTCGGAACCCGCGACCACTTCGCCTGCAGCTCGATCAAAGGCCGTGCGAGCCTCATCTCCGGCGCGTCATAGCGCCCCAGCAGCGCGCCTTCGAGCTCGCGAAGTGCAGCGTCCGCCATCTCTGTCGACAGCGGCATCTTTCCGCCCTGCCACCGCGGCACCGCGCCGCGCCGGTTCTTTGCAACTCGCACGTATGCGGTCATTTCGTGCACGCGCACCAGTTCCAGCATGCGCCCGCCGAACAGAAACGCGTCGCCCTTGCGCAGCCGCCCGATAAACGATTCCTCGATCGTTCCCACATCGCGGCCGTTCATCAACTTCACGAGCATCGATGCATCCGACACGATGGTTCCGATCGACATGCGGTGCCGTTGTCCGATGCGGGCGTCGGCAACTCGATAAACGCCGTCGTCGCCCCGTTGCACGCGCTGGTAATCGGGATAAGCGCGCAGCGCGTCGCCGCCGCGACCGACGAAATCGAGTGCCCAGCTCCAGTCCTCGTCGGTCAGGTCGCGATAGCTCCACGTGTCTCGCACCTCAGCCAGCAGCTCGGCTTCGACAAACCCGGTGCCCAGTGCGATCGTCACCAGATGCTGCACCAGCACGTCGAGCGGATTGCGCGGTGCGCGCCTTGATTCAATGCGGCCATCGAGCACTGCGCTGCGCGCGGCCGCGGCTTCGACCAGTTCCAATGTGTTGGTGGGCACAACGGTGACGCGTGACGCGCGTCCGGGTGCATGGCCGCTGCGGCCGGCCCGCTGCATCAACCGCGCAACACCCTTCGGACTGCCGATTTGGATCACGCGCTCGACCGGCAGGAAGTCGACGCCAAGGTCGAGGCTCGATGTTGCAACGACGGCCTTCAAGCGCCCTTCCTTCAGCCCGAGCTCGACCCAGTCGCGCACTTCCTTCGCCAACGAGCCGTGATGCAATGCAATCAGCCCGGCCCAACCGGGCTTCGCTTCGAGAATCGCCTGATACCAGAGCTCGGCCTGCGAGCGCGTGTTGGTGAATATCAGCGCGGTCGACGACGCGGCAATCTCGTCGATCACCGGCTGCATCATCTTGATGCCCAGATGGCCGCCCCATGGAAACCGTCCGGGCTCGTCGGGCAACAACGTATCGACAATCAGCGTCTTATCCACCTTGCCGCGCACCAACACACCATCGTCACGATTATGCAGAACGTGCATCGCATGTTCGGTGTTGCCGAGCGTGGCGGACAGCCCCCACACGGGCAGCGGTGCGCGCGACCATCGCCGGAGCCGCGCCAGCGCCAGTTGCAGCTGCACGCCGCGCTTGCTTCCAATCAATTCGTGCCATTCGTCGACGACAATCATCGCCAGATCCGACAACTGCTGCCGGCTCTCGGCGCGTGTGAGCATCAGGCTCAATGACTCCGGAGTGGTGATCAACACTTCCGGCAATTGCTTGGCTTGCCGCGCGCGTTCTGAAGAATCGGTATCGCCGGTGCGCACGCCGATCGCCCACCGCAATCCCAGATCTGCGAGCGGCGCCATCAACTGGCGAGCGGTGTCTGCCGCGAGCGCGCGCATGGGCGTCAACCAGAGCAGGCGCAGGCCACCGGCGCGGACCGCACCGGACAGCGCGTCATTCAGCAATCCGAACCAAACCGCGTAGGTTTTCCCCGAACCCGTGGTGGCGTGCAGCAGTCCCGAGCGACCTTCGGCAATGTGCTGCCATACTTCGCGCTGAAATCCGAACGGCTGCCAGCCACGCGCCGCAAACCAGGTATCGGCGCTCGGCAGTGCGAGTTGCATGCCGCCCGCGTGCGCGAGGGACAGTGGCGGTTCCATGGCGTGCGCGTGGTTGCGCTCGCGCTCCTCGCGCGTTTTCCTGGCTCGTCGCGAGCGCAGTTGCGTGCCCACATTCGGCCCCGATGGAAACGGACGCTGCCGATCGTTCATTGCGTCTCGCTGCGAATCTCTGCGTCGTCGGCCGCCACAAGCAGCGCCTGCAGCGCACTCAGTGAATCGGCCTGATCGATCGCCTTGTCCTGCCGCCACCGCAACATGCGCGGAAATCTGACCGCAATTCCGCTCTTGTGCCGCGGCGATCGCTGAATCCCTTCGAAACCGATTTCGAACACCATCGTTGGAGTCACACTGCGGACCGGTCCGAATTTTTCGACCGTCGTGCGGCGGATGGCGCTGTCGACTTGACGGATCTCTTCATCGGTCAGTCCGGAATACGCCTTGGTAAACGGCACCAAAGCGCGTTCGCCCGCTTCGGTTTCCGCGGTCCACACGGCAAATGTGTAGTCGGAATAAAGACTGGCACGCCGCCCGTGGCCGCGCTGGGCGTAAACCAGCACCGCATCGACGGCGTACGGGTCGATCTTCCACTTCCACCAATTGGCGTTGGCGTTCTTCGTGCGGCCGACGCGGTACGTCGAGTCCAGGTGCTTGAGCATCAGACCTTCAACCCCGCGCTGGCGCGACTGCTCGCGCACGCTTGCCAATTGCTCCCAAGAACCGGCTTCGAGCTTCGCAGAGATCTGCACTCCATACTGTTGCGCGACTCGCTCCAGAGTCATCCGCCGATCGCGTTGGGCAGAGTTTCGTATGTCTTCGCCGTCGACCTCCAAGATGTCATAGGCAATTAACACGGCCGGCGCGTCGGCCAGCAGGCGCGATGACACGCTCTTGCGAGTCACTCGCTTCTGCAACAGCGCAAACGGCTGCGGAGCATCGTCGCGCCACACCAGGACTTCGCCGTCGAGCACCGTGCCGCCGGGCAACGACCGAGCACGCTGCGCAATTTCGGGAAACCGTTCGGTCACCAACTCTTCACCGCGCGACCACAGCCATGTCATGCCCGCACGCCGGACGAGCTGGGCACGAATGCCGTCGTATTTCCATTCGATCAGCCAATCCGCAGGCGGGCCGAGCTCGGATGCAAACTGTTCGAGCGGCAACGTCAGCGAGTGGGCCAGAAAGAATGGGTATGGGTGGCCGTCGCCGACAAGGTGACTACCCGCATCGACCAATGACGCATAACGGGCAGCGGTCGGCGCGACAGAGATATCGGTGTATCCGATCATCCGCTGCGCGATCAGCTTCGGATCCAGCCCCGAATGCTCGGCCAGTGCGCGCGTGACGAGCAGCCGCGAAACCCCCACACGAAATCCACCACCGATCAGCTTGATCAACAAGAAGCGCTCGGGCGTTTCGAGTTCGGCGACATACCCGGCGAGCGCGGCCAGCACGTCCGCAGGTGCACGGCCGCGCAGAGGCAACAGGCGTTCTTCGATCCAATACGCGAGCGTTTGCTCGCCGCTGCGAGTGGGCGGCGGCAGCAACAACGCAATCGTCTCGGCAATGTCCCCGACCGCCTGATAGCTTTCTTCGAACAGCCACTCGGGCAGGCCGCTGGTTGCAATCGCAAATTCACGCAGCACGCGCGAATTGACAGCCTGGCGCGGCTTGCCGCCGGCAAGAAAGTAGACGGCCCACGCGGCGTCGTGCGCATCGGCTGCGGCAAAGTAGCGCTTCAGTGCGTCAACCTTCGAGCGGGTCGACGTCGATGTGTCCAGCTCATTGAAGAGCCGTGCGAACCGCTTCATTCCACTACGCCAGCGGCCACCGTCGATCGATCGGGTTCGAGTTCGTCGCGCTCCTCGTCGCCGTACTCGGTGTCGAACGCTGATGCGTCGAGCCCCTGTTCGGTCAGCCAGCGCACCATGACCGGAATCTGACCGTGAGTCACGATCACCTGGGTGGCGCCGGTGGCGCCGATTGCACTCATCAATCCGGGCCAGTCGGCGTGGTCCGACAGCGCGAACCCGCGATCGAGCGCGCGCCGGCGACGCGTACCGCGCAACCGCATCCAGCCCGAAGCAAACGCGTCCGAATAGTCGCCGAAGCGGCGCAGCCACGGTGAGCCCTGCGCCGACGGCGGCGCAAGTATCAGCGCGCGTGAGAGTTCGGCTTTATCCGTTTCGGAGACCAGCTGCGTTGGCGGAAGTTTGATTGCGCTGGCGCGATACGCGCGGTTCAACGGCTCGACGGCGCCGTGCACAACGATGCGGCCGATGGTCGGGTCGAGACCCGACAAGATGCGTTGTGCCTTTCCGAACGCGTAGCAAAACAGCACCGACGCGCGCCCGCTTTCTGCGTTGGCACTCCACCAGGCGTTGATATCGGCAAGCACGCGCTGCGGATCGTCCCAGCGGTAGATCGGCAGTCCGAAGGTAGATTCTGTAATGAACGTGTCGCAACGGACCGGCTCGAACGGCACGCAGGTCGGATCGGGATTGAGCTTGTAGTCGCCCGACGCAACCCATACGCGGCCGCCCTTTTCAACTCTGACCTGCGATGAGCCCAGCACATGCCCGGCAGGATGCAGCGACACGCGTACTCCATTGATGTCGATCGCCTGCGCATAGTCCAGCGTCTGCAGCGAAATCTCACCCAGGCGCGTGCGCAGCACGTGCTCCGCCGCGCTTGCCGCAAGGTAGCGTGCGTGTCCAGCACGCGCGTGGTCGCCGTGGGCGTGGGTGATCACAGCACGATCGACCGGCCGCCACGGGTCGATGAAAAAATCACCGGCTGGGCAATACAACCCTTGCGGCCGTGCGACGATCAGCGCAGCGTCTAACATCGACTACGCGTCGGCGCGTCGGGTCGCAATCGCCGTTAGCACCCGCACCGCCTGATACGCAACCCAACTCATCGTACGGCGCAGCCAGGTGCGTCGTGCGCACGCGTCGGCATCGATCACGCTCGACTCATTGGCGATCGCCAACTCCAGCTCGTCACGCAGCCGGCGCGCAAAGGCTGCGTCGTACACGACGACGTTGGCTTCGCGCGCCAGCAACAGGCTGTACGGATCGATGTTGCTCGAACCCACCGTTGCCCAGCTTTCGTCGACCACCGCCACCTTGGCGTGCAGATAGCTCGGGGTGTACTCGAAGATCTGCACCCCGCATTGGACGAGATCGCCATAGAGCGCTTGCTGCGCGTAATGCTGCAGCCGATACTCGACCCGTCCTTGCAGCAGTAGACGCACGCGCACCCCACGTTCGGCCAACGCGCACAACGCATCGCGGAATTTCTTACCAGGGAGAAAGTAGGCGTTTGCGATCAGCACGTCGTGCCGTGCATGCTCGAAGGCATCCAGGTATGCGTGCTCGATCGTGCGGCGATTGCGCAAGTTGTCGCGCAGCATCAAGGTAGCCCGTGCGCCACCGGCGATTGACCGCGGCAATGCGGGGTCGCGTGGCCGGACCGACGGACGCCGTCTTAACTGCAGCGCCGACACGGTCCACCACAGGCGCATCACCGTAAACGCGATCGCCGCCACCATCGGGCCTTCGCAGAGCACGGCGAAATCGAATCGCGGTCCGAGCGTGGCGCGCACCGGTTCCGGATCGGGGTGGTGGTAATCATCGATGATGTTGATGCCGCCGACGAATGCAAGTCGGTTGTCGATCAATGCAACTTTGCGATGCAGCCGGCGCAGAAGTTTGCGGTCGAGCCGCCACCAGCGCGCGCGGCGAAACACCATGACTTTTGCGCCTTGCGGATCGAGCTGCGCGATCAGCGTATCGGCCGTCGCTGCCGAGCCAAAACCGTCGATCAGCACGTGGACCGCGACCCCGCGGCGCGCCGCCGCGCCCAACGCATCGCTGACCGCACGGCCAATTGCATCGAGCTCGAAGATATAGGTTTCGAGGTAGATCGACTGCTGCGCCGAATTGATGGCCGCCAGCAGCCTGGGGAAGTACTGTTCGCCGTTCTTCAGAAGCTCCAGCCGATTACCGGCGAAGACCCGTGGCCTGGAGCCTAACGACCGGGTTAGTGAGCGTTGCAGTCTTCGCAGCGCGGGCCGCGCAGCGTGTCGCGGCTCGCGCAACGCTTCACTGCTCATCTCATGCCACTTCGACGTCCGCGATCAGCGGCATGTGGTCGGAGCGGCGCCGCCACTCGACGCCTTTCGGGACATGAACGTCGTTGACTTTGAAGCCGCGCAAGTAAATGCGATCGAGCTGCAACCACGGCATCACGCTCGGATAGGTGCGCGCCACGTGCGAGCGCGGCAATTCGCGCCACGGCACCAGGCGGTCGCGCAACCGCGGCGTCGACTGGCGACGGTTGAACTCCGACGCCGCCTCGAACACATCGAGCTCCCGGTGCAGGATGTCGTCGACGCCGTGCTGCCAGTCGTTGAAGTCGCCGGCGATGATCAACGGCGCCTTGCTCGGAATTTCCGATTTGACGAAGTCGATCAGGAACTCCGCCTGCCGCACGCGACTGCGCTTGATCAAACCGAAATGCGTATTGATCAAATGCACGTCGATGGCGCCCTTCGGCATTTTTACTTGCGAGATCGCGTGCAGCAACCCGCGTTTCTCGAGTGCATGGTCAGAAATATCGTGGTTCAGGTGGCGGCCGATTGCGTGTCGCGACACGATCGCATTGCCGTGGTGGCCGTGCGGATAAATCGCATTTATGCCGTACGCGCGATGCAGGTAATTGCCAGTGCACAAAAAATCAAGCTGCGTTCCTTGCGGATAGCCATTGCGATTGGCCATCCGCTCGTTTTTGTCCTGGACTTCCTGCAGAAAAACGATGTCGGCATTGATCGAATGCAACGCAAGCCTGACGTCGTGAATCCGGACCTTTTGCTGCAGTCCCATCACGCCTTTGTGAATGTTGTAGGTCGCTACGCGCAGCTTCATCGTCGTTGTCGAATTGATGGCCAGCACCGAATCGCTAGTGACCTGCCATCTCAAAATAGGTGTCGAAGAGGAAAGGATCGTCAAAATGCCTGCGCCCGACAAACGCTGTCGCGTGATGGCCCCATTGCCTCATCTGTCCAGCCGAAACGATTCCCATTGGCCAGAACAGCCACCGCTCGCTGCGCTCGCTGCCGGCCATCAAACCGTCTGAACCATATGCACTACGGGTTCCGCCCGTCGGTCGCCGAAGCGTTGTCAGAATCCGTTCGTCCTGCATCGAGTAGGTGATCGCGTCCGTCTTGCGCGGCGGTGCAGGCGATGCCGTCGTCTGCATCACCTGCACGCGCTGCAGATAGTGCGTGCCAGACTCGACCCGCAGGGTAACCCGCTCGCCACCACGCGGACCGCGCACTGCCTGAGGCACAAAGAGACTTTCATCTAGGGTTACAGGCAAATCGCGTGCGACCACCTTATCGGTCGGAAAAAACATGTGGTAACAGCCGCAGGCATGCATGCTGTCATAGACCAGCGGCTCACCATCGGCGTCAAGGGTTACTCGCCACACCAGGCCATCGAGTCTGCCGGACAGCAAATCGAGTTCGCCCGACGCGGGGCGCTCGCTGAACCAGAATGTGTATACCAATTGCGGATGAATCACTGCTCCGATCGTGGTGTAGGTGAAGCGCGTGTATGCCACCGGTGAGGCGCCCTCCACAACGGCTCGATCCTCGCTGTCCAGTATCAACGTCCCCGGTTCGTCGTAGCTCGCGGCGACATCGACTTCCAACACGGGCGCGTGGCGCATCAACAGAGCCTCGGTCTGCGCGGCCGTCAGCACAGGCACACCCAGCGGATCGAGCACCAATCGCGGCTGCGTTTCGAGCGGTCGCTGCTCGGGCACGTATCGTCGCACCGCTCCGCGCACCGGCAGCGCGTCAAGCGGTGTTGCAAACACCGACCGCGTCGCTGTCTGCCAGCGCGTCACGCCTGCGGCAAATGGCACGCGTGCCAGCGGGTACACGCCGAGCGTTCGCATTGTCAAACTGTAATTATCCGGTACGGTGGCTGCGGCGTGCAGCTGCCCCGATGCGGATGCATCGGCCTCGGCCAGCATCGCGCGGCACCGCTGCAGATCGTCGATGCTCAGGTCCGCATTGGCAAGCTCGGTTTTGCGTGCCGCCTCATCGAGTGCCAGCAACCGCGCGCGCCATGCCGACTCTTGCAAGTCATCGCCTGAACGGCGGGCTAGAGCCGCGCTGAACCGATCGACCCGCAAGTACGGAAATCCGGCGATGCGGGCTGATTCGGCGTCCCGCACGCCCAATGCATCGATGCGACGGTCGATATCGGCGAACAAGCGCGCGCAATAGCCGACCGCGTCGTCGCGCTCGAGCGTTACCGACATCGGCGCAACTGCGTACGGGTCGAGGCTCGCGCAACCCGCCCCGGTCAACAGCAAGATCGCCAGCACACAGACTCGCGCCGGGCACCACCCGGAGTCTGCGGCGAACCGAAGTGCGTGCCGTCGTGCAGCGCTCATTGCGATTTCTCGATAGACGCACGCGCCGCTTGTCGTCTCATCATCTCGCGCAGCATCGCTTCGAACTGGTGCCGCACGGTCTTAGTAACCATTGCCGTGCCAAACAGATCACCGACAATAGGCGGCAACGGCTCGGCGAGTTCGAACTGCGACTCGTAATCAATTCGCACGCCGGCACGCCGCTCGACGGTGACCACCGTGAGGTCGTAGCTGCCCAGAAACGAGCGCAGTGTCTGCGGCTCGCCGTCGACTTCTCCGACCTCCGAGCGCGCGACGATACGTTCATACGGCTGTTGCGTTATGACCAGCCGCACCCGAACCGGAATATCGAAAAGGAACAACGGAAACTGACCGGTATGCTCGACGATGATGCGCGAACCGTTGCGCGAGACGACTCGCGATCGATCGATGTTCGGTACGAATTCACGCATGTGCTCATAGTCGGTGATGGTATCCCACGCAACACGCGGATCAACCGCGACACGGGCAAGGGCACGGACATGAAACATGTCGCCATCGCGTTCGACAGAAACGGTTGGCAAAGTCTGCGCCTGGGCGTCGATGCAAAAACCCAGCAATAGGGAAAGCCACAGAGTCAGCGCGCCCAGGCGCTTAGCAGCGGGTTTGAAACCGCTCCAGCCGGCGAATTGCCTCGGCGTTGGTCCACGAGAAACAGGCGTCTGCAGCATCTCGCCACGCGCCCCAGCGATAGCGCGTGTGTTCGCGCGGAGCAAGGTGCGGCTCGAATCGATGCTGCAAGCAGAGTCCGAAGACGTGCTCGGTATTATGGGTAACGCCTGATGCATATCGATGACGCCAGTTCTCGTAGATGGCAAAGCGATGGTTAAGGTGCCAGTCATCAAGTTGATCGGGTGACGCGATAAGCCCGGTTTCTTCGGCGACTTCGCGCACGCACGTTGCTCGCAGCTGCTCTTTAGGCGAATCACGGCTGCCAGTGATCGACTGCCAGAAACCCGGATGATCGGCCCGCTCGAGCAGCAACACCTCCAAGGCCACGGTATAGACCACCACCAGAACCGATTCCGGAAGCTTCATCGGTCCGGCCCGCCGTCTCTATGCCACTCTGGGCTCCGCACTCTTGTGATCCGTTCGCACTCGAATATGCAGCTCGCGCAGCTGCTTCTCGTCGACCGCGCTCGGAGCCTGCGTAAGCAAACACTGCGCGCGCTGCGTTTTCGGAAACGCAATGACGTCGCGGATGGATTCAGCGCCTGCCATTAAAGTCACGATGCGGTCGAGGCCGAACGCGACGCCGCCGTGAGGCGGCGCGCCGTACTGCAGAGCGTCGAGCAGAAAGCCGAACTTCTCACCCGCTTCCTCGGCGCTGATCTTCAAGGCGCGAAAGACCTTGCTTTGCACTTCTTCCCGATGGATACGGATCGAGCCTCCACCGATTTCCCACCCGTTTAACACCATGTCGTACGCCTTCGCCAGAGCGCGCGCCGGATCCGTTGCAAGATGATCTTCGTGTCCATCTTTCGGACTGGTAAATGGATGATGCGCGGCCACGTAGCGCTGCGCTTCTTCGTCGAACTCGAACATCGGGAAGTCGACCACCCATAAGGGCCGCCAGCCTTCAACTGACAGCCCGCGTGCTCGGCCGAATTCACTGTGGCCGATCTTGATTCGCAGCGCACCCAGCGCGTCGTAGACGATTTTGGATCGATCGGCACCAAAGAAGATCAGATCGCCATCGCTCGCGCCGGTGCGAGCGACGATTGCCTCCAGCGCAGCATCGTGCAGGTTCTTGATGATCGGGCTTTGCAGGCCCCGACGCAGCGCTTCGCCTCTTAACTTTTCGCCCGGCCCCGTCGCGCTCTGGTTGACCTTGATATACGCCAGTCCTTTGGCGCCGTAGATCTTGACAAAATCGGTATACCCATCGATCTCGGATCGCGCGATGTCGCCGCCACCAGGAATGCGCAAAGCGACCACCTTGCCGTCCTTGAGCTCTGTTGCGCTCTTGAAAACCTTGAACTCGACGTCGCCCATCAGGTCCGTCAGGTCGGTCAACTGCAGACTGATCCGCAAGTCGGGCTTGTCCGAGCCATACTGTCGCATCGCATCGGCGTAAGTCATCACCGGAAATGGGTCGGGCAACTGGACCGCGAGTACCTGATCGAACACGATGCGGATCATCTGCTCCATCATTTGGCGAATTCGCGTCTCGTCGAGAAACGATGTCTCGATATCGATCTGGGTGAACTCGGGCTGCCGGTCGGCGCGCAGGTCCTCGTCGCGAAAGCATTTGACGATCTGGTAGTAGCGATCGAAGCCTGCGACCATCAGCAACTGCTTGAAAAGTTGCGGCGACTGCGGAAGCGCGAAGAATGTGCCCGGGTGCACTCTCGACGGCACCAGATAATCGCGCGCGCCCTCTGGCGTACTTCGGGTCAGCATCGGCGTCTCGATGTCTATGAAGCCCGCGGCGTCGAGAAACTTGCGCACGGCCATCGTGACGCGATAGCGCAGCATCATGTTTTTCTGCATCGCCGGCCGGCGCAGGTCGAGAACGCGATGCGTCAGCCGAGTCGTTTCCGACAGGTTGTCGTCATCGAGCTGAAACGGAATCGGAACCGACGGATTCAGGATCGTGAGTTCCCGACACAGGACTTCGATTTCGCCCGACACCAGCGCCGAGTTCACTGTGCCTTCCGGGCGGCAACGCACCACTCCGACAATCTGCAGACAGTATTCGCTGCGCACTTTCTCGGCAGTGGCAAACACGTCGGCGTGATCGGGATCGCACACGATCTGGACCAGTCCCTCGCGATCGCGAAGGTCGATGAAAATGACGCCGCCGTGATCGCGCCGCCGGTGGACCCAGCCGAACAAGGTCACTGTTTGGCCGATGAACCTGGCGTCCACCAGGCCGGCATATTCGGTTCGTTTGATGTTCATGTTCATGGGAGCCGGCCGCTATGCGGCCGGCAACTTAAGTTGATTGTTGAGTCGCTGTCAGGGCCGATCGTGGCGGACCACCACCGGCACGTGGCGGAACGACGCCCAGCGAGATGTGAAACTTCAGGGCATCGTCAACACTGATGTCGACTTCGCGCACGTCCTCGGGGCGTATCACCAACACATATCCGGAGGTTGGGTTAGGAGCGGTCGGTACGTATATCGTGATGGCGTTGGCTGCGGTGACCGACGCAATCTTGGTTCCGGGCGAGCCAACGACAAAACCGAGTGTCCATTGGCCGCGTTGCGGGAACTCGATCATCACCACCTTGCGAAACGATTGACCGCGAGTTGCCAGCAACGTGTCAGAAATCTGCTTCACGCTGGAATAGATCGATCGCACGATCGGGATCTGTGTCAACAGGCGATGCCACCACCGAAGCAGCCTCTGACCGATGAT
Organism: Burkholderiaceae bacterium; assembly: GCA_040003315.1. Classification (GTDB taxonomy): domain Bacteria; phylum Pseudomonadota; class Gammaproteobacteria; order Burkholderiales; family Burkholderiaceae_F; genus JACCZX01. Next base: position 60,954 of record JBDUCU010000002.1, on the reverse strand, counting down.
GTTGGCTGCGAGCATCCCTGTCGCCAGCACGATCAGTAGCGACAGCACCAGCCCGACGCCAGGAATGTGAAACGGCAACAGCGCGTCGGGTCGCCAGCTCGGCGGCAACAGCAGCAGAGTCTGATCCATGGTGCCGACAATTAGGTTCAGCACCCAGAACGTGATCGCCAGCGGAATCCACACCAGCAAACCGGCAACCAGATATCTCCTGAGCATGTGGCGTCAGCCCGTGCCGCCTGAGGTGCCGCCTTTGCCGCTATCGCGCGGGGCGGGCGCAGAGGCTGGCTGGCTGCCGGATTCCGACTTCGGTTCCGGCTTGGCTTCGGTCTTGGTTTCGGTCTTTGCACCGCCTTGCGCATCGGCGGCCTTGGCGTCGGTTTTCGCGTCGGTCTTGGCGTCGGTTTTTGCTTCGGCGGCCTTGCCATCGCCCGATGCGTCAAAGGCCGGCTCGGTCTTCGTTTTTTCGTCGAGTGCGGGCGCATCCTTCTTCTTGCCCTTGGCGCCGTCGCGAAAGTCCGTGACGTACCAGCCGCTCCCTTTGAGGTGAAAGCCGGCAGCGGTCACCTGCTTGGCGAGCGAGGGCTCACCGCAGGTTGGGCAGACAGTCAACAAGGCGTCGGACATCTTCTGGATCAATTCAATCTCATGTCCACACGCTGCGCATTTGTACGCGTAAATCGGCATTGCACTGTTGGGTCGGCACGGAACGCGCGATTGTAGGGGAGACGCTTGGACATTTCCCGCGGGCTGATTCAGACTCGCCGCAAAACGGAGGCTACGCATGGCAGGCAAGAAGGCGCCGATAGCGGCTGCGCACAAGCAGCGGGATCACTTGGAGGCGGTGCAGGCGCACGCCGCGGCGAAGGTGAAGGTGGCCGTCACCGATATCGATGGCGTGCTGCGCGGCAAGTATCTGCACAAGGACAAATTTCTGTCGGCCACCGACGGTGGCTTCGGATTTTGCAACGTCGTGTTTGGCTGGGACATGACCGACAGCGTGTACGACAACGCCCAGGTCATCGGGTGGCAGCATGGCTTTCCGGATGTAATGGTGCAGCTCGACATGGCGACCGGGCGCAACGTGCCGTGGGACGATCATGTGCCGTTTTTCCTCGGTGATTTCATCAACGCCGACGGCTCGCCGTTCGCACTGTGTCCGCGTCAGCTGTTGAAAAAAATCATCGCGCGCGCCGCCAAGCTCGGCATGCAGCCGATGTGCGGACTCGAATTCGAGTGGTTCAATTTCGCCGAGACGCCTCAAAGCTGGGCCGCGAAGAAAGGCGTCGACCCGACACCCTTGACGCCGGGCATGTTCGGATACTCGTTGCTCCGATCGAACGCCAATCGCGAATATTTCAACGCGTTGATGGACGAGTTGCTGCTGTTTCGCGTGCCGATCGAAGGGCTGCACACCGAAACCGGTCCGGGCGTTTACGAGGCGGCGATCCAGTTTTCAGACGCGCTGGAGTGCGCCGACCGCGGCGTGCTCTTCAAGAGCGGCGCCAAGGAACTCGGCGCGAACTTTGGAATCATCCCCAGCTTCATGGCGAAGTGGAGTTCGAACTACCCGGGTTGCAGCGGCCACGTCCATCAATCGATGAGCGACGGCAACAAAAACCTGTTCTTCGATGACGGCAAGAAAACGGCGCGCGCCGGAATGAGCAAGGTGTTCGAGAGTTTCCTGGCCGGGCAAATCGCCGTTCTGATGGAATTCGCGCCAATGTTCTGGCCGACGGTGAATAGCTACAAGCGGCTGGTCGATGGTTTCTGGGCGCCGGTCAAGCCAACCTGGGGAATCGATAACCGCACTGCGAGCTTCCGTGTGATCCCGGGCTCGTCAAAGAGCACTCGGCTCGAGACACGCTGCCCGGGCGCCGACATCAATCCGTATCTGGCGGTTGCTGCTCTGCTCGCCGCTGGGTTGCACGGCATCGAGAAAAATCTGAAGCTGACCGCGCCGCCGATTACGGGCACGAATCAAGGTGCCGAAAAAATCTCGCGCGCGCCGCGCTCTTTGAAGGAAACCACCGAAATCTTTCGCCGCAGCGACAGGGCGCGCGACTGGTTCGGTGACACGTTCGTCGATCATTTTGCGGCCACGCGCGATTGGGAATGGCGCCAATGGCAGGATGCTGTCACCGATTGGGAACTGAAGCGCTACTTCGAGGTGATCTGATTCATCGGTTCCGGTGAACAAGCCAGAACCTCGGAGTTGCGCGCGTTACGAGGCATCCCTTTTGCGTCCGCGTCCATTCACAGGGCACGTCGGAGCGCTAACGGCTGGCGTGCACCGATGTAACGCTCAAAGTGGATCGCGGAACACGCCGGCGACGGTCCTCAGCACCTTCCATTCGAGCGGGTTGCCTACCGTCTCGAGGCGGATCGATCACCCACTGCACGTTCTGGATCATCATTTCTCCCAGCTGTTTGGCCGTACGTGAGTGCGGCCCGGCCGCGATCAACTACTCGGGGCTCGCTCAGCCGGAGTTGGGTTGGATCCGATCACGATCAGGTTCCCTGCGCGGATGCGATAGTGCAACGGCGGCGTCATGACTGTGACCTCGCCGTCGGTTGCAACGCGCAGGCGGTGATGCCGGCTCTCGACGACGATCTCGGCCGCATGCATCACGTCGAAGTCGCGCGCCTGCTTCAGTCGCCCGACCAGCGCGCGCAGCGCAAGCAACAGCAGGCGCAGTCGACCGGGCTTCTGCGCCACGTACAGGCTCAGGCAACCGTCGGTGAGCCCCGCGCGTTCGCCGATCGCGAAGCCCTCCATCACGTATTCGTTGTTGCCGATGAAGACAAATGGCGTTTTCCGCAGACACTCGACTCCGTCGATCGACAGGCGAACGCTGAGGAACGGATAGCGGCGTAGCGCACCCAGAGTCGCCCAAACGAGCGCCCACCATTTTCCGCGCCCGAGCCGCTTTTGTTGCTGTTCGCGGTCGCGCACGATGTCGGGGTACAGGCCAAGGCTCGAGTTGTTGATGAAGACACGACCGTTGACCTCGCCGACGTCGATGCGCATACGAGGGCCGGCTGCGATCTGCGCCACCGCATCCTCGAGTTCGAGCGGTATTCCCAGATCCTTGGCGAAGTGGTTCAGCGTTCCCAGTGGAAGCACGCCGAGCGCGATCTCGCTGCCGGCCAGTGCCGCCGCCACCGCGCTCACCGTGCCGTCGCCCCCACCGGCGACGATCACATCAGGCCGCCCGGCAACAGCCTGCTCGATTCGATGCTCGATTTCTCCGCCGTGCGCGAGATGGATTTTGGCATCGACGCCAGCTTGGCTAAAGAGCTGATGCAGTCTGTCAGCCAGATCCGGATCGCTGCCGACGCCCGATGCTCCGTTGACCAGCACAACGATCGCAGGTTTCACGCAGCCGTCATCTCGCCGACTCGGGTCAGGCCGCCGAGCAAGGAACACAGCGGCGCGAAGACCGTTTGCCTACTGAAGCCAACGAGCCACGATCTTGTCGTATTCGCCGCTTGCCTTTGCAAGATGGAGCCACTGGTCGAACCACGCCTTGAAAGCGGCGTCGCCTCTGGGAAGCAGCCATGCCATCTCCCCGTACTGCAGCGGCTTGTCCGGGTTGACGGCACACAACCCGGGCCGCAGCTTCTGCTGAACGATAGTCTCCACTGATTCGGAGATCATCACATCGGCGTTGCCCTTCAGGATCTCGTCGAAGATCGTGGTGTTGTCGTTGAAGATCACAATCTTCGCCTGCTTGAAATTTGCGCGCGCGAATCGTTCATTGCTTCCGCCCGGGTTTTCGATCACCGTCACGCTGGGCTTGTCGATATCCGCCACCGTTTGAAATTTCCGAACGTTCTCGCATTTGGTAATCGGTGCCTTGCCGTTCACCATATAGGGCGAAGAAAAGAATGCGGTTTTTTGGCGGTCGAGCGTGACTGAAATACCGCCGACACCAACGTCACATTTTTCCTGGAAATCCTTCATTAATGTCGGCCAGGCCGACTTCACGAATTCCGCTTCGGCTCCCAAGGCTTTCGCAGCTGATCTGACCAGATCGACATCGAGCCCTTCGTAGGTCCCGTCGGGCCGCAGCAGACTGAACGGTTTGTAGTCCCCCGGCGTGCAGATCCGAAGCTTGCCCTGCTTCTGCACGGCGTCTAGTCGCGAGGCAGGCAGATCCTGCGCGAACACTCCTGTAACCGTCGACAGCGAAAGCGCGGCGAGCCATAGATGTCTCAACATATTCACTCCTGCCTGTAAGTTACGAGCGTTCTTATTCCGCGTGCGGAGGTGCAAATCCTACATCGCCGACGCTGACAGGTCCGCTGGTTGCCCCGAACGTGCACGACTGCTGAGGAGAACGCCATGCTGCAAGCAAACCCTTTTTACGCCTATATCCCGGCCAAAGATGTGTCTCGCGCAAGGCAGTTCTATGAAGGCACACTGGGGTTCAAACCCAAATCGGAAGAGGCAGGAGGAGTGACCTACGAGTTCGCCGGCGGCACCGCGTGCTTTCTCTATCCAACTCCAAACGCCGGCACTTCAAAGGCGAGCCAGGCTTTCTGGCAGGTCAAGGACGCGGACCGCGAGATCACCGAGCTCAAGGCACGCGGCGTGAAATTCGAGGACTACGACATGCCTGGCGAAAAGAGCTCGAGCGGGGCAACGATTGCGGGCGGCGCGAAGGCGGCCTGGTTCAAGGACACCGAGGGCAACATCTTGGCGATCGTGCAGAGTCTGTAGCTGGATTGTCGCTTCGCTGTCAGGACATCGGACCGGCAGCCGCGGGCGGATCAGGCGGCAACGGAATGAACTCGTCGTGGTCAAGGTCGGGGAGCTTCATCCGGCCTGCGCGCCAATCCTCCTTGGCTTGTTCGATTCGCTGCCGCGACGACGACACAAAGTTCCATTCGATGAACCGCTCGCCGACCGGCTCGCCGCCGAGCATCATCAACACCGCGTCGGACTGGGCGAAAACGACTGCGTCGCTGCGCGGAGCAAACACCATCATCTGACCGCCGATAGATTGATCTTCGTCGACAGCCACGGTGCCGGAAACGACAAAGACCGCGCGTTCGCTGTATCGGCTCGGCAGCGAGATCGACGCGCCGCGAGCGAGCCGCAGGTGCGCGTAGAACATCGGCGAGTGTGTTTTCGCGCCAGCGCGCAATCCGTCGACTTCACCGGCAATCAATCGCATCCAGACTCCACCTTCTTCGTGCGTCGGCAACTGGTCGCTGGAGTAGTTTGCAAAGCCTGGCGCGGTTTCTTCGTGTTCGCGCGGAAGGGCAACCCACGCCTGGATTCCATGCATCGGACCGCCTTCGGCGCGCCCTTTTTCAAAGCGCTCGGAATGCGTGATGCCACGACCCGCCACCATCCAGTTCACTTCGCCCGGACGGATTGCTTGTTCGGAGCCGACGCTGTCGCGGTGCATGACCTCGCCCTTGAACAGATACGTGACGGTCGACAAGCCAATATGCGGATGCGGGCGAACATCGACTGACCGCGCAACCCCGCGCTCGAACCGCGCCGGGCCAAAATGATCAAAGAAAATAAAGGGGCCCACCATTTGCCGCGCGCGATGCGGAAGCACCCGCCCGACTTCGAATCCGCCGAGATCGAGGCGGCGTTGTTCAATCACCTGTTGCAGCATTGGCTTTTTACCGGTTCCGTTAATCTGCGACCTTGTTTATCTTGCGCGGCTTTGAATCCTTCGTGCCCAGTATGTCCGGCCCAAGTCCGACGTTGACCGCACTCGAGACTGCGAGGCAATGACGACGCTGCTGCAGATTTCCGATGCGCACTTCGGAACCGAGCGTCAACCCGTGGTGCAGGCCTTGCTGCAGCTTGCGCGCGAGCAACCCGCCGAGCTCGTTGTATTCTCTGGCGACATTACGCAGCGTGCGCGCCCCAGCCAGTTCGAGGCAGCTCGCAAATTCCTGGAGCAACTGCAGCCGTCGGCATTGGTTGCGATCCCGGGCAACCACGACATTCCACTATTCAATCTCGCGGCGCGCGTTTTTACGCCTTACGCCAACTATTGTGCGGTGTTTGGGGAGAATCTGGAACCCGACTACGAATCGGACCATCTGCTGGTGCTCGGCGTCAACACGACGCGCCCGCGCCGCCACAAGGATGGTGAACTTTCTCCGGAGCAGATCGCGAGGGTGACCGAGCGCTTGCGTAACGCGCGTGCATCGCAACTGCGCATCGTCGTCGTGCATCAGCCGGTGCTCGCAATCCGCGCCAGCGACGAAGACAATCTGCTCGACGGCCATCGCGAGGCTGTGCCCGCGTGGGCTGCGGCGGGCGGCGACATCATCATGGGTGGCCACATTCACCTGCCCTACGTGCACTCGATGCGCACCACGTTTCCAGATCTGCGGCGAGACATCTGGACGGTGCAGGCGGGCACGTCAGTCTCGTCGCGCATCCGCGAGGGCATCAATAACTCCGTGAATCTGATCCGCTACGACGGCTCGAGTTCTCCGCGCCAATGCGTCGTCGAGCGCTGGGACTATCTCGCGACGTCTGCGCGATTCGAACTCCACACCAGCCAGCCGCTGAGCTTTTGACGGCTCCGATGCCTGATGCAATGCACGCAGTGGAGCTTGCGCGGATCATCGGCGAGCACGCGCTTATTGCCTTCGGCACTGCGTTAAGCACTCTGCTGTTATTCGCGGGCGGCGCTCGGTCCGCCGTCCATCGACAGTCGATGCGCGGCGACGGTGCGCCAGACGTGGCCAATGCTCGGGCGCTGAGAACTATCGCGTTGTTCGCACTGCTCGCGGTCCTGGCAGCGGCACTGTTGTTCGCAACCCTTCCGCGCTGGATTGTGCTGAACGGCTGGCTCGCATTGGCCGACCAGGCATTGACCGACGCAATCCACCGCAGCGTTCCAATGCCAGTGGTGCAGGCATTCGGAGCGATCACCGTTCTCGCGAGCCCCGTCGTGTTGTGGGTCGCCGCAATCGTAGGCGCGCTTGCCTTGCTGAGGCACCGCCGCTACGACCTGGCATTGTTCTGGATCGCTGCGATTGCCGGCAACGGCATTCTGACACGCGTACTCAAAGCGATCTTCGTGCGCGCTCGTCCGCTTTACGACCACACCTTGTTTACGGCAGCCGGATGGAGCTTTCCAAGTGGCCACTCGTCAGGTGCCGTGGCCGCATACGGCGCGCTCGCGTACGTGCTGATCCGTTTGACGCCGCCACGCCGGCATCTGGCGATCATATTGGCGGCGATCGCAACCGCGTTCGCAGTTGGCTGCAGCCGTATCTTCATGCAGGTGCATTTCGCCAGCGATGTGCTGGCAGGTTTCGCAACCGGTCTGGCGTGGCTTTCGGTATGCGTGATGGCCGCAGAAATCGTTCGACGCCGCAGGCCGACCAACACCATACCTTCGTAGCGTCGTAGCGTCGAGCGGCTACATCGCGGCGTGAGTCGACTCGTGCTCGTGCAGCAACAAACCTTCGAGGGGGTCAATCACACAATCCCACGGCTTCTCGGCGATCGCATCCTGTGTATCGGTATAGCCCGCAGCCCAGCGCGCCTTGATTCCGCTCGGCGTGAAGTCGATGTCCTTGGTGTGATCTTCGCCGTCAAGACGCGGCGCCAGCAACCGCACGATGTGTACGGTCGTTCGACAGCCCCACGACATCAGTTCTTGCACCTCGTCCGTCGCGCATTGGCGTTCGGGCACGTGCTTCGCCATCTCGCTGATCACATGGCGCAGCCTGTGAATCTGTTTTTGACGGTTGACGTGGTTGACTGCGCGGCTTGAATACTGGATCTCTTTCTGGCGCCCGAGCACGTCCCAGATCGATTGCGGCTCGTTGCCACTCGGGTTCCACAGGTGCACGCTGAACACGGTGGAGCTCTTGCGCGGATTGTCGTCAAGAACGGCTTCGATCGGAGTGTTCGAGTAAATGCCGCCGTCCCAATACGGTTCGCCATCGATCCGCACCGCGGGAAACGCCGGCGGCAACGCGCCGGAAGCCATGATGTGCGACACCTGCAGCGGCTCACGTCGGCTATCGAAATAGCGCATCGCACCCGTGCGGGCGTTTACCGCTCCGACGGTCAGCCGCGTCGAGCTGCGCTTGATCAAATCGAAATCGACCAAGCGCGCGAGCGTCGCCCGCAACTGATCCGTCCGGTAGTACGAAGCGTCTTCGACGCCGAGCGGCGCGCGTACGCCGAGCCACGATTTCGGATTTGGCTCGAAGAAGCCGGGCACACCCATGGTGACCGTGTTGAGATTCGAAGCCGGCCCCGCGATCCACCACGGTAGCGCGGCGCTCGCGCCGAACGGTTGGTGCCACTCGACGCCCTCCCAGAACTCGCTTAGCTTCGCGAGCCTTTGCTCACGCGAGTTACCGGCGATCAGCGCCGCATTAATGGCGCCGATCGAAGTCCCGATCACCCAGTCAGGCTCGATTCCCGCTTCGTGCAGCGCCTGATACACGCCGACCTGATAAGCGCCGAGAGCGCCGCCGCCTTGCAATACGAGCACGATCTGGCCCGGCGGCATCGCACTGGGACCCGCGGAGCGAACGCCAGCCTGCCGGCGTGACGACAACTTGCGTGCCGTCCGCACCGACTTAGTCGCTGACTTGCTTGCTTTCTTTTGCATCGCTTTTCCCCTGGTTATTGTGCGGTCCATCCACCTTCGATCGGAAGCATGGCACCAGTGATTGACGTAGCAGCTTCGGATGCCAGGTACACCGCCAGTGCCGCCACTTGCTCGACAGTGACGAACTTCCGCGTCGGCTGCGCCGCAAGCAGCACATTCTTGATCACTTCTTCTTCGCTGATTCCCCGCGCCTTGGCGGTATCCGGAATTTGCTTTTGAACGAGTGGCGTCAGCACGTATCCAGGGCAGATCGCGTTCGCTGTAATCCCCTGCTCGGCGACTTCCAGTGCAAGCGTCTTGGTCAATCCCGCCACACCGTGCTTGGCTGCAACGTAGGCAGATTTGTACGGTGACGCGACCAACGCATGCGCAGAGGCTACGTTGATCACGCGTCCCCAGCCGCGCCGCTTCATCGCCGGCAGAGCCGCTCGTATCGCGTGAAAGTTCGATGACAGGTTAATGGCGATGATTGCGTCCCATTTTTCCAGCGGAAACTCGTCGATCGGCGCGACATGCTGGATTCCGGCGTTGTTGACAAGGATGTCGACCGCACCGAACTGGTCAACGCCGCGCCGAACCATCGCTTCGATCTGCGCGGGCTTGCTCATGTCGGCAGCGTCGTACAACACGGTGACGCCGGACTGCTCTGCCAGCCGCTGGCGCAGCTGCTCGATTTCCTTGGCGTCGCCGAACCCGTTGATGATCAGATTGGCGCCTTCGGCACCGAAGGCTTCCGCGATGCCGAGCCCGATACCGCTGGTCGAACCCGTGATCAGAGCCGTTTTGCCTTTGAACTGCATTGTTGTTCCCTCTTTCTATGTCCTGATTACTTTTTTTCGGCGACACTCGATGTGATGGACGCGATCACCTCGGTCGCTTTCGCAAACTGCGTCTCGCGATTCGTAATGCCATGACGCCGCGCGATCCAACCGAAGTCGGTGTAGATCGCCCACACCTGGCCCTGCGCGTCTTCCTGCACCAGCAGACGCACCGGCCAATCGAGGCCGGCCTCGCCCTTGGCGGTGATAAAGGTGGTGCCGAGCGGCGGGTTACCGAAAATCAGCAGCGACGACGGCCGCAATTTGATGCCCGCATTGCCCGCCAGCTCGGCCTGATCGATGGTCGAGAAATACATGATGCCCTTGTCGGCGATGTCTTTTTTGATGCGCGTGACCGACTCCGGCACCGAGTACGCACTTTTTACCTTGACGATGCCGTCGGCACCGACCTGCGCCCTCGCGCCCGACGAAAATGCCGCGAACGCCACGAGCGCGGCGAAGCTCAATTTAGCGATACGAATGAACATTCTTTTTCTCCCCGATGAATGATTCGATTTTTTAACGTGAAATTTCGGCGACTGCGCGCTGCCAGGGCCAGCGGCCTTCGAGCTCGAGCGCGAGGCTCCAACTCAGAAACGTCCGGATCGCGACGATCATTGCCAGCACCAGCACGCTTTCCATGGTCGGCGTAAAGGCGACCGTGCGTACGATGTCCGCGGCGACCAGGACTTCGAGTCCCAGCAGAATCGCGCGGCCAAGGTCCTGCCGATAGCTCTGATAGCGCGAGGCGCCCGCGGCGCGCGACGGAAAAACATAGCGCGCGCTCGCCACCAGCAATCCACCGACGATGAGCACCACGCCGGCAATCTCCGCGGCGCTGCCCGCCAGTTCGACAAATTCATGCAGGGACATGGCGCAATCAATCCACCGACTTGATGCGGAACGACAGCCCAAGGGCGATCACAAGTGCAGCGCCGACGCCGCTCACCGCTGCAGCCCAGCCGAAGCTATCGAAGATCTGACCCAAGACGGCGGCGCCGACCAATCCGCCGAAGAAATAGCTGGCGAGATAAATGCCGCTCGCCGATGCACGGTCTGTCGTTGCCACGCGGCCGACGAACCCTGTTGTCGTTGCTTGCGCAAAGAACGTACCGACCGCGACTAATACCATGCCCAACAGAACCGCAGCGAGATTGGGCAACACCAGCAGCGGCAACCCGGCACCCGCCACCAGCAGCGATCCGATCAGCGTGTTGCGCGTACCAAAGCGTTGCACCGCGCGCCCCGCGAGCGGCGTGGTAAAGATCGACGGCAGGAAAACAAAGTAGACAATACCGAGCGACATCGGCGCCAGTGCCAGCGGCGCGCGCGCCAGCACGAAGTTGACGTACGTAAAGATGCCGAGGAATGCGAACAGGATCAGAAAGCCGAGCGCAAACGCGACCCGCAGCGACTTGTTGCGCAGGTGCTCGGCCCAGATCGCAAGCTGCGTGTGGTGCCCGCCTTCTACCGCCATCGGCGTAGTGCGGCCGAGGCTGAAGTACACCAGCACCGCACCGGCGAGATTCAAGCCGGCGAACACGTAGAAGTTCGCCGCCAGCCCGAGATGATCGGCGAGCGCGGCCGACACCAGGCGCCCGATCAAGTTACTCGCGACGTTGCCCGTGATGTACGCCGCGAAGGCACCGGCCGCGTCGCGCATGCTGCACTGTTCAGCCAAGTACGACAGCGTCAGCGTGAACGCGGTCGACATGAACACACCCTGCACGATGCGCAATGCGGTGAAGCTGGTCAGGTCAGGAGCGATAGCCAGCAGCGCGGTCGGAATCGAAAGCAACGCGAGGCTCAGCAAAATGCCGAGCCTGCGGTTGATGCGTCGACTGAAGAACGCGACCACCAGGCCTGCGACCGCCATGCCGATCGTGCTGGCATTGACCGCGAACCCCATCGCTGCGGGACTGACTTGATAGAAGCGCGTAAGCGTCGGCAAGATCGCCTGCGTGGCGAACAGATCGACCAGGGTCAGGAACGCGGTCAAACCGATCACCAGCGTGCGCAGCCATGCGCGACTCGCTGGAACGTGTTGTTGTCTCATGGCAGGCGCGGCCTGAAATCGCAGGTAGGTGAGCATGTCATCGTCCTCGCCAGGCATCCCCGTGGCGGGAAGGCCGGGCCCACTGCTACATCATCTTTTTATCGGCGCCAGCCGTGTCATGCAGGATGTCCACGGAAATCAGCAATACCGGCTCGTTCGTGTTGTTTTGCCACCAGTGTGAAACGCCGCGTTTTTCCGTCGCAACATCGCCGGCCATGTGCGTAATTGGCACCGCGCAGTTGGTCGCGTATTCGACGATCGTGCCCTTGACAATGTAGATCTGCGCCGGCCGCTCGTCGTGGCTGTGGAACGGAACGATGCCACCCGGTGCAATATCGAGCTGGCGCAAACGGAACAGCCGATCTTTCAGCATCGGGGCTTCTTTGCTCAGATCAGTCGAGGAGCGAACGACGTCGGTCACGCCCTTGGCCTTATGGCCGGCGTCCTTCTGGCCCTGGCCATCGGCAACGCGTTTGTCGGCCGGGCATTCGCCGGCCACAACGGTGGGGGCAACTACCGAAAGTGCACTGGCCAGCAGAGCAGCAACACCGACGCGGCGCCACGTGGACTCCAAATTGGATTTGTTGTTCATCCTTTATCCTCTCGTGATTGATGGGTTATGGCGCGCCGCTGGCGAATTGCCGAGCCGCTGCGTGACCGTTTAGTCAGGCATCCGTTGCAGAACTTTCACGCGTCGCGTAAACATTTTGGCAAAATGCTTGTAAGAAAATCCAGCGGTGCGGCGAAATGCAGGTTTGATCGTCGGCATTGGGCGATGTGAGCTAATTCCGCGTCGCCGCTGCGCCGTCCTTCTTACATCGCTCGCCGACAATTTTTTTGGCGTGCGCGCCGCAAGATTTCATTCGGCCCAATGACTAAGCCGCGGTGCTGACTACGCGCTCCGCAGAACAGTACGTGCCAGGGGGAGATTGATGAATACCGAAAACGAGCAGACCGAAGCGCTCCGCGGTGCGCTCCCGGAGGTCAGGGCGGCGCAGATCCGATACTTAGCGGCCGCGGTCGAGATTCACCGCCGCTTGATTTCTCTGAACGCGGCAGCGTTCAAGGGCATCGCATGAGCGCAGCGGAGAGCTTCGATGCGATCATCATCGGCAGTGGCCAGGCAGGTAAACCCCTGGCCGCTGATCTCGCCAGCGCAGGGTGGGCAACTGCGCTGATCGAGCGCGAGCACGTCGGCGGCACTTGTGTCAACGTCGGTTGCACGCCGACCAAAACCATGGTCGCTAGCGCCCGGGTCGCGTATCTCGCGCGGCGTGCAGGCGACTATGGTGTGCGAGCCCCGAATGTCAGCGTCGACATGACAGCGGTGCGAGCAATCAAGCGTGCGATCGTCGAGCGATTCGGCAACTACAGCACAGATAAACTTGAGCGCACCAAGAACCTGTCGTTGCTGTTCGGCACAGCGTCGTTCATCGACGCGGCCACAGTTGAAGTGAAACTAAATGACGGCGGGTCTCGCCGCTTGAGTGCAGGAAAGATTGTCATCAACACTGGCGGGCGGCCGTTATTGCCGCCGATCCCCGGGCTTGCGTCGGTGCCATACCTCGATTCAACGTCGGTGATGGAGCTGGCTGAAGTTCCACAGCATCTAGTCGTGATTGGTGGCGGTTACATCGGGCTCGAATTCGGGCAGATGTACCGCCGCTTTGGCTCCGAAGTCACGATCGTCCAGCGTGGCGCGCGCCTGGTGGAGCGCGAGGACCTCGATGTCTCGGATGCCGTGCGCAAGATCTTCGAGGAAGACGGTATTCGCGTCGACACCGATTCTGCAGTGGCACGCGTCGAGCGAAATGACGCCGGCAATATCACCGTTCACTATCAGTGCGAAGGCTGCGCGCGTTCGGTGACAGGCTCGCATCTTTTGGTCGCGATCGGCAGAAAGCCGAACACCGAATCTCTCAGCCTCTCTGCCGCCGGCGTAGCAGTCGACAAGTCCGGTTTCGTGATTGTCGATTCGACGTTGCAAACCACAGTAGCCGGTATCTACGCGCTGGGCGACGTCAAGGGCGGCCCTGCATTTACGCACATCTCGTACGACGACTATCGCATCGTGCGCGATCGTTGGTTGCACACGCTTAACGCGCGACTTGGAGATCGTCTGGTACCGAACACGACGTTTATCGATCCGCAGCTCGCTCAGGTGGGATTGAACGAAACAGAAGCGCGCAAACGCGGCCTCGACATCCGTATCGCCAAGATGGGCATGAACGGCGTCGCGCGCGCAGTCGAAATGAACGAGTCACGCGGAATGATCAAAGTCATCGTCGATGCGAAGACTGATCAGATCCTGGGGTGCACGGTGCTCGGCATCGAGGGCGGCGAAATCATGTCCATGCTGCAGATCGCAATGATGGGCAAGCTGCCGTACACAGCACTGAAAGAGGCGATCTTTGCGCACCCGACGCTTGCCGAGGGACTGAACAATGTGTTCTTGACGCTCGACAGCGAGCCGGATCAGCAAAGAACGGTCATGATGCCGACCGACGCCACACGCTCGCAAGCCATGGCTGCTCGGCGCGTGGCCGTCCTGCCGGCCGATAGTAGTGTTCGAGCTCGATAAAGCCCGCTTCGGTCATATAGCGCCGCCACGTGTCGAGGTCGTGATACACACCGTAGCGTCCGCGGTTCCATCCTTCCTCGTTGGCACCGCGCGGATTCGAGCTGAACAGCACGCCGCGCGGCTTCAGCGTCAGATGCAACTGTCGCAGCACGCGCGCCAGCTGCCGCGACGGCACGTGAAACAACGACGCATTTGCGAACACGCCATCGAACCGTGCTTCTGGCAAATCCAGCTCGAGAAAATCCTGGTGCCAGACTTCACAACTGGTATCGCGCCGAGCCATCTCGACAAAGGCCGTGGCTCCCTCGAGACCGATCGCAACATGGCCCAGCGAGCTGAACGTCTTCAGATCGCGACCGGGCCCACATCCGAAGTCCAGGATGCTGTAAGGCGCTGCGCCGTCAATATGGCGCAGCAGCGCGTCGACATTCTGGCTGACGTCATGGTCGCGCGTGCCCTCGCGAAAGTCCTCGGCACCCTGCTGATAATGAAGCAGCGTGTCGATGGAAATCTGCTGCAGATCTGAGGGATTAGGCTTCACTGAAGTCCGTGATGCTGGGCTGCTTCAAAAAGAACGCGCGGAAAGGTAAGGTTCATTCGTCTGCCACTGCGACGGACATTACTGCAACGTGCGCTTCGCGACCTTCAACGTCGAGAATTTGTTCAGCCGACCGCTCGCCCTGAGTTACTAGGACTGGAGTGTCGCCAAGCCGATCCTGATCGACTACACCCGCTTCAATTTGATCACCGGCGCGCCGCGCTATTTGGCGCACGATAAAGAGAAATTTCTGGCGATCATGAATCGTAACGGGCTGACCAGCGGCAGAGTGGCGCCGAAACATGTTGTTCTGCGCGACATCCGCGGCGACTTTGCTCTCTATGCCAACGGAAAGGCGGTCGAAATCAAGGCCAACGGCCGCGCCGACTGGATCGGCTGGCTCGACCTACGCCGCGTGCAGATCAATGCGGCGGCGTTGCGTAACACCGCGCGCGTCATCGCGGAAGTCAATGCCGACGTGCTGCTGCTGCTGGTTGAGGTAAGACCGGCCGACGCTGCAGCGGTTCTATGACCAGCTGGTGTGGCTGCTGCTCGAAAGCCAGGGATATGCGCGCCATCGGATCATCATGCTGGTCGACGGCAACGACGCGCGCCGAATTGACATCGGGATGACCACCCGCGATCCGCTCGTCGGCATGCGGTCGAACGTGCATCGGCTCTCGAGCTCCGGCAATCCGATCTTTCCGCGCGACTCGATCGAGTTCCATATGACGTCGGAAAGCCGAACTTCGTCGCGCTGGTCGGCAATCATTTCTCAAGCAAGGGCAGTGACCCGCGCGGTCGCAAGCGCATCGAGCCGGCGGGTGAAGTGGTGAGGATCGCCAGCGATCTGCGCAAGCGCACACCGCGGATCGTCGTAGCCGGTGACTCGAACGATTACCCCGCGGGCGGCAGCCTGGATCCGCTGGTGAAAAATACGAAGCTGACCGATGCGAGGTCGCTGCCGGTGTATTCGGGCCGCCCCGGCACCTACAAGACCACCGGCAAAACCGAAAAAATCGACTACCTGCTGATAAGCCCGGCCTTGAGCCGGCGTGTAAAAGCAGTCGACGTCAACCGCAAAGGATACTTTTCGACGCTCTGGGGACCCTACGAGGAAATCAAGAACGCGGCGCCGGCCGATCGCGGACTGTTGCAGGCATCAGACCATCACTGCCTGTAGGCCGACGTCGAGCTGGACTGATCGACCGGTGGCGCAGATTTCACGCGCCGCGCAGTAACATCGTGCCTGCTTGATTTCAGGGTCAACCTCGTGTCCGACCCATCTCCCGTCACATTCGTTTTTACCGACATCGAGGGCAGCACCCGCCTATGGGAACACGATCCCGAGCGGATGCTTCCGGTAATGGCGCATCACGACACCGTTTCCAGGGCTGCCGTCGAACGCCATCGCGGCACAGTGGTCAAGATGACCGGCGACGGCGTGCACGCAGCGTTCGATAGCCCGATCGACGCCGTGTTGGCAAGTATCGAAATCCAGCAGCGATTGTCGTCGTCCGAGTCAGAACATGGAATGGCGCTGCCGTTGCGTTGCGGGTTGCACACGGGCATCGACGAGCGGCGCGACGGAGATTTTTACGGCCGCGCGGTCAACCGCGCCGCGCGCATCATGTGCGCCGCGCACGGCGGCCAGATATTGCTGTCGCGTGCAGTGGCCGAGCAGATCGGCGCGACGCCGCCGCCCGACGTCTCGCTGCGCGATCTCGGCTCGGTGCGGCTGCGAGATCTATCGAGCCCGGAGCACATATATCAGCTGCTGCACCCGCAACTGCGCGCCGACTTTCCTGCACTGCGTTCGCTTGAGGGGACACCCAACAATCTGACCCAGCAACTGAACTCGTTTATCGGCCGCGAGCGCGAGCTGACTGAGGTCAGGCAGCTGTTGATGTCGAACCGGCTGGTCACGCTGCTTGGCATGGGCGGCATCGGCAAGTCGCGGTTGTCGTTGCAGCTCGCCGCCGATGTGCTGGATGATTTTCCGGATGGGGTTTGGTTCGTCGAGCTTGCCGCGCTGACCGATCCGGACGCCGTACCTCAGGCGGTGGCCTCGGTGCTCGGTGTCAAGGAAGAAGCCGGCCGGCCCGTCGTCGAAGCGCTGATCAAGTATGTGCGCGATCTGCAGCTGCTGATCATTCTCGACAACTGCGAGCAAGTGGTACACGGGTGCGCCGACCTTGCAAAGCGGCTGTTGCAGGCAGGATCGCGCATCAAGATTCTGACGTCGAGCCGCGACTACCTGCAGGTCGCCGGTGAAACCGCTTATCACGTCCCGACTTTGTCAGTCCCCGACGCACAGCAGAGCATCGATATCGAATCGATGATCCGACACGAAGCAGTGCGGCTCTTTGTCGACCGTGCGTCGGCCGCACGCCAGGGTTTTAGCCTTAACAAAAAAAACGCCGCTTCAGTAGTCGACATCTGCCGTCGCCTCGACGGCATTCCGCTTGCGATCGAGCTGGCCGCGGCGCGGATCCGCGCCCTGTCGCCCGAAGCGATCGCCGCCCGGCTGCATGATCGCTTCCGCCTGCTCGTCACCGGCGATCAGACCGTTCTGCCGCGCCAACGCACATTGCGCGCGTTGATCGACTGGAGCTACGACCTGCTGACCGAAGCCGAGCGCACTCTGTTTCAGCGCCTGTCGGTATTCGCTGGTGGCTGGACCTTGGAAGCCGCGGAGGCGGTGTGCGCCGATGCGGAACTGCTCAAAGCGGATGTTCTCGATCTGCTGACGTGCCTCGTAGAAAAATCGTTGGTGGTCACGGACGTCGGGGGCGACCGATATCGGATGTTGGATACGGTCCGGCACTACGCGCAGGAGAAACTAGACGCAGCCAACGATGCAGCTGCAGTGCGCAATCGGCATCTCCAGTTCTTCCTAGCCCTAGCCGAACAAGCGCGTGCAGAGTTCGGCAGTCCAACACACGAATCCGCGCTCGCCCGACTTGATGTCGATAGGGAAAATTTGCTTTCCGCACATCGCTGGATCGATAGCGCCAAATCGGCATCAGAAGACGGTCTGCGGTTAGCGAGCGCGCTGAAGAGTTATTGGATCAACAGAGGTCTGCTGGAACAGGGTTATCGAGTCACGGCCGAAGCGCTTGGGCGCATCGACTCCCAGCGCCGCGACTTCGCCCGTTGCCGCGGGCTGTTTGACGCGGGACAGCTTTGCTGTTTTATGGGCCGCCATGCCCAAGCACAACAGTACTTGAAGGAAAGCCTCACGATCGCTCGCGAGATCGGCGACCAAGCGAGAATTGTGTCTGTGCTGCAACCTCTTGGAATGGCAGCGGTCGGATTGGGAGACTTGGACAATGCTCGCGCGTACGGAGAAGAGGCAGTTTCGTTGGCGCGAGGGCTCGGCAAACGGCGAGAGTTAGCCGTAGCGCTCATTTCCCTCGCGCAGCTTCATCGAATGGAGGGACAACTAACAAATGCCGAGCCGCTCTACGAAAGTGCCTTGTCGCTCTTCCGCGAGTTAGGCGATCAAGAGGCAACTGCTATAGGGCTGCTCAATCTCGCGATGGTTTCAATTGATCAAGCAAATGGCGAACACGCCCGTCCGATGCTTAGTGAGGCGCTCGCGATCGCTGTACGAATGGGATCTCGGCAGGTTGGCGTAAGCGCTTTGGAAGTCACCGCGGCGCTATGTGCGTTTTGTAGAGATTGTGAAACGGCGGCGAAGCTCTTTGGCGCGGCGGAAGCGCAAGCTGAGCAAGCAGGCCTGCGCCGAGACGCCGTTGATGACGCGTTTCTGGCGCGGCTGATGCTGCGAGCAAAGACCGAACTTTGTCCACCCAGATTTGAAGCTACGGCCAGGATCGGTCGATCAATGCCGTACGAAGAAGCCCTCGCGCTCGCGCATGCACGACTACAGAATGAAAGCGAAGCTGCAGATCGACTAAATGTCGCTTACGACGTACGGGTCTAGAGGCTCGATCACCTCGCTTTTGTTTTGCGGGTTCTGTACGTAGATGGTGTACTTGAATTCCGATCGCCCAACAGGCGGTCTGAAGGTACATTCGGCTATTTTTCGCGCAGAACCTTGGACGCGACAATCGAGTTCAGGTGGTTGCTTTCCTTTGTTCGGTTCACGAGGAAACTCAATACCTTTATTTGCGAACGTGTATGGGCTCCCCGCTGCCAGTGCCCACGAGATAGTCACGCGACCATCGTGCCCGACCTCTCGCCTGCTAATCCGAATCGGCTCCTGATCGACCACGAGCCGACTATTCACAACAAAGACGTTCGGCAAAAGTGGTTGCGGTTGCCGGATCACCCGAGGGTTAAAACCTTCAAGCCCGAGTCTTGCATCTTGAAAGTGAGCGCAGCCAGACAGCAGCCCCACGCAAGCAATACCGATCAACAGCAATTTCTTCATTTTTTTCCTCCTCGTGACGACATCTGCTGCGCATATTAGCGCTGCGCGCGCGCAACACTACGGAATATTCACGCGCAAAATACTTCGACAAATAAAGCGGCAGCCGTATATTTCGTTTCCCGGCGATTAGCCGGTTAGTGGAGGTCTTGAGATGTTCAACCTGTGCAGCCTTATGCCACGTTCGGCGCGACTTCAGTTCGCGACGATGGGCGGTGGGCGCGCGATGTCGGTGACCGGCGTCGTTGCGTTCAGCGCCGGGCAACAGCTGTTCGGTGCGGCCGTGCTGAGGATTGATCCGAGCGGAGGTTCAGGCGTGTAGCTGAACCTCAGCTGGCAACCAAAGCCCGGATCGCTGAACGCCTCCGGGCTTTTTGTTTGTGCTTTTTTTCCTAAGAGGAGTTGTGTCATGAAACGCAATGATCGATTCTCGAGCAAGGACAACTTCTTCTATGTCTTGATCATCGTCGCCACGGTCGCTGTAACGCACCTTGGGTTCGTGATCGAACTAGTCGAGCACGCCGGTGTATTCGCCGTCTAGGCGGCAGCGGCGCATCCGGCTTCTGCAGCCAAAGCTCGCTAGGGGTGACGCGCCATCGATGGGGTGCGTGCAGAAAGAAGAAGTGAAGAACGGCCGAGTTTCCGGTCGGCGGTGCGCGATTCCCCCGGATCGCCGCCGTCGGTCGGGGCGCGGTCCTCACGCGGCGCTGCGTAATGCCAGCAACTCAGTGGCATCCGCGGAGTGACGATATTTTCCAGGCGACTGCCCGGTAATTCGTCGAAACGCCTTCGAGAACACGGCATCCGAGTTGTAGCCGACGCTTTCCGCCAGCCGGGACAGATTGATTCGTTCGCTGCGCATCCGATTCGCCGCACGTGTAATGCGCCAACGGGTCAGGTAAGCCATCGGTGCCTCTCCGACCAGTTCCTTGAAGCGCACTGCCAGCGCCGTGCGCGACGTTCCAACTTCACGTGCAAGAGATTCGAGTGTCCACGGTTCGGCGTATCGATCGTGCAGTAGTGCGAGCGCCTTGCCGACACGATGGTCGCTCAACCCGCGCAGCCAGCTGGTCGCGCACGCGTGCTGCGCGGCGTACGCGCGTACCGCCTGAATGAACAGCACGTCGGCCATCCTTCGCAAGACGGTTTCCGATCCCTGGTGACGACACGCAATTTCGGCGTGTATGAATCTCAACGTCGGTTCGAGCCACTCCTGCACATAGGGATCGTCGCCCCGAAGGTGAATGATCGGCGGCAGCACGTCGAACATCGGATTGGCTTTCAGTGCGGTGAACGAGAAGAAGCCGCCAGTGATGCACAGCGTCGGCCCTGGACCATCGATTCGCACGAAGCCCGACTCGCTCTTTGGGTGCAGCTGCATCCAATCGTCGAGCGCCACCGGCGGCGCATCCGCAGTACAACGCATGATGTGCGCTGCGCCGCTGGGGAGAAGCACAAAGTCACCTTCGCTCAGCTGATACACCTTTCGCCCCAGAACCAGCTGACACGTCCCGGCGGTGATTGCGTAAAAAGGCGAACGCCCGGGCCGCGCGATCGAGATTGCGCAAGGCGCGCGGGTCTCGAGGACGAAATAGACAGTCGATTCCAGGCGAACCTGGTCCATCACGTCGGTCAGCAGATCATAGGGCGCGCGCGCGGGCGCGGTGAGTTTCAGGCGCGGCCGCGCGGGCGACGCTGAACTGCGACGGGTCTTCGGAGGGCCTGAACGATTCGACATATAATTTGGAAGGATAGGTCTTTTTATTCCAACCCACGCGGCGCACTGTACGCCTCATTGATCGTGCTGTGTCAATCCGATCACAGCCGTTAACTTGAGGAGTCCAAATGCGTAATCGAATTCTTGTTGCCGCTGCTTTAACGCTCGTCTCGTGCGGTGCGATGGCCGAATCGGTAGCGACGCGTCCTTCGATGGAGCCCGCCACCAGTCCCTTTACTTACGAAGTGCTGGACGCGACTCCATCGCTGCGTTTGAAAATGCCATCGCCACGGACAGAAACGCCTGCAGTTACCCGCGACGAAGCGTCCGCCAAAGGCACCGATCCGAAGGTCGTCGCCAAGCGAGCGGACGCAAGTGCTGCGGTTGAAAGTCGCCGCCATCAAAGCGGGGACATCAACTAGTAAGGGCGAATCAGGGGGAGTCGGCGCAGGAAGCGCGTCGGGTTTCTGGATCTGTGCTGCAGTCTCGCTTGTCTAGTGTGGCCACCGTCAGGGGCTGCGGCATGCCAGACTAGCAGCGATGCGCAGACGTTCGCCGCTCCATCTTGCAACAGCGCTGCTTGCTGCGCTGTTGCTCGCCTCGAACGTGTCCGCCAAGACACTGCGGCTCGCAAGCGCGTTCGATCCGAATTCGCTGGATCCGCACTCGCTTGCGCTGCTCTACCAAACGCGCGTCGTGACGCAAATCTACGAAGGTCTGCTCAATCGCGATCGCAACTTCAAGCTTGAACCTTCGCTCGCCGTGTCGTGGCAGGCAATGACTCCGACGCAGTGGAGGTTCAAGCTCAGACCGAACGTGAGGTTTCACGATGGCACTCCGTTCACCGCGGACGATGCCGTGTTTTCGATCGAGCGCGCGCTGGCGAAGACTTCGCAGCGAGCCAGCCAGCTGCGCGGCGTCGTTCGCGTCAACAAGGTCGACTCGCTGACGATCGACTTTCAGCTGGCGGCGCCCGATGCGATCCTGCCCGACAAGCTATGGCTGGTCGCGATGATGAGCAAGCAGTGGGCTGAGAAAAACGGCGTGACGCTGCCTCAGGACTACAACGGCAAACAGGAAACCTACGCGGTGCGCAACGCGAATGGCACGGGACCATTCGTGTTGAAAACGTACGAGCAGGACAGGCGCGTGGTGCTTGAAGCCAACCCGAACTGGTGGGGCAAAGGGCTCGCCGGCATCGGCAATCTCACCGATGTGATCTACACGGTGATCCAGGCCGACGCGACACGGCTTGCCGCTCTGGCATCGGGCGAGGTCGACTTCGTCATCGATCCGCCGTTTCAGGATGTTGCGCGGCTAAAGCGCGATTCGTCTCTGAAGTCGCTCGAAACGAGCGACATCGGCACGCAGTATCTGGGCTTCGATCAGGCGCGCACGGAGCTGCAATCTTCCGACATCAAGGGACGCAATCCGTTCAAAGATGTGCGAGTGCGCCACGCGATCTATCACGCAATCGATATCGACGCCATCATTTCCAAGGTGTTGCGCGGCCAAGCCACGCCGGCAGGCGGGCATGTGTCACCGCTGGTTGACGGATATTTGCCCGAGCTCGATAAACGTCTGCCGTACAGCCCATCGACCGCGCGCAGCCTGCTGAAGGAAGCCGGCTACGGTGAAGGTTTCGACGTCGCGCTCGATTGCGTCAACATCACCTTTCGGGCGGCGGTGTGCCAGGCCATCAGCGCGATGCTCGCGCAGGTGGGTATCCGCGTTTCGTTTCAACCTTCGCCCAGTTCCACCTTCTTTCCAAAACTGACGCAGGCCACCACCAGCTTCTTCGAGTTCGGCTGGAGTCCCGGCACCGATCCCTGGGTCATGTTCAACAACATCGTCCGAACCTTTGACGCAGCCGGCAGCGGCGCCTTTAACGGCGGGCGCTATTCGAACTCTAAACTCGATGCACTGATCGACGCGATTCGCGTCGAGCCCGATCTGGCCAAACGGCGCACCTTGACCGGCGACGCTTTGCGCATGATGAATGCCGATCTGCCGCTGCTGCCGCTATATCGTCGCAAACTGACATGGGTGATGCGCCCGAACATCGACGCGGTGCAGTGGCCGAACGATGTAGTTGAACTGCGTTGGGTCCGCATAAACTGACCGGATACTGCAATGACCATCACGCGGTTTTCATTTCCGACCGAAATTCATTTTGGACCCGGCGCAAGCCAGCACGTCGCCGAGCATCTGCGCGAGCGCGGATTTGCGCGGCCGATCGTCGTCACCGACCGGGCGCTGGCAGCGCTGCCGGTGCTGAAGGATTTCGTAACCGCTCTAGGTGCAGGGATCGACGCGCACGTATACGACGGCGTGCGCGGCAACCCGACCGCGTCGCAGGTCATGCAGGGGCGTGCGGCGTTTCTGGAGCACCGGGCCGACTCGGTAATTGGCATCGGAGGCGGTGCTGCGCTCGACGTCGCCAAAGTGGTCGCGTTGATGGCCGTCCATGATGGGGACATCGTCGAATATGCGTGGGATCACCCGCACGTGCGGCCCATCGTTAATGAGTTGCCTTACATCGTTGCAGTGCCAACCACCAGCGGCACCGGCTCCGAAGTGGGTCGATCGAGCGTCGTCAGCGACGACACGACTCACATCAAGCAGGTCATTTTCTCGCCTAAATTACTGGCGAGGGCCGTGTTTGCCGATCCTGAACTGACGCTCGATCTACCCGCGGCCGTCACGGCAGCGACTGGCATGGATGCGCTGACGCATAACATCGAGTCCTACCTGTCGCCTGCGTTTCACCCGCTGTGCGATGGAATCGCACTTGAAGGTGTGCGGATCGCCGCGAGGGCATTGTCGACCGCTGTCAGGGACGGACACAACCTGGCTGCACGCGCCGACATGATGATGGCGTCGATGATGGGCGCGATTGCGTTTCAAAAGGACCTCGGCGCAGTTCACTCGTGCGCTCACGCCCTGGGCGCCGTATGCGATCTGCATCACGGTCTGGCGAACGCACTGATGCTGGAGCCCGTGATGAGATTCAACTTCGAAGTTGCGCGGCCGAAGTTTGCCGAACTGGCGCGGGTGGCCAACGCCGGCGCCGCGGAAGACTTCGTCCCGTGGCTGATGCGACTGAAACGCGAGATCGGAATTGCGCCATCGTTGTCCGCGGTCGGTGTAAACGCAAATCAAATCGCAGCGCTGGTCGAGATCGCGCAAAAGGACATCTGCCATCAGACCAACCCGAGGCCTGTGACGCGGGCGGATTTCTCGCGCTTTTTCGAGCAGGCAATGTGAAGGCGCGACCGCGTATCGCCATTTCGGCGTGCTTCCTGCATGCCGATCCGAACCGCCCAGTGTTCACTGGTAAGACACTGCAATACGTCGAGCAATCGATCGTGCATTGGGTGCACGCCGGCGGTGCGCTGGCGGTCATGGTGCCTTCACCCGAAGGCGAGACGCGGCGAGGCGACATCACTCTGGCCGAATATGCCGCATGGCTGGATGGACTGATTCTGCACGGGGGCTCCGATGTCTGGCCTGGCAGCTACGGCGAGGAGCCCCTCAGGCCCGAATGGCAAGGCGATCGGGTGCGCGATGAATACGAGATCGCGTTGATGCGAGCGTTCATCGACGCCGGCAAGCCGGTGCTCGGCGTATGCAGGGGCTTGCAGGTGATCAACGTCGCGTTCGGCGGCACTTTGTATCAGGACATAACGACGCAGCAACCGGGCAGCCTGACGCATCGCGACGCGGCTTTGTACGATCAGAATTTCCACGAGATCGAGTTCGTGGCGGGCACACAGTTGGCGGCGCTGTACCCGAGCATCACTCGCGCCCGCGTCAACAGCGTTCACCATCAGGCAGTCAAAGAAGTCGCCGATGATTTCACGGTTGAAGCGATTTCGCCCGATGACGGCGTGGTCGAAGCGATGCGCTGGACCGGAGCCTCGTATCTGTCGGCAGTCCAGTGGCATCCTGAGTTTCTCGATTGGAAAAGCAGCGACACGCTGTCGGGCGATCCGATTTTGAAAGGTTTTCTGGACATTGCAGTGAAACAGGCAACGGGCCCGGGTGGGCAAGGATGCTGACGGTTCGAAATCCTGCGACCGGGTCGACGATTGCTGAGCTGCGTGAAGACGACTCCGAGTCAATCGCAGCCAAATACCAGGCCGCGCGCGCCGCGCAACCGGCGTGGGCTGCAACTCCATTGGCGACCCGCGCCGCCGTGTTGGTACGTTTTCGCGACGCGTTGGTGAGCGACGTCGAGCGGCTCTCAGCCATCTTGACGTCTGAAACCGGCAAGCCGATCCGGCAGGCGAGAAACGAGATCAGCGGCTTGCCCGCCCGGATCGATTTCTTTCTCAAAGAAACCGAGGCGGTGATAACGCCGCGTGGCGTGCATGACGAAGGCGGGGTGCGCGAGCGGATTTCGCACGAGCCGCTCGGTGTGATCGCCAACATCTCTGCATGGAACTATCCTTACTTCGTGGGCGGCAACGTGTTCGTGCCAGCGCTGCTAACCGGCAATGCGGTGCTGTACAAGCCGTCAGAGTTTGCGACGCTGACGGGAATCGAGATTGGCAAGTTGGTGCATCGAGCCGGCGTACCGGCTTCGATATTCAGTGTCATCGCGGGCGGCGGCGCAGTCGGCGCCGAGTTGATCAGACAGCCCATCGACGGCGTGTTTTTCACCGGCTCCTACGCCACTGGACAACGAATCGCCCGCGAGATGGGTCCGAGGATGATGAAGCTGCAACTCGAACTCGGTGGCAAGGATCCGGTCTATGTTCGTGAAGATGTCGACGTCGCCAGCGCCGCAGCATCGCTGGCTGATGGTGCGATGTACAACACCGGCCAGAGTTGCTGTTCGGTCGAGCGTATCTACGTCCATCAGTCGATCCACGATCAGTTTGTCGACGCTTTTGTGAGGGAGGTGTCAGGCTTCAAGGCCGGCGATCCCGCGGCTGAAGACACCTATATCGGTCCATTGACACGCGGCCCGCAGCTCGAGGTTCTTGAGCGGCAAGTGGCCGACGCGGTGTCTAAGGGCGCCAGACTGCTGATCGGCGGCGCTCGCATCGCGCGCGAGGGCAATTGGTTTGAGCCTACCGTTCTGGTAAACGTCGACCACTCGATGGAAGTGATGCGAGAAGAAAGCTTCGGTCCGATCATCGGAATTCAGAAAGTGGCCGACGATACCGAGGCGTTACGGCTGATGAACGATAGCGAATACGGTTTGACCGCCGGTCTGTACACGCGAGACGAGCAATCGGCGCAACGACTGCTCGTGCAACTGCGCGCCGGAACCGTGTACCTGAACTGCTGCGACAGGGTCAGTCCGCGCCTGCCGTGGAGCGGCGTCGGACATTCAGGAGTCGGGCTGACTCTGTCCACTTACGGCATCGAAACATTCACGCGCCCGAAAGCGTGGCATCTGAAGAGCGCGTGATCATGTTGCCCGCGCGGGGCGCGCAGCTACGCCGCGCAACGTGCTATCGACCGTTTCGAGGAAGGTTCGCTCTTCGCGCAGGATCAGGCGTTTGTCCTGCGCGAAGGCGAAGTTCGCGCGACTTTCCGCGTCTGCCTTCAGACGTGCCCGGTACAACTCGTACGCGGCCAGACTGTCGAATTCGATCAATCCCCACGCAATGTTGTTCGTTCCTTCGTGCGGCAGAAAATAGCCGACGAGGTCGCCGCCGCAGCGCGGAATGATGCGCGCCCAATTGTTCGCGTAGTCCTTGAAAGCGTCGCGCTGAAACGGGTCGATCTCGTAGCGAATGAAGCAGGTGATCATCAGATTTCGCCTGTTTGCAAAGCCGACAATAGCGCCTTGTCGAACGCCAATGGTTCGACTACGATCGAACGGTGAAAGACGGGCCAAGCATTGTCAGAATCGCTGCGCTTATAGGCGATCACGCGCGCGCTGAAATTCTGACTGCGCTGATGTCCGGTGAAGCGCTGACCGCAACCGAACTCGCCGGCGTCGCTAATCTGACCAAGCAGACGATTAGCTCCCACCTTGCCAAGTTGCTTGACGCACGATTGATCGACGTCGAAAGCCAGGGACGGCACCGCTACTTTCGACTTGCGGACCGTGACGTGGCCGAGCTGATCGAAAGCCTGATGGGGGTGGCATACCGTACCGGCGCCGTGCGAGTGCGATCGAGCCCGCGCGAGCCCGCTCTGCGAAAGGCACGCATGTGCTACGACCACCTGGCGGGTGAGTTGGGAGTGCTCGCATTTGACAGTCTCGAGCAGAGCCGCTACCTGCGACGGAGTGCGAAAGCAGTGACGATCACGCCCGCCGGGAAGCGATTCTTCGGTGAACTCGGAATCGATATCCAGGCGCTATCTGAAGAGCGCCGTGGCCTGTCGCACGCCTGCCTCGACTGGAGCGTGCGCCGTCATCATTTGGCCGGTGCAGCCGGTGCGGCTCTATTGAATCGATGTCGGGAGCTTGGTTGGGCGCGCCGCGTAAGAAACTCTCGCGTTGTCGCTTTCTCATCGGCCGGTGAGCGGGAATTCAGGCAACGATTCCGAATCGAGGACAGCGCGTCTTGATCGCCGAGACCCTGCTCGGCTCGTCACGCCCGCCGGACGCTGCACGCATCGTGATTGTCGGCGGCGGAATCATGGGGTGCTCGGTCGCCTATCACTTGACCGCGCTCGGCGAGAAAGATGTTGTGTTGCTTGAGCAAGGGCGGCTGACGTCGGGCACGACATGGCACGCCGCCGGCCTGGTGGGACAGCTGCGCGCCCATGAAAGCATGACGCGGCTCATTCGATACTCGACCGAGTTGTATTCAGGGTTGGAGCAGGAAACCGGCCTCGGTACAGGTTGGAAACAATGCGGCTCGCTCGCGGTTGCGCGCACCGTCGACCGCATGATTCAACTGAAGCGCACTGCCGCGGTCGCGCGCGCGCAAGGCGTCGCGTGCGAAGTTATTTCGGCTGCGCAGGCAGGCACGCGGTATCCGATCATGGCAACCGACGACCTGCACGGTGCCGTGTGGTTGCCCGGAGACGGCAAGGCTAACCCGACCGACCTCACGATCGCCCTCGCAAAGGGCGCGCGCAATCGTGGCGTGCAGATTTTTGAGAACGTGCGCGTCGAAGGCGTCACGACTACCCGCAACAATCGCCTGAAGCAGATCTCGTCGCTGACGTGGCGCAACAAGGCAGGCGACGAGGGTTCGATCGGTGCCGACATCGTCGTGCTCTGCGCAGGTCAATGGTCGCGCCAGCTCGCGAGTCTGGCCGACGTCGCGGTACCACTGTTTTCGTGTGAGCACTACTACATCGTCACCGATCGCATCGAAGGAGTGCATCGCGACCTGCCGGTGCTGCGCGACCCGGACGGCTACGTCTACTTCAAGGAGGAAGTGGGCGGATTACTGATGGGCGGCTTTGAGCCCAACGCGACCCCGTGGATGCAGAGTGCACGCCACCGCGGCGGCATACCCGAGAATTTTGAATTTCAATTGCTGCCCGACAATTGGGACGCGTTTCAAATTCTGCTCGACAACGCCATGATCCGGGTGCCCGCGCTTGAAACCGCGCAGGTCAAGCAGTTCTATAACGGACCCGAGTCGTTCACCGCAGATAACAACTTCATCGTCGGGCCAGCCCCGGGCTTCGAGAATTTTTATGTCGGTTGCGGCTTTAACTCCACCGGCATTGCTTCGGCCGGAGGTGCGGGTAAAGCACTGGCCGAGTGGATCGTGCAGGGCGAGCCGACGATGGATCTCTGGCCGGTCGACATCCGCCGATTCGGACGTTTCAACGCGAACGAAAACTGGCTGCCCGATCGCATCAGCGAAGTGCTCGGCATGCATTACAAGATGCCGTGGCCGAATCGCGAGCTCGAAAGCGCGCGGCCGTTCCGCCGCTCGCCGCTGTATCCACTACTGCGTGAGGCAGGCGCGTGCTTCGGTTCGAAGATGGGATGGGAGCGGCCCAATTTCTTTGCGCCATCGATCAAGGAGGCAAACATTCTGTATTCATGGGGCCATCAAAACTGGCACCCGTGGGTGGCTGCGGAGCATCGCGCGTGCCGCGAGCGGGTTGCCATTTTCGACATGAGCTCCTTCGCGAAATTGCTGATCACCGGAAGCGACGCGCGCGACGCGCTGGCGCTGCTGGTTGCCAACGACCCGCCGGCAGAGCCGGGCGGCACCGTCTACACCGGCATGCTGAACGCGCGCGGCGGATACGAAAGCGATTTCACCATCACCATGCTCGACCGCGGCGAGTACATGATTGTTACCGGCAGCGCGCAAGCGGTGCGCGATCGCGACATGATCGAGCGAGCGATTTCAGCCATGCCCGGCTTGAATTGCGCAGTCGTCGATATCACGGCGATGTATTGCGTGATTGCGGTGATGGGCCCGCAATCGCGTGCGTTGCTGCAGCGGGTATCCACCGCCGACTTTTCATCGCAGGCATTTCCGTTCGGAACCTCGCGTGAGATCGATCTTGGCTACGCGACAGTGCGCGCGACGCGGTTGACCTATGTGGGCGAGCTCGGTTGGGAGCTTTACGTGCCCGTCGAGTTCGCGGTCGGCGTTTATCAAGCACTGACAGAAGCGGGCGAAGACCTCGGTGTCGCTAACGCAGGTTATTACGCAATTGATTCGCTGCGTCTCGAAAAAGGCTACCGCGCATGGGGTCGCGAGCTGACGCCCGAGATTCACCCTTATGAAGCGGGGCTGTCGTTCGCGGTGAAGCTTGGCAAGCCCGACTTCCGCGGACGCGATGCATTGATCGCCATCGCCAACGCAGGCGGCGCGTCAAGCGTAAAGCGTCGCATCGTGTCGCTTGTGGTCGATGCTCCCCATACGAACCTGTGGGGTAACGAGCTGATCTTGCGCAACTCCGAGCCCGTCGGGTCGATCACCTCAGCCGCTTTTGGCTATACGATCGGCAAGCCGGTCGCGCTTGGCCTGGTGGCGCGTAACGATGGCCCTGCAGATCGCGCGTGGATTGAAACCGGCCGGTACGAGATCGATCTGGCTGGCGATCGTTATCCCGCCGAAGTCAGTTTGAATGCCCCTTACGATGCGGATTCAGCGCGGGTAAGAAGCTAGGAGAACCCATGTTGGTCGGCGTCCCAAAAGAAATAAAGGTGCACGAGTATCGCGTCGGCCTCACGCCGTCGTCGGTGCGCGAGATGAAGATGCACGGGCACACGGTGCTGGTGCAGACCGATGCCGGTCAAGGCATCGGTGCCAGCGACGACGACTTTCGGCGCGCCGGCGCCGAGATTGCCGGCAGCGCCGAAGAAGTGTTCAAGCGTGCCGAGCTGATCGTCAAGGTCAAGGAACCGCAGGCGATCGAGCGGGCGATGCTGTGCGAAGGTCAGGTTCTGTTTACCTATCTGCATCTCGCGCCCGATCCCGAGCAGGCCGCCGACCTGATCAAAAGCGGTGCGATCTGCATCGCATACGAGACCGTGACTTCGCCGACCGGCGGCCTGCCGCTGCTCGCGCCGATGTCGGAAGTCGCGGGCCGATTGGCGGTGCAGGCCGGCGCGCGCTGCCTGGAAAAATCGGCCGGCGGAATGGGAATGCTGCTGGGCGGTGTCGCCGGCGTTGCCCCGGGGCGCATCGTGATTCTCGGCGCCGGCATGGTGGGTACGAATGCTGCGCAGATGGCGGTGGGCACCGGCGCCGAAGTAATCGTCATTGACATGTCGATCGATGCTTTGCGCCGCATCGATGCGATGCTCGGCGCAAGAGTGAAGACGGTGTTTTCCAATCGGGACAACGTGGAACGCGAGATTCTGCGCGCCGATCTGGTCATCTCCGGTGTATTGATCCCGGGCGCCGAGGCACCGAAGCTGGTGACTCGAGCAATGCTGCCGCACATGAAGCGTGGCTCCGTGATTGTCGATGTCGCGATCGATCAGGGCGGCAGTTGCGAAACGTCGCGCCCGACTACGCATGCCGATCCGACGTATGTAATCGACGGCGTCGTGCACTACATGGTCGCCAACATGCCGGGAGCAGTGCCCCGCACATCGACCTACGCGCTCAACAATGCGACCCTGACCTTCGCGCTGCAGCTCGCCGACAAAGGTTGGCGTCGCGCGCTGACCGACAATCGTTACTTGAAAGACGGACTGAACATTGCGCCCGGCAAAGTCACTCACAAGGCCGTCGCCAAGGCACTCGGGCTGCCGTACACCCCAGCCGACGCAGTGCTGCCGCTTTGAGTGTTGCTCCCGATTTTTCAGCAGCGGGCTTTGAGCCGTGAGCCTTGAAATCACGCTTGCGGTGCTGCTGGCCGCCCTGCTGCACGCATCCTGGAACGCGATGATCAAGGGCGGCAGTGACGTGCTGCTCGATACCGCGACCATCGTTACCTTCGCCGGCGCGATAACGGTGCCGATTCTGTTCATCGTTCCACTTCCGGCAGCCGCGAGCTGGCCTTACATCAGCGCGTCGATCGCAATTCACGGTGCGTATTACTTTCTGATGATCAATGCCTATCGAACGGGCGAACTGTCGCTCGTGTATCCGCTGATGCGCGGGGTGGCTCCGCTGATCACTGCAGTGCTCGGCGTGCTCTGGCTGAGCGAACTTCCTGGGCCGTTGAGCTGGGTCGGCATGCTGATGATTTCAGCGGGGGTTATCGCGCTTGCGCTGCGACCCGCCGGCGTTGGGCCGGTGCTCCGGGGTCACTCGCAGGCGGTGGGCTTTGCGCTTGCCAACGCTGTCGTGATCGCCGCTTACACGATCACCGACGGTACCGGTGCACGCCTTGCCGGCGATCCGTGGGCGTACGTCGCGTGGTTATTCGTACTCGACGCCGTTCCGTTCTCGATCTACATGCTGGCGACAAGGCGGCGGGCGTTCGTTGCCGCATTGGGCGAGCGTCGCTGGCACGGATTGATCGGCGGCGCGCTATCGGCCGCCGCCTATGCGATATCGGTGTGGGCGATGACCAAGGCGCCGGTCGCACTGGTTGCATCGCTGCGCGAGACTTCCGTGCTCTTCGCGACCCTGATCGGTACCTACATGCTTAAAGAAAAGCTGAGCCTGCGCCGGTGGGCGGGCGTCGCAGCCGTCATGCTGGGTGTCATAGCGCTGAAAGTTAACTGATTCGCCGGAGAACCGCTTCACCAAGTTTGCGCACAGCAGTCCTCGGAATAGCGGGTGTCTTCGTTGCAATCAAGGGCGCTACGGCCCGCCTAGCGGACTGATACTGCCGACATGAAAAATTCCGTGCCTGCAAGAGCAGTTTGCTGGTTATTGGGAGTGTTGGCCGCTGTGACGACCGGCTGCACCACCCTTCCCACCCCACAAGAACCGCCCACTCCTTCGTATTCCTTCGCGACTCCCGAAGCAACACCGCTCGCAAAGCAGCTCGCGGCGAAGCGCCCAGCGACGGGTCAATCGGGTTTGTTTCTGCTTGGACAAGGCGTCGAAGCCTTTTCAGCGCGCGCCGGGTTGGCTCGACAGGCGACGCGCACACTCGACGTGCAGTATTACGCCATCTTCGTCGACGAAAGCGGATCGCTGCTACTCGGCGAATTGGTCGACGCCGCGCGGCGCGGCATCCGGGTTCGACTGCTAATCGATGATCTGCACACCACCGGCCAGGAATTCGACCTCGCGCTGCTGGCGTCCGTTCCGGGCATCGAAGTGCGCGTGTTCAACCCGTTCGCGGGCCGCCGTTTTGGCCTGACACGCCTGTTCGAGTTCATCGCAGACGGCGAGCGACTTAATCGCCGCATGCACAACAAGGCGTGGATCGCTGACAACGTCGGCGGCATCATCGGCGGCCGCAATCTGGGTAACAAGTACTTCAACGGCCCGAGTGAAACACTGTTTGCCGATCTTGATGTGATGACATTCGGATCGGTGACGCGGGAGATTTCGCGCGGCTTCGATCGATACTGGAATAGCGAGTGGGCTTTGCCGGTGACTCCGCTCGACCGCGCGAGCGGGAGCGAAGCCGTAACCGCTCGACTGGCGGAGTTTTCGCAGCGAATCCAGCAGATTAAGGCATCGTCGTACGGCACAGCGGTTGCGAAAAGCGATCCATTGGGTGACGTGCTGGCAGGACGCCGCGCGATGGTATGGACCGCAGCGCACGCCGTCGTCGATCCGGTATCGAAGTTCGACGCCGACAAGTCGCCCGAGGTCGAGAGTTTCGTTCTGACCGAAGTCTTGCAGCGATTGCGCGCGGCAAAAAGCTCACTGTTGCTTGTCTCTCCCTATCTGGTTCCGGGCGAAAGCGGCACGGCTTTGCTCAAGGAGCTCGTGGACCGTGGAGTCAGGGTGCGCGCGCTGACGAATTCATTGGCGGCGACCGACGTTCCGCTGGTGCACGCTGGCTACGCGAAGTATCGGCCAACGCTGCTGCGGAACGGTATCCAACTCTACGAGCTGAAGCCGACCGCACCCCCCGATATTGGCGGACGCGTGTCGACGCGCTCGCTTACCCCCGGCAGTGAAGCCAGTTTGCACGCGAAAGCATTCGTCATCGACCAGCGCATTGTGATGATCGGTTCGATGAATTTCGATCCGCGCTCGGCTTGGTACAACAGCGAGCTCGGCATCCTGGTCGACAGTCCCGAACTTGCAACGCAGGTTACGCGTGCGTTCGAACAGCTGACCTCGAGCGACCGGGTGTGGCGCATGCAGCTCGACAGTGAAGGACTCGCGTGGCTGTCGGTAGACCCCACGGATGTGACGGTGCTGCGCAGCGAACCCGCAAGCTTCTGGCGCCGCGCCACCGTGCAGTTTCTCGGGCCGTTTGCGCCCGAAGGCTACATGTAGCGCGCGCTACGCCGCCCTGCGCGCAGCGGTAATGATCGACGGCTCGGCGTGCTTGATACCCATGGCCTGCAGCGTCTGCGACACGGCGCTCACCACGTTGCGCATTTCGTTGGCGTCGATCGCGCCGATGCACCCGACCCTGAACGTCTCGACTTCGGTCAGCTTGCCGGGGTACAGCATGTAGCCGCGATCGCGAGTCATTTCGTAGAACGCCTTGAAGGTGTACGCCGGGTTGGCAGGCGCGTGGAACGTGACGATGATCGGCGCCTGAACGGCCGGCGGCAAAAAAGGCTTGAAGCCAAGTCCCACCATTCCCTCGACCAACGTTGCGCAATTGCTCTTGTAGCGCGCAAGTCGAGCGGGCTGGCCACCCTCTTCCTTGAACTGATCGATTGCAACACGCAGCGCAGCCACGACGTGGGTGGGCGGGGTGTAGCGCCACTGCGTCGTCTTCTCCATGTACACGTATTGATCGTGCAGATCCATCGCCAAGGAATGGGCGTTGCCCGCCCGAGCTTCCAGCAGCGACTTCTTGGCGACCACAAAGCCCATTCCCGGCACGCCCTCCAGACACTTGCCGCTGGCCGCGATGAGCGCATCGAACGGAATCGCGCGCACGTCGATCGGCAGAGCCGCGAACGAGCTCATTGCATCGACGATCAGCCCTTTGCCGTAGTTGCGACAAACCTGCGCGACTCCGGCCAAATCGTTCACCATGCCGGCACCGGTTTCGCAATGCACCTGCGCAACGTGGGTGATCATGGGGTCGGCAATCAGAGCAGCCTCGACGACCGCGCCCGTGGTCGGCTGATCCTCGGGTACGGCCAAATCCACGACCGCACGATTCAGATATCTGCAGATGCGCACGATGCGCGCGCAGTACGCGCCGTTATTCGGCACGAGGACTCTCGCGTTGCGGGGCACCAGCGTTCCGATGGCGGCTTCGACTGAGAATGTCCCGCTGCCCTGCAGCGGGACACACGTGTAATCGTCGCCGCCGTTGACGATGTCGATCACATCGCGCCGGATACTGGCGGTGATGCCGTTAAAGGCCGCGTCCCAGGAACCCCAGTCGGACAGCATCGCCTGCTTGGTGCGAAGCGACGTCGTCAACGGGCCGGGCGTCAGCAAAATCGGATCGTTGCCGCGGATCATCGAAATTCCTTTACGCTTTCAAAGATGTATTTCGCCATTTCTGGGTGCGCAGGATCAGCGCGGATTCGGCGACGAACAGTATCGCCGTTACGGCCGCCGAGGTCACCACGATCAATGTAGCCATTGCGGCGGCGGAGCCGATCGCGCCAGCCTCATCAAGCTGCAGGATAGAGATCGCCGCCAGCGTCGTTTGCGGCGAGTATAAGAAAACCACCGCGGATATGGTCGTCATCGCGTTGACAAAGTAGTAGCGGCCGATATCGAGGATCGACGGCAGGCACACCGGTACGGTAACCCGCCAGAAGGTCTTGTAAAACGGCACTTTCAGCGACGCGGAAACGGACTCGAATTCGCGGTCGATCTGATTGAGCGCAGTGACCGCAGTCAGATGACTCGAAGAATAGAAATGGATCAGCGTCGATACGACGAGGATTCCCATAGTTCCATACAGGAAGTTCAACGGATTGGCAGGTGCGTTGAAAAACAGGATATAGCCGATACCGAGCACGAGCCCGGGAACTGCCATCGGCAGCATCGCCTGCAGACGGATCAGCGGTCGCAGCAGCTCGGCGCCACGCGTTTTCTCGAGCCAATAGGCGCCGGCGAAGGTGATTGCTGCTCCGAGCACACCGCAAAGGACTGCGAGCTTCAGGCTGTTGCGGTACGCATGCTCGATGCCGGCCTCTTCGAAGCCGTACGTGTAATGGTTGAGTGTCAGCGACATGTTGTACGGCCAGAGCTTGACGACCGAGCCGAACGCGGCCATTCCTACGACGATTAACAGCAGCATTGACATCAGCACGACGTACGCCAATAGCGCCGCGTCCCGACCGCGTGACGGGCTGGCCTGGTACGGAACGCTGCGGCCGGTGATCAACGCTTGCTGACGGCGTCGCACGATGTGGTCGATGATGAACGCCACCACGGCCGGCAACAACAGCACCAGTCCCACGACGGCGCCCATCGAGAAGTTCTGCTGGCCGATCACCTGCTTGTAGATATCGACCGCGAGCACGTTGGTGTTGCCCCCGATGACCTTCGGAACGCCGAACTCGGACACCGCCATCGTGAATACCACCATGCTGGCGGAGATCAATCCGTACCTCGCGCCCGGTAGCGTGATCGTCGTGAACTTGCGGCGCTCGCTGGTTCCCAGAGAATCCGCGGCCTCATAAAGGCGGGCGTCCGACAGCGCCAGCGCGGCGAGCAGAATCATCACCGCGTGCGGAAACGACGCAAACGTCATCGCCAGCACCATGCCCGGCATGCCGTAGATCGATTCCACGCCGAACCATCCGAGCACGAACTTCAGTGCACCTTGATTACCGAACAGATAAATGAAAGAGATCGCTGCCAGCAGCGACGGCGCAAGGATCGGAATCATCGCGACATTGCGCCACAGACTCTTGTAGGGAATGCAGCTGCGCTGAATCGCATAAGCGAACACAAATGCGAGCGGCACCGTGATCAGCGTCGTCAGAAGGGCGAAGGTCAGCGTGTTCGACGTTGATCGTGCCAATGCCGGCGACTGCACGTACTGAACAAAGTTTGCTATTCCGACGAACTCTCCGGCGCGTCCTTCGACACTGCGCGCAAACAGCATCGCCAACGGGACCGTCAGGAAGACGAACAGGCCCAGCGCAAGCAGCAGCAAACCTCCCCGTGCAGCCAGCGCTTCGCCTGCGAGCGCGAGCCGCGATGGGCCACCCACACGCGCAGCGGGCAACGCCACGACGCTCATACCACCGCCGGCGCGCTGGAGTCCGCAAACACACGCACGCGATCGACGCGCAGCGCAATTTCGACTTCCCGCCCCTCGCGCACGCCAAGATCGTGCAACTGATTCAGTGAATAGGAAATCAGCATCGGCTGGCCGAGCGCTTCGCTGCGCAGCTCGGCCAGGCAGAACGTGCCCAGATAGTCGATGCGGTCGATGCGTCCGCGCAGGCGATTTGGCATGCTCGCGATGTCTCCTTCGACATGCCGATCCTCGGGGCGAACATAGATTCGCACCATCTGGCCTGCGACGTTACCGGCCGCGCCATCCGGCAACGTCAGGTTGACCGCACCGACGCGATAGTTGCCGGCGCCAAGCGAGACCGCATTCAACACGTTGACCTTACCCAGAAATTCCGCCACAAACGGAGTCGCGGCGCGCTCATAGACTTCGCTCGCCGAGCCGATCTGTTCGATCACGCCGTCGTTCATCACAATTACTTTATCGGCCATTGACAGGGCCTCTTCCTGATCGTGCGTCACCATGATCGTGGTCACGCGCAACCGGCGCTGCAATTGCTTGATCTCGCCGCGTAGCCGCTCGCGCACTTTTGCATCCAGCGCAGACAGTGGCTCGTCAAGCAGCAGCAAACTGGGCGACGTCGCGAGCGCGCGAGCAAGCGCAACGCGCTGCTGCTGGCCGCCCGACATCTGGCTCGGATATTTGCCGCCCGCGTCCGACAACCCGACGAGCGACAGCAACTCGCTGACACGTGCCGATCGTTCGGCGCGCGCCTTGCGCCGATTAACGAGGCCGTAGGCGACATTTTGCGCGATCGTCAGGTTCGGGAACAGCGCATACGACTGGAACACGATTCCATAGTCGCGTCCGGCCGGCGGTGCGTTGGAAACATCAATACCGTTTTGCCAGATGCGGCCGAGCGTTTGCCGTTCGAGACCTGCGATGATTCTCAACAGCGTGGTCTTGCCACATCCCGAGGGACCGAGAAAGCAAACCAGCTCGCCCGGCGCGATCGCCAGGTCGATCGAGTCGAGCGCAACGAAACTTCCGAAAGTTTTGCGGATGCCTTCGAGTCGAACCGCCGCTGCGTCGATGACCATGGCTGGAGTCCGCCGGGTTGAACGCCCCTAGAGGTGCGGTCCAACCCGGCGAGTTATTTCCGCGAAAGTCGTCGGAAATAACCCTACTTCGGCGCGGCCTTGGTCCCGTAACGCTTCTCCCACTCTGCCAGCACGCGGTCGCGGTTCTTCGCGGCCCAGGCGAAGTCGTTCTTCACCAGACGGGTCGCGTAGTCGGCCGGCACATTGGGAAGCGGCTTCGACAGTGCGGGAACCGCAACGATTGCAAAATTATTGGCGTACAGCGCCATCGCCTCGTCGCTTACCGACCAATCGACGAGCTTCTGCGCGGCAGCCATGTTCTTGGTGCCTTTGTGGATCGCGATGGCTTCCAGATCCCATCCCAGCCCTTCCTTCGGAAAGACCAACTCGATCGGGGCGCCGCGCGCCTTCTCGCGGTTGGCGCGATATTCGAACGAAATGCCGACCACATATTCGCCCGCTGCCGCCGCCGCGCAGGGCCGCGAGCCGGAGTGCATGTACTGCGCGACGTTCTCGTGCAGCGCGTCCATGAACTTCCATCCGTCGGCCTCGCCCCACATTTGCAACCACGCGGAGACATCGAAAAATCCGGTGCCCGATGACGCGGGGTGCGGCATCACGATCTGGCCCTTGTAGACCGACTTGGTCAGATCACGCCATGTTTCGGGCTTCGGGACATTGCGCTTCGCGCCTTCTACCGTGTTGTAGCAAATGGTGGCGCCCCACACGTCCATCCCCACCCATGTCGGCGGATTCTTCGGGTCGCGGTACTGCGCGGAGAGGCGGCTTAAGCCCGGCGGCGCATAAGGAACCAGCATCCCTTCGTTGTCGAACACCGCCATGCTCGTCGCGGCCAGACCCATGATCACGTCGGCCTTTGGGTTCGCCTTTTCCGCCAGCAGCTTCGCGGTAACGATGCCGGTGGAGTCGCGCACCCAGACGATTTCAATGTTGGGATTCGATTTTTCGAAGCCTTCCTTGTAAGCCTTCAGTTGATCGGTCTCGAGCGCGGTGTACACGCTGAGCTGTGTCTTTTGCGCGTAGGCACCGAATGCGCAAAGCGAAAGTGCAGCAGCCGCGAAGACCTTGACGGCCGTGTTGGAAACGAATTTCATCGACTTCTCCCTGTTGGTCGATACGGCCCGTCGGCTCTGTTGAGTGGGCTGAACAGCCTACGGCGCAGGCCAATTAAAGCGGTTGACGACACGGTGACACAAATCACCGTCAGTCTAGGCAGTCACAATTTTGGCTGTCAATTGTTTTTTGCATATTGTCGACAATAAACACTTCACCGGCTAGAATCGCGGCGATGCCTGACCGATCGCACCACAACGGAATGTCAGCGGCGCGTGCGGCGGAGCCCCCGCGTGCCGTGCCACCGAGCATCGCAGTGCTTCGCTCTGCGTCGTTGTCGAGCGCTGCGCAGCACGAGATCGAACGCATGATTTTGGAAGGCGAAATCACGGCCGGCACCAAACTTACCGAAGCTTGGCTGTCGGAGCGCTTGGGAGTTTCCCGGGGGCCGATACGCGAGGCGTTTCGAATGCTGGAAGAGGCCGGGCTGGTGCGGCAGGAAAAGAATCGCGGCGTTTTCGTTCGCGAGATTCCGCTGGAGGAAGCGCTGGAAATCTTCGATCTTCGCGCCGCGATGGACGAGGTGGTCGGCAGGCGCCTTGCCGAAACAATGACCGCGGAGCAGATGAAGGCCGCGCGCGCGATCGTCGAACAGATGGATATTGCCGCCCGCGGCGGTGACTCCGATGCCTATCACCGGCTGAATCTGCATTTTCACGACGCGCTGGTCGAGTTCGCGGGCAACCGGAAGCTCGCCGGTGTCTATCGCAAGCTGGTCAAGGAGCTGGCGTTGTACCGGCGCCGGAGTGTATCGGACCAGTCGATGCTGCCGAGTTCGGCGGCCGAGCATCGCGCCATTTTGAAAGCGATTGCCTCGGGCGACGGCGAAGTGGCGGGACGTGCGATGTACGAGCATGTCACCGAAAGCAAGCACCGAGTGGTGCATGGAGTCGTCGCTGCGCATCTGCCGCGCGCGAAACCGGTGCGCGCACCCTCCGCCAGAAAAGCGCGTGGCTGATCCGATGGCACTCAAAGAGACGACGGTGCAGGTCAACGGGCGCAGTTACGCGGCCCCGAAGCAACCCACGGTGGTGATCTGCGTCGACGGCTGCGAGCCGGACTACATCGCTCAGGCCGTCGCCAGCGGCCGCATGCCTCACTTGAAAAGGGTACTGGCCGATGGCACCGCGTTGTTGGCCGACTGCGTGATCCCAAGCTTCACGAATCCGAACAATCTTTCGATCGTCACCGGCGCCCCGCCCTCAGTGCACGGCATCTGCGGCAATACGCTGCTCGACGTCGACGCGAACGCCGAGGTCATGATGAACGATCCGAAGTGGCTGCGGGCGCCGACGATCCTCGCCGCAATCGCCGACGCGGGGTACTCGGTCGCCGTGGTGACTGCAAAGGACAAGTTGCGCCGGTTGCTCGGGCACAAGCTGCGCGGAATCTGCTTTTCGGCCGAAAAGGCCGATGCGTCGACGCAGGCGGACAATGGCATCAAAGACGTCGTCTCGCTGGTGGGCATGGCGGTGCCAGACGTTTACAGTGCCGAGCTTTCGGAGTTCGTCTTTGCCGCCGGAGTCAAGCTCATCGAGACTCAACGGCCGGATCTGGTGTACCTATCAACCACCGATTACGTTCAGCACAAGCACGCGCCGGGCGATGAACAGGCCAATCGTTTTTACGCGATGTTCGATCGCTACCTGGGCGAACTCGATGCGCTCGGCGTGGTGTTCGCCGTCACTGCAGATCACGGTATGAACGCCAAGACGCGGCTCGACGCCAGTCCCAACGTCATCTATCTGCAGGACACACTGGACCAATGGCTCGGTGCCGAGCGGTCGCGCGTGATCCTGCCGATTACCGATCCGTATGTCGTACATCACGGCGCACTGGGGTCGTTTGCCACGATCTACCTGCCGCCCGACGCCGTCCACGACGTGATCGATCGGCTGCGTGCGCTTCTGGGAATCGAACTCGTGCTGCCGCGTGCGGAGGCTGCGCTGCGCTTCGAGCTGCCGCCTGATCGCATCGGCGACATTGTCGTCATCGCCGAGCGCAGCTTCGTGCTCGGTACGAACCGCAGTCGCCACGACCTGTCGCAGCTCGAGCTGCCGCTGCGCTCACACGGAGGCATCTCCGAGCAGCGCGTGCCGCTGATCATCAACCGGCGCATCGAAGGGCTGAACCCGAACCGGCGTTGGCGCAATTTCGATGCGTTCGACCTCGCGCTGAACTCTGCTCAGTGATCCCGATGAACGCGCCCAACGCACCCATCCGGACCGAATCGCTGCGCATCGCGGGCGAAAAAATCGCGGGCGATCGGCATTTCGAGATCCGCTATCCGTACACCGACGAAGTCGTAGCCTTCGTGCCGAATGCGTCGGTGGCGCAGGTGCGGCACGCGATCGACATCGGTGCACGTTTTCGCAGCCGACTGACGCGGCACGAACGCTATCGGATCCTGATGAAGGCGGCGCAGATCATTGCCGAGCGACGCGATGCGATCGCGCGAATGATCACGCTCGAATCAGGGTTGTGCTTGAAAGACACGCTGTACGAAGTGGGCCGCGCCAGCGATGTGCTGCTGTTCTCCGCGAATCAGGCGCTGGTCGACGACGGCCAGGTTTTCTCGTGCGACGTCACGCCGCATGGACGCCAGCGCAAGGTGTACACGATGCGCGAGCCTCTGCTCGGCGTGATCACCGCGATCACGCCGTTCAATCACCCGCTGAATCAGGTGATCCACAAAGTTGCACCCGCAATCGCGACCAACAACCGGGTCGTGTTGAAGCCCAGCGAGAAAACGCCGCTTGCGGCATACGCTCTGGCCGACATCCTGTACGAGGCCGGCTTGCCACCACCGATGTTGTCGGTCATTACCGGCGACCCGCGCGAGATCGCCGATGAGCTGTTGACGAACCCCCAGGTCGATCTGGTGACCTTCACCGGTGGTGTCGCCGTCGGTAAGGCGATCGCTGCAAAGGCGGTCTACAAGCGGCAAGTGCTGGAGCTGGGCGGCAACGACCCGATCATCGTGATGGAAGATGCCGATCTCGAAGAAGCGGCAACGCTTGCCGCGAGCGGCTCGTACAAGAACTCGGGCCAGCGGTGCACCGCGGTCAAGCGGATGTTGGTTCAGCACGCGGTCGCAGATCGCTTCGTCGAGCTGCTGCTTGCAAAGACTAAGGCCGTGAATTATGGCGACCCGCTTGATCCGTCAACCGACATGGGCACGGTGATCGACGAGTCCGCCGCCAAGCTGTTCGAGCAACGAGTCAACGAAGCCGTAGCACACGGCGCGCTACTGGTGACCGGCAACCAGCGCCAGGGTGCGCTGTATTCGCCGACCGTCGTAGATGATGTAAAAACGGAGATGACGCTGGTCAGACAGGAAACGTTCGGTCCGGTGTCGCCGGTGATTCGATTCGGCACGATCGATGAAGCGATCGCAATCAGCAACTCGACAGCGTACGGGTTATCTTCAGCCGTGTGCACCAACCGGCTCGATTACGTCACGCGTTTCGTATCTGAGTTGCAGGTGGGCACCGTGAATGTGCGTGAAGTGCCGGGATACC
The DNA here is from genome assembly GCA_040003315.1 of Burkholderiaceae bacterium. Classification (GTDB taxonomy): domain Bacteria; phylum Pseudomonadota; class Gammaproteobacteria; order Burkholderiales; family Burkholderiaceae_F; genus JACCZX01. Next base: position 18,824 of record JBDUCU010000002.1, on the reverse strand, counting down.
GGCTGGAACTGACGCCTTTCGGGGGCATCAAGGATTCAGGATTGGGCTACAAGGAAGGCGTGCTCGAAGCAATGAAGAGCTTCACCAACACCAAGACGTACTCGTTGCCCTGGTAGCAGCAGTCAATGCAGACATTGCTTAACCTCTTAGCCGCCATCGCGCTTCTCGTTTGGGGAACACATATCGTGCGCAGCGGAGTGCTGCGCGTGTACGGCGCAAGTCTGCGTCATGTCCTACGACGCAACGTCGGCCACCGCGGTACCAGTTTTGTCGCAGGCGTCGCCGTCACCGGCCTGCTGCAAAGCTCGACTGCTACCGCATTGCTGGCGTCTTCGTTCGTGTCACAGGGCCTGATCACGACCGCAGCCGCGCTGGCGGTGATGCTCGGAGCCGATGTTGGCACCGCGTTGATGGTTCAGTTTTTTTCACTCAATCTGACCTGGCTCGCACCGCTGCTGATCGTGGCCGGCGTGGTGGTGTATCTGTCCAAGAAGAACGAGCGCGCAGGCCAGATTGGCAAGATCGTGCTGGGCCTCGGCGTGATGATCCTCGCGCTGCAGATGGTGACTGCAGCGACCGCGCCGCTGACGCAGGCGTCCGGGGTGCGGGTCCTGTTCGCTCAACTGTCGGGCGATTTGCTGCTCGACGTGCTGATCGGTGCATTGATGGTGGTTGCTTCGTATTCGAGTCTCGCTGTTGTGCTGCTGGTAGCCACGCTGTCGGCAACGCACGTGCTGCCAATCCAGGTCGCACTGCCGATCGTGTTGGGCGCGAACCTCGGCAGCGGACTCTTGGCATTGCTCACAACGTGGAAAGCGGATGCCGTCGCTCGCCGCGTGCCGCTTGGCAACTTCATGTTCAAGGCTGCCGGGGTCGCGGTCGCGGTGCTCGCGTTGCCGCTCGTGACCCCCTTTCTCACGCGGTGGCAAGACAATCCTCAGCAGCTGATCGTGCAGTTTCACCTGCTGTTTAACATCGCCTTGGCAATCGCGTTCATCGGATTCACCGATCGCTTTGCAGTGATTGCTGAACGCTGGCTGCCCGCGAAACCGATCACCGATCGCGCCGGCGAGCCGAAATATCTTGATCCCGTCGCGCTCGATACCCCTGCGCTCGCTCTGGGCAATGCATCCCGCGAAACGATCCGGCTGGCAGATACCGTGCATGAAATGCTGACCGGACTGCCGACGGTTCTGAAGACCAACGACCTGCCGCTGGTGGAAGCGCTGCGCCGGAAAGACGACGAAGTCGACCGCCTGTATTCGGCGATCAAGCGCTACCTGGCGCAGGTTAGCCGCGAAGCGCTCGATGCGAACGAAGCGCGCCGCTGGACCGAGATCATCCAGTTCACCATCAATCTCGAGCACATTGGCGACATCATCGAGCGCCTGCTGCTCGACATCGCGCAACGCAAGATCCAGCTGAAGCTGTCCTTTTCGCAAGCCGGCCTGGTCGAGATCAGCGACCTGCACGCACGGCTGATGACCAACCTGCAATTGTCGGTGGCGGTTTTCCTGAATGGAGACCTGAAATCGGCACAGCAGCTGATCGCGGAAAAGGTTGCGTTCCGCGAGCTCGAGCTGCGCTATGCCGACCATCACCTGCGCAGGTTGTTTGAGAACACGCTGCAGTCGGTCGAAACCAGCTCGCTGCATCTGGATCTCCTGTCCGATTTCAAGCGCATCAACTCCCTGATCTGCTCGGTGTCATACCCGATCCTCGAGTCAGCCGGTGTGCTCGCCAAAACCCGCGTGCTGGGGGCACAGGCCGGGTTGTTCAACACCGAGCAAACGACGCCCATTTAGCGCGATGCGATTCGGTCTTGGCGACATCGAACCGCTGTTTGCGACCAAGGGCGCGCGCATGTACGCCGGAGAGCCGGTTACTCAACTGCAGCACGCGCTGCAGGCTGCGCAGCTTGCGGAGCAAAGCGGCTCGGCTCCCTCGCTCGTCGTGGCCGCGTTGCTGCACGACCTCGGTCATATGGTCAACGACCAGGGCGAAACGCCAACACTGCGCGGAGTCGACGATCGACATGAATACGTCGCGCTGCCGTTCCTGCGGGGCCTGTTCGACGACGCAGTGCTGCAGCCGATCCGCCTGCACGTCGACGCTAAACGATATCTTTGTGCGCGAGGCGACGGCACGATCAATGGCGCTCAATACTGGGCCGGACTTTCAGCCGATTCGAAGCGCAGCCTGGAATTGCAAGGCGGGATTTTCACGGACGGCGAAGCCGAGCGTTTCATCTCGCAGCCGTATGCAGAGCAGGCTGTGCATGTCCGTCTATGGGACGATCTCGCAAAGATCGAGCACGCGCAAACACCGCCGCTGCGCCATTATCTGGCGCTGGCGGAGAAGGTCGTGCTGCGGCGATAGACTGCGTCTCTCGCGACAATCTGCGCGGACGGTCATCGATGAAACTCAAACTCAGCCGGTCAGCGGCGGCGATCGCATTCTCGTTGATTGCGGCCGCTTGTGCCAGGACTCCGGATGCTCCCGGCGCAAAGTCTGCATTGCCAGCCGCTGCGCATGCCGCTGTCGACACAATTGCATGGGTCAAGACCGACGCGCCAGCCGATATCGATTCGGCATTTGCTACCGCCAGGGCCGATAACAAACCCGTCTTTCTGTTCTGGACCGCCACGTGGTGCCCACCGTGCAACCACGTCAAGTCGACAATCTTTACCCGCGACGAGTTTGTCGCGAAGTCCCGATCCTTCGTGCCGGTGTACGTTGATGGCGACACCTCAAGCGGCCCGGCACTTGGCAAGCGCTTCAACGTCAGCGGGTATCCGACAATGGTGCTGTTGACCGCGGACGGCAACGAAATCACTCGCCTTGAAGGCTCAGTCGAGCCCGCCAAGTACATGCAGCTGCTGCAGCGCGGATTGTCGGCAGGCGTGTCTGCTCGCCAACTGCTCGACGCAGCGCTCGCCGGCCGTCCGTTGGCCGCCGAAGACTGGCGGCTGCTCGCGTATTACTCGTGGGCGACCGACGATCAGCAACTGGTTGCTGAGAAAGATGTACCGACGACACTGCTCAAGCTGGCGCGCAGCTGCCCGCCGACACAGCGCGAATCGGCGTCGCGCCTGGTACTGCAGGCGCTGGGTGCAGTGGCAACGGCGAAAGGCGATTCCAAGCCGCCGATTGACAAAGCCGAGGCGCTGGCAAGTCTGAAGAGCGTGCTTGCGCAGCCGGAACTGGTGCGCGAACACTACGATCAGCTCGCCTTTAGCGCCGACGACATCATCGGCGCCGTGACGACTCCGAGATCGGCGCAACGCGCCGATCTGGTTCAGTCGTGGAACGCGGCGTTGGACAGCCTCGCCCACGACCAGACGCTCAGCAGTGCGGGGCGCATCTGGGCAACTACCGCCAAAGTCGCGATCGCGCGGCTCGACAACAAGGACGCTCCTTTGACGCTGCCGTTACTTGAAGAAGTACGCGCGCAGGCAGCGCGCGCGGACAGCGATACCATCGATCTGAACGAGCGGCAATCGGTGATCTACAGCGCGGGCTCGATGCTGGCGCAGGCCGGACTGCTCGATGAAGCCGACGCGCTGATCACGCGCGAGCTCAAACGCTCGCATTCACCCTACTACTACATGCTCGTGCTTGCGTCGAACGCAAAGAAACGCAATACGCCGGAAGGCAACCGCGCTGCCATCGACTGGTCACGTCAGGCGTACCAGACATCGATCGGACCCGCGACGCGACTCGAATGGGGTGGCGCATATGTGCGCTACCTGATCGACCTCACCCCTCAGGAGGCCGCGCTGATCGAGCAGGCATCGAGCCAGGTCATCGGTGAATTGCGCACCGAACCCGGAGCATTTTCGGGGCGAAGCAAAAGGACGCTCGAACGAATCAGCGGCCGGCTCGTAGCGTGGAACAAGGATGGCAGTCACGACGCGTCGTTGGCGCGACTCAGCGCAAGGGTCACGCCGATATGCGCCAAAGCGGCCTCCGACGCGGCCGATCGCGCTGCCTGCGAAAACCTGTTCAAGCCTGCGCGCGCGTGATCGAACGCTACAGCGCGCAGCTGTCAGCGGAGGAAGAACGCGAGTTCGTGCCGTTCGTGCACGAGCTGATTGCGATTGCGTTTGCAACGATCCGCCCATTTTTTCTGGGCGGCGCGACGGTGTCGCTGAAGAACGACGCGAGCCCGGTGACAACGGCCGACCGCAACGCCGAGGCTGCGTTGCGCAAGTTGATCGAGCGCCGCTATCCTGAGCATGCAATCCTAGGCGAGGAGCACGGAGTCAAGCCCGGCCGCGGTTACCGCTGGGTGCTCGATCCGATCGATGGCACGCGCGCCTTCATTACGAACTGCTTCCTGTTCGGAACCTTGATTGCGCTCGAGCGGCAGGAGCGCGACGGATATCGCCCGGTGCTCGGCGCGATCGGCCATGCAGCCGCCGGCGTCGCCCTGATCGGACATCATCGCAGTACTACGCTCTACGCAAGCGACAGCACGCAACGCCGCGTGAACGTTCGGCAGTGTGAACGTCTAGAAGAAGCCACGGTGCTGGCGACATCCCACTGGATGTCCGAGGAGCAGCGCAGCCCCGCTGCGCATCGGATCGAACAGATCGTCAAACGCGCCAAGATGTATCGCACGTGGGGCGACTGCTTCGGCTATTTTGCACTGGCCACCGGCGCCGCCGACTTGATGCTGGACCCCAAGCTCGAGTACTACGACGTCGCTGCGATCGTGCCGGTGGTCGAGGGCGCCGGCGGTGTCGTCAGTTCTTGGAGCGGCGGCGATCCACTCGTGGACGCTTCCCTGATTGCAAGCGCCGGGCCGCTGCATCAGATCGCGCTGTCGCTGCTCGCGGCGTGATCGACGCGCTTGCCGCGCCATCGATCGGCGGATTCGAGCAACAGCTCGGCCATCGAATGGCGACGCTGAAATCTTTCACGCTGCCAACGTGCATCGTTGCCAGCGGTACGCACCCAACGTTCGATCTCGTCGAGTGCGTCGGTCGACTCGAGCTCCCTAGCAAACGGGCGGCAGGAGTCGAGCGTGGCCAAAATATCTTGGTGCAGCGCACGGCTGGTGCCGGTGGTGCCGTTGATGACCTGTCCCTCGAGACCGAAACGGCACGCCTGAAATCGGTTGTAGTTGTAAGTCAGGTAGATATCTTCGGTTTCGGGAGCAGCCCCCTGTTGCAGCAGCATCCGGCAGATAGTCTGGACATACGCCGCCAGCACCGCAGCCCGCTCGACTGTCAGCGGCGTATCGAATACGCGCACTTCGATCGTTCCAAACTCGGGCTTCGGACGAACATCCCAGTAAAAGTCTTTCATGCTCTCGACAACGCCGAGCGCCTTTAACTTTGCGAAGAAACGCTCGAACGCCGGCCAGTCGGTCACAAATGGAGCACGCCCCGACAGCGGAAACGCATAAACGCTGTTCAAGCGCGAACAGTCATACGATGTGTCGACGCCCTGAAAATACGGGCTCGCCGCGGCAAGTGCAATGAACTGCGGGATGTAAGAGGACAGCTGATGCAATAGCAGCAGCGCTTGCGTTCCATTTTCGCAGCCGACATGTACATGCTGGCCGAACACGGTGAACTGCTTGGCCAGATAGCCGTACAAACCCGCCACGTGGCGGAAGCGCGGTCGATCGTAGATCTGGCGGTCGTACCAGCGCTGGAACGGGTGCGCACCACCGCCGGCCACTTCGATATCGAGCAAGTCCGCCCCCGCTACCAGCGTGTCTCGCATCGCGGTCAGTTCATTGAGCAGCGGTCTGAACGTCCGGTGCACCGAGGTGCTGATCTCGAGCATGCTTTCGGTAATCTCGGGCTTGATCTCGCCAAGGTGCGGTTTCTTTGAAACCAGAGCAATCAAGTCGGACGCGCCACGCGTCAGATCGCCGGTGCGTCGATCGATCAGTTGTAGCTCGAGCTCGACGCCCAGTGTCAGCAATGCTGACGCGTTGAACGTAAGACCGGCTTCCGGCCCGGGGCTGATCGGCACCCAGGACTTTGCTGCGGTCATCGACGCACTCCATCCGTTCTGGCTTCATCGCTTGCGCGCAACGCAAACATCAGAGTCAGCGCGCCGACGACCTGCAGAATGACGACGCTCAGCAGCAACACGGCACCGGTCTGGGCCCCGACTTGCGGGTTCAGCAGCGACACTTCCTGCGTCAGCATCAGCGCTAGTGCTGACATCGGCAACAGTCCGATGCCGGTCAGAAGGCCCTTGCGCCATGCGATACCCGTCAACGGAGACAGCGCGCCAACGGCCGCAACTTTGCAAACTGAGCGCACGAGGACCAGCGCGAGCGCCGGCAGCCAAGCTGCAAACAACACATCGAGGTCGACCACCGCAGCCGACAGCGCGAAGAACAAAGCGAGTGCGACGGCGGACGCCAGTCCGATGTCGGTCCTGGCGAGCAGCCGCTGGTCGTCGAACGTGCGCACAAAGGCGCCGCAGGCAAGCAGCGCCAGAAGCGGCGAGAGCTTCAGCGCATCCGCAGTGGAAAACACAATCCACACCACCGCGAGCATCACCATGATCTGCTCGGCGCGATCGCGACCTACGAACCCGACCACCGCCAAAAACACGCGCGCACCGATAGCGGCAAGCGCAAGCGAACCTACAATCAGGTACGCCGGGTGCAGCAGGTAGTCGTCGAGCACGCCTCGCGTCTGCACGCGAGCCCATGCCAGCAGCAGTGTCGACAGTACGACCGCGTAAATTGAATTGAGCGCGGTGAGCAACAGCGTGCGCTCGGTGACCTGGCCCTGCGCACGCAGCTCCCGTGTGACGGCCAACACGACCGCCGGGGACGTCGACATGCTGATCGCGGCGATCAGCGCAGAAGCGAGCGGCGCAATCTCGAGCGCCTGCATTGCGACATAGACGCCGACGAACGTCAGCGCACTTTCTACCACGCTCGCTCCGAGCAGCGCCGGATTGCGACGCACCCAGCCGAACGACACCCGCTGGCCAACGTCGAAGAGGATCACGGCGGCGGCGAAGTTCATTGAAAACTGCATGGTGCGGATCGGCAGTTCTTCAATCTTCAGCCACTGCACGACGTACCCCCCTGCGCCGAACAGCGCGCCGGCTGCCACGTAACCCAGCAAGCGCGGAACTCGCAGCCAGCGTCCGGCGACTTCGCCGGCGACTGCAGCGAACAACGCAAGAATTGCCACTGCCATCGCGGCCGGCCAGGCAATCGGCCAGTCTGGAAGAAAACTCAAATCCATGCGGTCGTCATTCAGGTGATCGGATTGCTCAATCGAGCGGCCACCGCCAGTGCGTCATCCGCTCGCCTCGGATCTGCGCCGCTCGCGCGACCGCCGCGAAGGGCGGCGCCCTCACTGATTGAAACGAGTGCGCGTGCGACCGCGACGCGGTCTCGTACACGGCAAGCGCATGCTAGAAAGGAATATCGTCGTCCATTTCAGCGACGCTCGGCGTAGACTTTGGCGCGGAATGCGCACCGCCCGAAGGTGTGCTCGCACGCGCCGGAGCGCGTGAGTTCTCGGCAGCATCAAAGTCGCCACTTGCGCCACCCATGCCTTCCCGAGAGCCAAGCATCTGCATATTGTCCGCAATGATTTCGGTCGTGTATTTGTCCTGCCCTTCCTTGTCCTGCCATTTGCGGGTGCGCAACTTTCCCTCGACGTAAACCGGGCGACCTTTTTTCAGATACTCGCCAGCGATTTCGGCAAGCCGGCCGAAAAACGCGACTTTGTGCCACTCGGTCGCCTCCTTCATCTCACCGGTGGCTTTATCCTTCCAACGATCCGAAGTGGCGATTGTTATGTTCGTGATCGCCGCCCCATCAGCCGTGTAGCGAGTTTCTGGATCGCGTCCAAGGTTGCCGATCAGTATCACTTTGTTGACGGATGCCATCGCTGCCTCCTGATAAAAACATTCTGTGCCGCTTGCGCCAACGGCGATTCAAATCGAAACGGCCTCGATGCCCACTCGAATTGGCACTTCGCGCATCCCGAAGGCAATCGCACACCACGCCGCAGTGACAAGTGCGGCAAAAACGAACACCGCCTGTGGACCCCAACGTGCCGCGATGGCGCCACCCAGGACACCGCCAGCAAACAGCCCCAACGCCTGCGCCGTATTGTAGATGCCGAGCGCAAGACCTTTGGCAGACGCCGGCGCAAGCCGCGACACCAGAGAGGGCAGGCACGCTTCGAGAATGTTGAAGCCGGTAAAGAAAACCAGCAGCCACAGCGCCAGCCATGCTAGAGAATTTCCCAGCAGCAGAAATCCCAGGTGAGAGATCAGCACCAGCGCGATCGAGGCGATGAACAGTGGGCGTACCAACGCGCGCCGCTCAGCCTCGATCAGCGGCTTCACCATCAAGGCGAACGACAGCACAACGACCGGCAGGTAGACCTTCCAGTGCTCGGAAAGCGGTAAGCCACCTGTTTGCACCAAGATCGGCGGAATCACGATGAACAAAGCCATCAGCACCGTGTGCAATACGAAGATGCCGACGTTCAGCCGCAGCAACTGCGGATCTAGCAATGTGCGGTGGGTCGCCTGCTGACTTGAGTGGTCGGCCTTCCGAGGCGCCGGCGGCACGATCCATATCAAGACCCCGATCGCCGCGACGACCAGAATCCCGGTCATTGCAAAAAGCCCCTTGACACCGATTGCAACGTACAGCGCCGGCGCAAGCACCAGCGACCCTGCAAAAGTCAGTCCGACGGAGCCGCCCACCAGCGCCATGGCCTTGGTTCGATGTTCGTCGCGTGTGGCGTCGGCAATGTATGCAGTCACCGCCGCGGAGATCGCGCCCGCGCCTTGAATCGCGCGCCCGATGATCGTCCACAGGATATCGGTCGCTGCTGCGGCGACAAAACTACCGATAGCGAACACCACCAGGCCGGCTGCGATTACCGGTTTGCGGCCCAATCTGTCGCTTGCCGCACCGTAAGGAATCTGGAGCAGGCCCTGCGTCAACCCGTAGATCCCCAGCGCAAGTCCCACCAGGGTGGGATCGTTGCCCCCGGCTATCGACTGCGCGTAGATCGCAAAAACCGGCAGGATCAGGAACAGTCCGAGCAAGCGCAGCGCGAAGATCGACGCCAGCGAAACGCTGGCGCGAATTTCAAGCGCGGTCATCGTCGAAGCCACTGGAGCGGTCATGCCGGGGTTGGGCGCGCGGGTTGATGAACTACGCGCGGCGCTTATCGACCCGACAGACTGCTCGGTACGGCCGCGGAGAAGTTTGTAGTTATAGTAACAAGTTGCCTTTCTCCCTCGTCACCCCATTTACCTGCAATGAGCGCAACTGGAAGCGGCGAAATCCGTATTCGCGGCGCGCGCACGCACAACCTAAAAAACATCGATCTCGATTTGCCGCGACAGCGGCTGATCGTGATCACCGGGCTATCGGGTTCCGGCAAGTCGTCGCTTGCATTCGACACGCTGTACGCCGAAGGCCAGCGGCGTTACGTGGAATCGCTGTCGACGTACGCGCGCCAGTTCCTGCAGTTAATGGAGAAGCCCGATGTCGATCTGATCGAAGGGCTTTCTCCTGCGATATCGATCGAGCAGCGGTCGGCGTCGCACAACCCGCGCTCGACCGTTGGCACGGTCACCGAGATCCACGATTATCTGCGGTTGCTGTATGCGCGCGTCGGCACGCCCTACTGCCCCACTCATCAATTGCCGTTGCAATCGCAAACCGTTTCGCAAATGGTCGATGCGACGATGCGCCTGCCGGCCGACACGCGCGTCATGGTGCTCGCGCCGGTGATTCGCGAGCGCCGCGGCGAATTCGCGGAATTTTTTGACGACATGCAGACGCAAGGATTCGTGCGCTTCCGCATCGACGGCGCCATCGTCGAAGCAGACACGCTTCCACCGCTGAAGAAAACAGAAAAACACTCGTTCGACGTCGTCATCGACCGCCTCAAGGTGCGCGCCGATGCACAGCAGCGGTTGGCCGAATCATTTGAGACGGCGCTGCGACTGGCCGACGGCCGCGCACTGTTGCTCGATCTCGACGATGGCCGCGAAACCTTGTTCTCGAGCCGTTTTTCTTGCCCCGAGTGCGACTACTCGTTGTCCGAGCTCGAGCCTCGTCTGTTTTCCTTCAACAATCCTGTAGGTGCATGCGAGGCATGCGACGGCCTGGGAACGGTCGAGTACTTCGACGAGAGCCGCGTGGTCGCCCATCCGGAACTGTCGCTTGCCAGCGGCGCAATCAAAGGCTGGGACGCGCGCAATCAGTATTACTTCCAGATGCTGGCGACCCTTGCGCAGCATTACGGGTTCGACCTCGATACGCCGTTCGAGCAACTGCCTGCAACCGCTCAGCGGGTTGTGCTCCAAGGGTCAGGCGAAACCGAGATTGCATTTGCATACACCAATGAGCGCGGAAAAAAAATGGTGCGGCGCCATCCGTTCGAAGGCGTTATTCCCAATTTGCAGAGACGTTTTCGCGAGACGGACTCGCCGGTTGTCCGCGAGGAGCTCGGCAAAATGCGCGGCCGCCGTGCATGTCCGGTGTGCGATGGAACCCGCCTGCGGCGCGAGTCGCGCAATGTGTTCATCGGCGAAGGCGCCGAGCGGCGTGGCATTTACCAGATCGCGGCCGCTCCATTGCACGAAGCGGTCGAATACTTCGAGCGCCTGAGCTTCACCGGGTCGAAGCGAGAGATTGCCGACAAGATCGTCCGGGAAATCGGGTCTCGATTGCGCTTTCTGGTTAACGTTGGGTTGGACTATTTGTCGCTTGATCGCTCAGCCGAGACATTGTCGGGCGGCGAATCGCAGCGCATACGACTGGCATCGCAAATCGGCTCCGGTCTGACGGGTGTGATGTACGTTCTCGACGAGCCGTCGATCGGTCTGCACCAGCGCGATAACGGCCGATTGATCGACACCTTGAAGCACTTGCGCGACTTCGGCAACACCGTCATCGTCGTCGAGCACGACGAGGATGCGATTCGCGCTGCCGACTACGTCGTCGACATGGGGCCGGGCGCCGGAGTCCACGGCGGCGAAGTTATTGCACAAGGTCGACTCGAACACGTACTGGCCGATCCCGATTCACTCACGGGCCAGTATCTTTCGGGTCGGCGCCAGATCGAAGTCCCGCATGACCGCACTCCACCGTTTACGACCTGGCTGCGACTTGTCGGTGCGCACGGCAACAACTTGAAGAAAGTCACCCTCGAAATTCCCGTGGGGTTGCTGACGTGCATCGCGGGCGTGTCGGGTTCCGGCAAGTCCACGTTGATCAATGACACACTGTATGCGGCGACGGCTCGCCATTTGTATGGCTCTGCGGCCGAGCCGGCGCCGTACGTTTCGATCGAAGGTCTGGAGAATTTCGACAAGGTGATCAGCGTTGATCAGAGCGCCATCGGACGCACGCCGCGCTCGAATCCGGCGACTTACACCGGACTGTTCACGCCGATCCGCGAGTTATTCGCCGAAACGCCGACTGCGCGCGAACGCGGCTACGAGGCAGGCCGCTTTTCATTCAACGTCAAGGGCGGGCGCTGCGAAACGTGTCAGGGCGACGGCGTGATCAAAGTCGAGATGCACTTTTTGCCCGATGTTTACGTGCCGTGTGATGTCTGCCACGGCAAGCGTTACAACCGCGAAACACTCGAAGTTCATTACAAGGGTCGCAGCATTGCCGATGTTCTCGATATGACGGTCGAGGATGCCTTCGAGTTTTTCAATGCCGTGCCAAGCATCGCGCGCAAATTGCAGACGCTCCTTGGTGTCGGGCTCGGCTACATCAAGCTTGGGCAAAGCGCGACGACGTTATCGGGCGGCGAAGCACAGCGCGTAAAACTGTCGCTGGAATTGTCCAAGCGCGACACCGGCCGCACGCTATACATCCTCGATGAGCCCACCACGGGCCTGCACTTTCACGACATTGCGATGCTGCTGAAGGTGCTGCATCAACTGCGCGACTCCGGCAATACGGTGATCGTCATCGAGCACAACCTTGACGTGATCAAAACGGCCGACTGGGTGGTTGATATGGGCCCCGAGGGCGGTGACGGCGGCGGCGAGATCATTGCCACCGGCGCGCCCGAGGTTATTGCAGCCAGCGCTCGAAGCTATACCGGCCGGTATCTTGCTCCCGTGCTGGCGCGCAGGCCAAAGCGCGAAAGCGCGGCGCCGGTTCACTAACCTGCGCGGTTACCTGCGTTCGCGATTGCGCTGCGCTGCTGTCATCTTCATCGTGAAAATCGCTCGGCACCGTCACCGCGCAACGCTCGATCGAGCTCGAGCGCCTCGTGCTGCCTGATCGCATGCAGCTCATCGAGCTGCATCGGAACATTGAACGCAGCCGCAGCGGACGCGGGTGGGTCGAAGGCCACACAGCTCCTGGCGTCACTCATCTACGAGCTATTTGCAGTCAACCGGCAATAAGTTCCCGGCCTACTTCTGCAGCAATCGCTGCTCGGCGAGCTCGAGCGCGTCGGGAACGCCGCGCAGCACCACGACGTCGCCGGCCCGGAGTCTCATGGCGGGGCTCGGATCGGCGCCTCGGATCCCGTGACGACGCACCGAAGTGACTTCGGCCCCGATCGTCGCCAGGTCGAGATCCCCCAACGCCATTCCAACGGCTGAGGCACCGTCGTCGATCGGCACCGAATGCAGGCGCTCGTGCTGCTCGTCTTCGAACTCGTCTTCGTCATCGCCAATGCTGCTGTGGAAGTGGCCGCGCAACAGGCGGTAGCGCTGATCGCGCGCCTCACGCACGCGCTTGACGACTCGCGTTAAAGGCACGCCCAACAGCACCAGCGCATGAGACCCGAGCATCAGGCTGCCTTCGAGCAGCTCCGGCACCACCTCGGTCGCGCCTGCCCGCTTCAGTCGCTCGAGGTCGTGATCGTCCTGTGTGCGGACGATCACCGAAAGCGTCGGACTCAACTCATGCACGTGGTGCAGGACCTTCAGTGCCGAAGGCGTGTCGGGATAAGTGATGGCCAGTGCCGATGCGCGCGTGATGCCTGCGGCAATCAGCGCCTCACGTCGGCTGGCGTCGCCATAAACCACCGATTCGCCGGCGCCGGCCGCGACCCGCACCAGATCGGCATCGACATCGAGGGCGACATAGGCGATGCCCTCCTGACCCAGCATCTTGGCCAGATGCTGACCGCTGCGGCCGAAGCCGCATATCACAACGTGCTTGTCGACCGCGATCGCCTGCTGCGCAATATTGGCCAGCTGAAGCGATCTAAGCATCCATTCCGAAGAAACGAGTCGCAACACGATTCGATCCGAATACTGCAACAGCAGCGGTGCCATCATCATTGACAGCAGCATCGCCGCCAGCACCACCTGAAGCACCAGCTCATCGATCAATCCAAGGCCGCCCGCTTGCCCCAACAGAACGAATCCGAATTCACCGGCGGTAGCCAGTGCCAATGCGGTTCTGATCGACGTTCCGGCGGGTGCGCCAAAAACGCGCGCCAGAATGAAAATCAGCGTGAATTTGAATGCAACCGGGACGATCAACGCCAGCATTACCCAGCCGAAGTTGTCGATCACCACGCGCACGTTGAGCAGCATGCCGATGGTGACGAAGAACAGGCCGAGCAGCACGTCGCGAAACGGCTTGATGTCTTCTTCGACTCGATGCCTGAACTCAGTCTCGGAGATCAGCATTCCAGCGATGAATGCGCCAAGCGCCAGTGATAACCCGGCTTCTCCGGTCAGCCACGACAGGCCCAGAGTGACGAACAGCAGGTTTAGCGTGAAGAGCTCCTGCGATTTCCGGCGCACGACCATGCGCAGCCACCACCGCATCGCGCGCGGCCCGCCCACCAGCAGCAACGTCAGCAAAATCGCAGCTTTTAACAGCGCGACCCCAAGCGTTTGCAGCATCACACCGGGTTCCGCGCCGAGGGCAGGAACAATCACCAGCAAAGGAACGACCGCGAGATCCTGAAACAGCAGAACCCCCACGATGCGCTTACCGTGCTCTGTGTCGACCTGCATCCGCTCGGTCAGCATTTTCATCACGATTGCCGTCGACGACATCGCCAGCGCACTGCCGAGCGCAAAGGCACCCGCCAGCCCGACGTTGAAATAGCGGCCAACCGCAGCTCCCGCGGTCAATGTGATCAATATCGTCAAGACCACCTGCGCGCTGCCGAGTCCCAGCACGATGCGCCGCATCGCTTTAAGGCGCGGCAGCGAGAATTCGAGGCCGATGGAAAACATTAGAAACACCACCCCGAACTCAGCCAGATAGCGGGTGTCGGCGGTGTCGGGTAGCAGCGCCAGTGCGTGCGGGCCGATGATGATCCCGACGGTCAGGTAAGCGAGCAGCGGCGGCAAATGCAGCAGACGGAATACGACGACACCGGCGACAACTGTGGCCAGCAGGAACAGTGCGAACTCAAGCCCTGATGTCATCGACGCGCGATCACTGTGATATCCGTTGGCGCGTGGCGCGCGCTGAGAGCAAAACCCATGCCAGAAGACCTCGGCGGTGTATTATCGCTGGCTTAGAACATACGACCGTGACACCCCCCCGTCTTGTTGCGACCCCCGGCGCACTCGCCCTCGCACGTGAGGTATTGCAGGTCGAAGCGCAGGCGATCGCAGCACTGACTGACCGGATTGACGCTGCCTTTTCACGGGCCGTTGATCTTCTGTTGGCCTGTGCTGGCCGTGTCGTCGTCACCGGAGTGGGCAAGAGCGGGCATATCGCTCGCAAGATTGCAGCGACGCTTGCCTCTACGGGTACTCCGTCACTGTTTCTCCACGCAGCCGAAGCCGCCCACGGCGACCTGGGAGTGATCACGCGCGACGATGTGCTCATCGCGTTGTCGTATTCGGGAGAAGGTGACGAACTCCTCACGATGTTGCCGATTGCCAAACGACTCGAGACACCGCTGATCGCGATGACCGGCAACGCGTCATCCGCGCTCGCCAAGCTCGCTGATGTGCACATTGACGTCCATGTCGAGAAGGAAGCGTGCCCGCTCAACCTAGCACCGACCTCGTCGACGACCGCGATGCTGGCCATGGGCGACGCATTGGCGGTCGCTTGCCTTGATGCGCGCGGATTCGGGGCGGAAGATTTCGCGCGCGCGCATCCGGGTGGCGCGCTGGGACGGAAATTGTTGACCTACGTGCGCGATGTGATGCGCACCGACGAGCGGATTCCGACCGTACCGCTCGACGCCAGCGTGATGGACGCACTGCACGAGATCACGCGCAAGCAAATCGGCGTGACGGCGATCGTCGCCGAGCGCGGCGTGCTGGCAGGGATTTTCACCGACGGCGATCTACGGCGACTGCTAGAGAGAATCGGCGACGTGCGCGGAGTCAAGGTGGCCGACGTCATGACGCGCGAGCCACTGACGATCTCACCCGATGTGCTGGCGGCCGAGGCCGCCCAAATCATGGACAGGCGACGAAAAAATGTGTTGCTCGCAGTCAACTCAAATAAGGAGCTGGTCGGCGTATTGAGCATGCCCGATTTGCTCGCGGCCAAGGTCATCTAGATGGCGGCGATGTCGTTAACTGCAGAGCAGCGGGCGGCGAGAATACGGTTGCTAGTGCTTGACGTAGACGGAGTGCTGACCGACGGTAGACTTTATTTCGGCCCGCACGGCGAAGCCATCAAGGTGTTCGACGTGCGCGACGGCCACGGGATCAAGATGTTGATAGCGAACGGAGTCGAAGTCGCATTGTTGTCAGCGCGCAATTCGGAGATCGTCGCCGCGCGGGCGCGCGAGCTCGGTGTCGCGCGCGTTCTGCAGGGCCAGTCGGATAAGGCGATCGCGTTTGCAGCGCTGCGCGCCGATGCAGCAGTCGGCAGCGACGAAAGTGGATATATCGGCGACGATCTGCCAGACCTGCCGGCAATGCGCCTTGCAGGGTTCGCCGCGACTGTCGCCGACGGCTGTGCAGCGGCCAAGGCCGCGGCGCACTGGATCACGCCGCAACGCGGTGGTCGCGGCGCGGTCAGAGCGCTGGCCGAGTTCATTCTGGTCGCAAAAGGCGCGGATCCGCAGGCGATGGTGCGCGGATGAGAGATCGCATCACGGCCTTCGTGGCCATTGTTCTGCTCGCGTCGCTAGCCGGAGTGACCTACTGGTATTCGCAGACCACACGGCTCAGCAACGTCGCCGCCGCCGTGTCGCGCGAGGGCCCGGATTTTGTCGTCAATGGCGCAACGCTGACCGAATTCGATGCCACCGGCCGTGCGACCAACCGGCTGCACGCGAATCGGCTTTCGCATTTTGCGGCCGATGACCACTCGGAGCTGGTCCAGCCGCGTCTGGTAAGCCTGAGACTGAACCAGCCGCTGGTCGAAGCGCGTTCGAAGAGCGCACTGGTTGAGGGCGGCGGCGAACGGGTGCTGCTGTCCGGCGACGTGGTCGTCACGCGAGCGCCGGGCGCGGACGATACGCCGATGCAGCTGCGCACGCAGAGCCTGGTCGCGCTGCCGGATCTCGACCGTTACTCGACCGAGGCCGCGGTGGAGATCGAGCGCGGCGACTCGACGGTGCGCTCGATTGGCATGGACTATGACAACGTTGCACGCGTCGTCAAATTTCGCTCCAGCGTGCGTGGAACAATCGCACCCACTGCTCCCGGCGAGGCATCAAGATGAGACGTCTGGCAATTGCTCTGTCCCTCGCCGTAAGCGTGCTGCCTGTGTGGGCGGAAAAGGCCGATCGCGCCAAGCCGCTGAACTACGAAGCCGACAGCGGCGAGTGCGATGACTTGAAACAAGTCTGCGTACTGGTCGGCAACGTCATGTTATCGAAGGGCACGATGCGGGCTGCAGGCGAACGCGTGCAGGTTCGCAAGGATCCCGAGGGCTATCAGTACGGAGTGATCATTGCGGGACCGGGCAAGCTCGCCACGTTTCGGCAGCGGCGGGACAGTAACAAACCCGGCGTTGAAGAGTTCATGGAAGGGCATGCCGAACGGATCGAATACGACGAGCGCGAGGACACAGTCAAGCTGATTACGCGAGCGCGAGCGCGGTTGCTCGAAAATGAAATGCAGCGCGACGAACTGCGCGGCGATGCAATCACCTACGACCAGCGCAATTCCAAATACTTCGTGACCGGCGGCAAACCGTCGGCCGACCCGAACAATCCCGATGGCCGCGTGCGCGGCACGATCGCACCGCGTGCCACAACGCCGGCTGAAGGATCCACTGCGTCGAAGTCGGGGAAGATGAGTTTGACCCCGGCCAAAGATATCGCGACCCCACGTCGCGAATAACGAAGCGGCATGGACGCAGATCTCGTCGAACAAAGCGCCGTACGCGTGCCAACCGCAGAGCGCAACACCTTGGTCGTCGAGAATCTGCAAAAGCGCTATGGAAGCCGGGCGGTGGTCAAGGACGTTTCACTGACGGTGGAAAGCGGCGAAGTGGTCGGTCTGCTTGGACCGAACGGTGCCGGCAAGACCACGTGCTTTTACATGGTGGTGGGACTCGTTCCGCAGGACGACGGCCATATCGCGCTAAACGGCATCTCGATCGCCCACCTTCCGATCCACCGACGCGCGCGCATGGGCTTGTCCTATCTACCGCAGGAAGCGTCGGTGTTTCGCAAGCTCAGCGTCGAGGAGAACGTGCGCGCCGTGCTCGAACTGCAGGTCGACGCGGAGCGGCGGCCGCTACGCAAGGCGGACATCGCGCAACGACTCGATTCACTGTTGGCGGACCTGCAGATCGCACATCTGCGGACCAATACGGCGCTGTCGCTGTCGGGTGGCGAGCGCAGACGCGTCGAAATTGCGCGCGCTTTGGCTTCGCGCCCTCGATTCATCCTGCTCGACGAGCCGTTTGCCGGTGTCGACCCGATCGCAGTCTTGGAAATCCAGCGCATCGTGCGATTTCTAAAGGAGCGGGGAATCGGAGTACTGATGACCGACCACAACGTGCGTGAAACGCTGGGCATCTGCGACCACGCCTACATCATCAACGAGGGCGTCGTCCTGGCAGCCGGTCGGCCCGAAGAGATCGTCGGCAACGAAACTGTTCGACGGGTCTATTTGGGCGAACACTTCAGGATGTAGATGCCAACATGTGCTGCATGCTGTGCCCGCTCTCAAGATCTGGGTCACTCCAGGTGCGCGTTCCCAGGCCCTCGATACCGGAGCGGATAGCGCCTTCTTTGCAGTGCACGACACCGTGCCTGGGCGCCGCGGCTCACGATGAAACCTAGTCTTCAGCTCCGCTTATCGCAGCATCTGGCCCTCACGCCGCAGCTGCAGCAATCGATCCGCTTGCTGCAGCTGTCGACGCTCGAGCTGAATCAGGAGCTCGAGCAGGCGATGGCGGAAAACCCGCTGCTCGAACGTGACGACGATCCGCAGGCGCTCACAATGCGGGTCAAACCCGATGGATCGATCGCAACCGATGTCCCGATGTCGGCGCTGGAGACAGGAAACACGGAAGCGCTGAACGGACACGATGTACCGGCGCCGGCGGACTCGTTTGACTCAGCCGATTCACTGAGCATGACAATCGACGATAAATCGTTGATCGACTGGCGCGGAAGCAGTGACGCGGCCGAGGAAGACGACAGCAGTCCAATCAACTGGGCGGGCACCACTCTGTCGCTGCGCGAGCACTTGCGAGCACAGATCGCATGTCAGGCATCACCCCGCGATCGCGCGCTGGTCGAACTGCTGATCGAAGCACTCGACGACGACGGGTACTTGCATCCGACCTTGGAAGAGATGCTTGTGGTGTGCCCGTCAGAGGCTGCCGTCGAGCACGAGGAGATGTTAACGGCACTGCGCTTGCTGCAAAGTCTCGAGCCCACCGGGGTGGGTGCGCGCGACGCCTCCGAGTGTCTACTGCTGCA
>JBDUCU010000256.1:0-2656 GCA_040003315.1 Burkholderiaceae bacterium | reverse complement strand
CGCTCGATGTAGGGGTTAGGCGTCACTCGGGTCTGCACAAAGTCGGCACGGCTACTTCGGCAAGGTGAATTGCCCACGTTCTAGGCGACACCCTTGAAATGTTCCCGGTATTCCATTCTTGCCGTCCGTGCTGCGAACGGTGCGCGTGGACCGAAGGGAACCGGTTACGCCTTGCCACTTCCCAGTTCCCTCGACAAACTTAACGTCGTAATCAAAGCCGACGTAGGGCATCGAAGCGATGATCGCATCGCCGTCTTGATCGACGATTTTGCAAAGTCCGTCGCCCGTGCGAGCCGAGCCGGCTCCCTTCTGAATTCCCTCACACTGAACGACGGCACCGTCGAGAATCTTGCGCGGATGATTACTCGTCAAGATCCCCTTGGACTCCCAGCTGGCCAAGGCGACGGGTCCATGGGAGAACGGTCTGCCAGTTCCGGAATAGCAATGAAGGACTTCCAGGTCCTCTGCCAATGCCGCGCAGGTAGTGACGACGAGAAGGAGTGTGATGCAGGAGGCTGTGACTCGATTGCTCATGCGGTCTCTCCAGGTGATAAGAGCTGGGCGAAAGTGACGCCTAACTTAAAGTAGGCAACCTAATTGACCTAAAACTTTGCGTCAATCGTCCAAACGGCCGAGGGTGGCGTATGTCGACTGGATTAGACGCTTCATCCGTTTTCACGGCAAGCGGCATCCAGCGACGATTCGGACGATTGCGCGACCCGCGCGCTTCGGGCACCCTTCACTAATGTTCAGACGGTTTTATTGTCGATACGCTACCGAGTGCCGCGCTGGGGCATCATCCCGTTGGAACTGCCACAGGTTCGCGCGCTGATCCTTATGCTGTTAGAGCGCGAGTCCGCAACAATTCAGTAGACATTGATATGTCCTGCTCGGTATCTGACCTGAGGGGCATCGCCCGATGTGATTGAACTATCAGCCGAGCACCAAAGCGGTCATGCAATCGCGACGTCGCAAAGGGCGCTATCGACCCGAAGCAGCCTAACGGGCTTAAGAGAAGCGGACGTTCACGAAGTTCGCTGTGCGGCTAACAGTAGGCATTCGCCGTTGCCGCTGCGGGAGCTTGGCGAAACGCGCTATGTGACAACTAGAGTTCCAGGTAGTTACTTTTCCGAGATTCCTGCCTTGCGCAGGCCCGGAAAAAGATGAGTCTCGAGTTGCTGCAGGTACGTGGGATCGTCCGAAAAGCGCAGGTTCTTGAAGTCGGCAATTGAAAAGCCGGGCCGCTGTCGCAACAGGGAGGCCCTTTCGACTTCAGCTCTCGCAGTATCCCCCTCGTTTGCGTAGGCGGCCACCAAGAAAACATGCGGCATGAACCAATCATCCATCGAGGTATTCTTCTCGCATGGCGCGATAGCGGCACGATATTGTCCGAGCAACAGATACGCGCGGCATTGTTGCAGCATCGCCCAACCTATTCCCTGTTTTCCGGTGGGATCCATCGCGACCGCCTGGTCAGCAAGCGTCAAAGCCGCTGCCGGCTGACCTGCAAACAGCATGATCTGGGCGCGTTGCGCCAGGTAATACGGGTGCAGCAGATCGTCAAGTCTGTCCGCTTCGGCGTTCGCCTCGAGCGCCGCGTCTCGACGCCACTGCCTCCACAACGCCTCGGCTCGGATAAACCACGCGTCAGGGTCAGAACGGTCTGCGCCCAGAGCTCGATTGGACAACTCGTCCAACTCTCGCACTAGTCGGTCGTGATCGGCGCGGGGATCGAGGTCAAGCTCATACATTAGAGTCCACCCGCGCCAGAACAAAGCGGCGACCAAATCGGGGGCGAGCTTTAACGCTTGGTCGAAATACTTGCGCGCTTCGAGCGCCCCGCTTGCCGTATTGTCGTTTCTTCTCCACAGATGCTGGCCATACAGCACAAACTCCATTGCGTTTGCTCCCGGTCCTGGCGGGCTGTCGACGCGGCGTATTTCCGCGTTGATAAGCGCGCGTCGCAGCCCCAGGGCAAGAGGCGCGATTGCGTGATCTTGAGCCGATGCCGCTTGTGCCGGCTCAAGATCGACGCGTCCGCTCCATACCAGCGCCGAGTTGCTGGTATCGATGAGCTTGCAAGTAACTACGAAGCGGTCACCGGTGCGACGGATCTCACCGTCGGCGACATAACGAACACCAAGTTCCTGACCAGCGGTGCGCGCGTCGATGGACTGACCCTTGCGAGCCTCCACGACCCGTTGCGAGACCAATCGTATCCCGCGAATATGCTCAAATCGGGCTGTAAGGTCCCGGGTCAGTGCAACCGCGAACTGCTCGTCGGCCGCACTGCCCGACGGCGACGTGAAAGGAAGGATGGCGATCGACATCACCGGTGGCGCAGACACTGGCGCAGTTTTCCAGAATAGGGGGAGCACCCAGAATGCGATTCCCATGAGGCCGATTGCGACAACGCTTGCACCGAGCCACGGCCATTTGACGGCTCGCGTCAGCCGCAGCCAGCGCCTGCGGCCACTGCTTTGTGTCGGTAGCTCCTCGCTCCCAAGCTCCACCCGATACACCTCGACCGGACGGGCGATGTTCTTAACTTGCTGCGCCCCAAGGTCCTCGAACGCGAAGCTGAGTTTGTCCAGGACCTGATCGCGGACAACTTTACTTGTGCAGATGCCGCCTGGCTCGGCGAGCGTCTGCACGC
>JBDUCU010000024.1:0-28743 GCA_040003315.1 Burkholderiaceae bacterium | reverse complement strand
TCTCTTTTTAGACAGTTTGGCGAGCCTCGTCAATTGCAGACATGCCTTGAATATGCGCCCTTATCAGACGCTTTAGCAGCCCGAGCCGCCGATGAAAGAAATGATCGGCGCCAGGGACAACGACGATCGGCAACTGCTGCGGGCGCGCCCAGTCGAGCACATCTGCCAGCGGAATGGTTTCATCTCGCTCGCCATGAATCACCAGCGTTCCAGGCGCCACATCGGGCATTGCCCATTTTCCTGCAGCCGCGCCAACTAGCACGATGTATCGAACCACTTTGCCCGAAGTCGCGAGCGCCTGCGCAGACTGGGCGGCGACGTAACTACCGAATGAAAAGCCGGCCACGGCGATGGGCAGGTTCGCGCTGATCCGATGCTGCAGCTGCGGCAGCCGAGGCAATGAGTCGATCACGTGCAGAAAGTCATCGGTTTCTGCGTTGCCTTCGTCGTGCATGCCGGTCGAAGCGCCGACTCCGCGAAAGTTCAGCCGCGCCGACAGCCATCCGAGTCCGGCGAAGGTGCGCGCAATCGTGGCAACGACCTTGTTGTCGAGGGTGCCGCCGAACAGCGGGTGAGGATGCCCTACGCAGACGATGCCGCGGACGGCATCGTCAGGCCAATCGAGCGCGAGTTCGATTCGCCCGGCGGCGCCGTCGATGATCAGCCTTTCGACCGAAGGGTCTTGCGGCCTTGCGACCTCAAATGCGGAGACGTTCGACAACTTCGCCTTTGACTAGATGGCGGTCAACGATTTCGTCGATGTCGTGCTTATCGACATACGTGTACCAGATGCCTTCGGGGTAGATCACAACGCACGGACCTTCATCGCAGCGATCGAGGCAGCCCGATTTATTGATTCGGATTCGTCCCTTGCCGTTCAGGTCGAGGGCTTTGATGCGCTCCTTGGCATGTTGTTGCATGCCCGCGGCGTCGTGTCGGCCGCAGCATGCAGCACCCTCCTCGCGCTGGTTGAGACAGAAGAAAACATGCCGCTTGTAGTAGCTCATGCGCAAATTATAGGGATGGCGGTGCGGCAGGCCGCGAGGCCCCATCGGGTAGCCATGTTCCGAGGAGGCTTACACCGAGCGCATATGGCCACAGCAACGACAACCAGCGCGCCAACGCATTGAAGTTCAGCAGCTCGCCCTGGCGCCAATCGCTGATCGCATCGATGTAGTACGGATTGTCCGGCACCCAATTGACTGCAATAACGAGTGCTGCCAGGGCCAGCAGCGCAATGCGAGCCGACCAAGCGCGCGGCCCCGCGCTGGCTGCGAGCAGCGACAGAACGCCGAGTGCCAAGCCGCCGATGGCCCCGGGCGTCAACCACGTCAGCGCGCGATCGGGGCCGAAGTGCAGTCCGCTCGCTACCGTCTTGGTCAGCAGTCCTGCGGCGAGTAACGCGAGCAGCAGCTTGGTGCGCGGTGCGCGCGGTTCCATCGTCGAAGCGAACGCGAGTCCAGCGGCAAGGAGCGCTGCGGCCACCACGAAGGCTTCTGCCAGCACGAATTCGGCGACCTCGAATTGGTCGCCAAGTTCGGTCACACGCAACATGCCTGCACTCGTTGCCGGCAGCGCTCGAATCAGTGCCGCAGCGAAGGTTGCCAGCTGATCGCGTAACTCTCCATTGCCAAACAGCATCGGCTGCGGGTAAATCTGCGCCACCGGCCATAGAGCGACGACCAGCAGCAGCCGCGATGCAGTAGGCGAGAACCAGCGCCGGCGCAAGTCGACCAACCGACCGCGATCGACCAGGGCCGACGATAGCGGCGCTGCAATCAGGGCTCCTAACAGAGCGCCGGCGGAGTTGGTCAACAAATCGAGATTGGAAGAAATCCGCGACGGTAGATAACTTTGAGCGGCCTCGATGCTGCCCGCCAAGATTAGGCTGGCCAGTAGTGCAACAAGGACCACGGTCCAACCGCGTGCGACAGGATGCAACGCGATCGCCAGCAGCGCGCCGAACGGGATATATGCAAGTACATTGACGGCGAGATCGAAGTTGGTCACATGCGCGGGAATCGGCGCCGCTAGGTAGGAAAACGGGTTCAGACCCAGATCGCGCCATCCGCTCCAGGGTGCAAGTCCCGAATAGATCAGCAGCAGCGCATAGACCGCAAACGCTGCGCGCGCCAGCGGCGACGCCCGCGAAATCGCCGTTTTGTCGGAAGACGGGGATGCGCTCATCGAGGCATTGTCGAATGATGCCGGCGCAGTGGCAAGCGCGTCCGCTCGACGTTGCATTGCACTCGCTGCGCCGATGCTAAATTCAAACGTCGCGAGGTTCAGTAAGAGATATCGAGTGGACACCATGCAGGCTACGACATCGGTGCCGGACAATTCGTCGGGGCTGAATCCGGTCGAGCTCGAGAACGCACTCGTTGCCCAGTGGCGCGGCAAGATCTCGGTTGAAGTGGTTTCGGTGACCCGTTCGACCAACGAAGACTTGGTCCTGCGTTCGCGCGCGGAGCAACCTTCCGGCTGCGTCTTGCTCGCAGCCGATTTTCAGACCCGCGGACGCGGCCGGCAGGAGCGCATCTGGCACGCCGCCGCAGGCAATGCATTGTTGTTTTCAGTGTCAATTCCGATCGCCAGGGTGCCGAAGATGCTGCCGGCTGTCACGCTGGCATGCGGAGTGGTGCTGGCCGAATGTCTTGCAGACGATGGTGTATCCGTGCGACTGAAGTGGCCCAACGACCTCCGGGTCGGACGCAGCAAGTTGGCTGGAATACTGACCGAGCTTGTTCTGGATCGCGCGGCACGCCCGACGCTGGTGATCGGCGTCGGAATGAATCTGCGGCTTGATGAAGCAACCCGACGGATAATCGGTCACCCCGCGGTTGCGCTGGATCAATTGCTTGATCGATCGGTCGAACGGTCACGCGAGTACTGGCTCGGGCGATTGGGAAGCGCCATTGTCGCGGCAGCTTTCGAGTTCGTGCGCGCAGGATTCGACCCGTTTTGCGAACGCTTCAATCGTCTGCTCGAAATGCGCGGTGAATGGGTCGATGTGATTGCCGGCGAACGGCAGTTGGTCAGCGGTAGGGTGGTCGGAGTGGATCAAATGGGACGTCTGATGCTCGAGGCAGATGGCGAGAGCCATGCAGTCAGTGTGGGCGACGTGTCAGTCCGATCGCCTGATCAATGACGCTGCTGATCGATGTGGGTAATTCGGCGATCAAGTGGGCGTCGCTTGCGTCCAATGGCGAACTGCGCGATTCCCGGCGCCAACTGCACCGTGGTGTCAGCGATCTGTCGTTGAAGCTTATCGAGTGCTGGCGGGGCACGCTGCAACCGGGCGCGCCGATGATTGCGTGCAATGTCGCCGCTCCCCGTGTGGTTGCCGCGGTGACGGACGCGGCATGCGCGCTCGGCATCAATTCTGTTCGCTGGCTGCACACTCAGCGTCGGTTCGATGGATCGATCACACTTGTCAACGGCTATCGCGACCCGCTGCAGCTCGGGGCGGATCGCTGGCACGCCCTGCTGGGCGCGTGCGCGTTGCGATTGGTGACCGACGAAGCTCTGGTGGTCGTCAATGCCGGCACAGCGACTACCGTCGATTGCATCGATGCCCCCGATGCCGATGGGAAGTTACCGCGCGTTCGCAGGTTCGTCGGCGGCGTGATTGCTCCCGGGGTTCGCCTGATGCTTGAGTCACTCGCGCGCGAAACGGCTGGCCTGCCCGCTGCGCAAGGCGCGCCATCGAATTTTCCGGATAACACAGACGCGGCGATCATCACTGGGGTGCTCGACGCGCAGGCCGGCTTGGTGCAGCGGGTCTGGCATCGCTTTGCGGTGGGATTGAGGGCCCGCCCTCGGCTGATTCTGACCGGCGGCAGCGCGCAGATACTGCTTGCGCGCTTGTCGATCGAAGAGGCCGCGATCGAAGATAATCTCGTTTTGCGCGGCCTGGCTTTACGCGCCGAACTGGTTACCTCGGGGCACTCGATTTCCGAATGAAGCTTGCGTTCCTGATCTTGCTGCTGTTGAACCTTGCGCTATTTGCCTGGCAGCAGGGAGCGTTCGGGCGGTTTTCAGAGAGCGGTCGCGAGCCCGAGCGTGTTGCTCGGCAGATCGAGGCCGAGCGGTTTCGCGTGCTGAGCGAAAAAGAGGTGCAAAAACTGCGCGAACGCGCGAATCCAAAAACCGGCGGTGCCGACTCGACAATCGGCCAATAGCTAGTAGACGCGCGAGACTTTCTCTGCAATCAGACTGCGCAGCTGATCGGTCAGTTCTCGCCGCGCGCTAAGGACGTGTTCATTCGGGGCGCGCTGCGGAGTACCCCATACCGGTTGCGGGAAGTGCAGATCGTCGCCGAAGCGCGGGATCACGTGCCAGTGAAGGTGCGGCGTGAGGTTTCCCAAACTGGCGAGGTTGATCTTGACCGGCATCATGACTTCGCGCTGCGCCGATTCAACCGCGAAAACGGTTTTCATCAAGCGCTCGCGTTCGTCATCTTTGAGCTCGCTCATCTCCCGCACGTGATCAATCCAGATAACGCGCACATAACCCGGATAGTCGGGCTCGTTGACGAGCGTGACGCGCAGCCACTCGTTTGAAACCACAACGGCGCCGCCCTCACTTTTGCAAAGCTCGCAATCGGCGACCTTCATCGCAGCTCCTTGTTCCAGCCGACTTCGATTGATTGGCTAGACCAGCACGCGCTCGATGCCGCCGCGATTCGCGCGCTCGACATACCCGGGAAGCCAATCGGCGCCGAGCAAGTGTCTAGCCATTTCCACGACGATGTAATCGGCGTCGACGTCCGCGTCGTGGTTGTAGCGCTTCAATCCCTGCAAGCATGACGGACACGAGGTCAGCACCTTGACCTCGCCGGCGAAGCCGTCGGCGCGCAGCTTGTCCGCACCGGCCCGAACCGCCTGCTCCTTGCGGAAGCGCACCTGCGTGGCCACATCGGGCCGCGCAATCGCGAACGTGCCGGCCTCGCCGCAGCAGCGATCGTTGTTCTCGATCACCACGTTGTCGACGGTCTTTACCAGTGCGTTGACGGTTTTAAGCGGTGCCTGAAGTTTCATTGGCGTGTGGCAGGGGTCGTGGTACATGTAACGCACGCCGGCGACGCCTTCGATGCGGATGTTCTTCTCGAGCAGATACTCGTGGATATCGATGATCCGGCAGCCCGGAAAGATCTCCTCGAATTTGTAGCCCTGCAACTGGTCGTAGCACGTCCCGCAGCTGACCACGACGGTCTTGATATCCAAGTAGTTCAGGGTGTTGGCGACGCGATGAAACAGCACGCGATTGTCGGTGATGATTTTCTCGGCTTTGTCAAACTGGCCGGCGCCGCGCTGCGGGTATCCGCAGCAGAGGTAGCCCGGAGGCAACACCGTCTGCACGCCTGCATGCCAGAGCATCGCCTGCGTTGCCAGGCCCACTTGCGAGAATAGCCGCTCGGACCCGCAGCCCGGAAAGTAAAACACCGCTTCCGTTTCGTTCGTTGTCTTCTGCGGATCACGGATGATTGGCACGTAGCGCGAGTCTTCGATGTCGAGCAGCGCACGGGCCGTTTTCTTTGGCAGATTCCCCGGCATCTTCTTGTTGATGAAATGAACGACCTGCTCAGTTATCTTCGGGGGTCCGCCGGTCGTCGATGGTGGGTGACGCACTTGTAGCGCTGCCGCAGGCCGGAAGAACTGATTTCCGAAGCGCTGTAGCTTGAACCCCCACTCGATCATCACGGTGCGCACGAGCTTGATGGTCTGGGGATTGGTGGCGTTCAGAAAAAACATCGACGCCCAAGCACCGGCGTTAAATTTTTTTCTGCCCATCCGGCGCAGCAGGTCGCGCATCGCCATCGACACATCGCCGAAATCGATATCAACCGGGCACGGCGATTCGCACTTATGGCACACGGTGCAATGGTCGGCCACGTCCGAGAATTCGTCCCAGTGCCTGATCGAGATGCCGCGTCGCGTCTGCTCTTCATAAAGAAACGCCTCGATCAGCAGCGAGGTGGCGAGGATCTTGTCGCGCGGCGAGTACAGTAGATTGGCGCGGGGAACATGCGTCGTACACACCGGCTTGCATTTTCCGCAGCGCAGGCAGTCCTTGATCGCATCGGCGATGCTGGCGATGTCGCTTTGCTGCATGATCAGCGACTCGTGGCCCATCAGTCCGAAGCTCGGCGTATATGCGTTGTGCAAGTCACCGCCGGGCATCAGCTTGCCCTTGTTGAAGTGCCCCTCGGGGTCGATCGAATTCTTGTAGCCGCGGAAGCCGGCGGTCTCTTCGGCCGTCAGAAATTCGAGCTTGGTAAGGCCGATACCGTGTTCGCCAGAAATCACACCGCCCAGATCGCGTGCGATCTGCATGATGCCGGCCACAGCAGCGTTCGCCCGCTGCAGCATCACGTAGTTATCGGAATTGACGGGAATGTTCGTGTGAACATTGCCGTCGCCGGCGTGCATATGGAGTGCAACGAACACCCGTCCGCGCAGAACCCGCTTATGAATAGAATCGATCTCCACCAGCACCGGCATGAATGCATCGCCGGAAAAGATGCGCTGCAACGGTGCGCGCACTTCGGTCTTCCACGAGACGCGCACGGTGTGATCCTGCAGCACGTCAAACACGCGAATCGCTGGGTCCGATGAGATCCGGCGGTCGAACTCGCTCGAAAGATGAGTCAGGCCGAGCCGCGAGAGCTCGACGCGTGCATCGGTCAGTGACGCGTCCAGATGGCTGAGTAGAAAACGCCAGCGTTGGCGCGTGTAAGCCAGCAGCTCGCGCGCCTCGCTCAGCCGGTCGCCGAGGACTTCATCACGCGGCAGTCGATCGAATTCGGCGTCGCCGGTTTTTCCGAGCGCAAACGAAGTATCGAAGTACCGCGACAGCTCGTCGAGCAGCTCGAGCTTGTTTTCGAGCGATAGCTCGATATTGATGCGCTCGATCGCGTCGGTGTACTCGCCCATCCGCGGCAGCGGAATGACGACGTCCTCGTTCAGCTTGAACGCGTTGGTGTGCTTTGAGATCGCAGCCGTTTTCGCGCGATCGAGCCAGAATTTCTTGCGCGCCTCACTGCTGACCGCGACGAAACCTTCTCCGTGACGGGCGTTGGCCATCCTGACCACTTCGGAGGCGGCGCGCCCAACCGCCGAATCGTCGTCGCCGACGATATCGCCGATCAACACCATCTTTGGCAGACTGCCCCGCTTGGACTTGGTCGTGTAGCCAACTGCCTTGAGATAGCGATCGTCCAAATGTTCAAGTCCTGCGAGACGAACGCCGGAAGCGTTCGTCTCGTTATCTAGGTAACGAACGATCTCGACGATCGACGGAATCGCTTCGCGCGCCTGACCGAAGAACTCGAGACACACGGTGCGCACATGCGGCGGCATCTTGTGCACGATCCAGCGCGCCGATGTGATCAAGCCGTCGCAGCCCTCTTTTTGCACACCGGGCACGCCACCAAGGAACTTGTCGGTGACATCCTTGCCGAGCCCGACCTTGCGAAACTGCGCGCCCGCGATCGCAAGCCGTTCGGTGCGCAGCACCTTTGCCTTGCTCGCCGGCTGCGTCCCGCTCTTCCAGGTGAGTTCGAAGACCGCCTCGCGGGCGTCGTGAATCTTGCCGAGGTTATGCCCGACACGCTCGACTTCGAGCCAGTCGCCCGCGGGGTCGACCATGCGCCACCACGCCAGATTGTCGACAGCGGTTCCCCACAGCACCGCTTGCTTGCCGCCGGCATTCATCGCGATGTTGCCGCCGACGCACGACGCATCGGCCGACGTCGGATCGACCGCGAACACGAAGCTAGTCCGCTCGGCCGCCTCGGCAACCCGCCGCGTGACCACTCCGGCGCCGGACAGAATCGTCGCAACCGGCGCTTCGACGCCTGCCAGCGCGACATGCTCGACTTCAGAAAGCGCCTCGAGCTTCTCGGTGTTGATCACCGCCGAATGCGGAGTCAGCGGAATCACACCGCCGGTATAACCAGTCGCGCCGCCGCGCGGAATGATCGTCAGGCCGAGTTCGATACACGCGCGCACCAAGCCTGGAATCTCGTCTTCGTCATCGGGATGCAGCACCACGAATGGATATTCGACGCGCCAGTCGGTAGCATCGGTGACGTGCGTCACTCGGTTATAGCCGTCGAACCGCACGTTGTCGCTGCGTGTATGGCGCGCCAGTAGCCGCCGTGCCTTTTTGCGCAGGTCCCACGTCGCGCGAAACTCGTCCTCAAACGCCTGCACCGCTCTTCGCGCCGCGGCGAGCAGCTGGCCGACCTTGGAATCGCGCTCGGCTTCCTCGGGCTCGCGCCGCTTCTCGATCTCGCGCAGCCGGTGATGCAACGCCTCGATCAAGGCCGCGCGCCGTTTCGGATTGTCGAGCAAGTCGTCCTGCAGATAGGGATTGCGCCGTACCACCCAGATGTCACCCAGCACTTCGTACAGCATGCGTGCCGACCGTCCGGTGCGGCGCTCGCCGCGCAACTCGTCGAGTACGCGCCAGGCATCGCCGCCGAGGAGCCGAATGACGATCTCTCGATCCGAGAACGACGTGTAGTTGTAGGGAATCTCACGCAACCGCGGCGGAGCATCTGGGCCGACCTGCGCGCGTACGGACTGAGGTGACAGCGGGGCGTTCATTGTTGCCTGAGCGAGCGCGATCGATGCGCTCTGAGTGCAAGTGTAGCGAGCATTGAGACGGTTACGAATGCTGGCCGATCAGACGAGCAGCGCTTCTTCCTGCATCGCTGCGATCTGCTCGCGCAGTTCAAGGATGCGTTCTTCCCAATAACGCGGTGTGTTGAACCAGGGAAACGCCGCCGGAAACGCCGGGTCATCCCAGCGGCGTGCGATCCACGCCGAGTAATGCATCAAACGCAAGGTTCGTAATGGTTCGATCAGGCCCAGCTCACGGCGATCGAATTCGGCGAAATCCTCGTAGCCTTCGAGCAAGTCAGCCAGCCTTTCGGTCTGTTCAGCGCGTCCCGCGCCCAGCAGCATCCAGAAATCCTGCACCGCCGGCCCCATGCGGCTATCGTCGAAGTCTACAAAGTGCGGCCCCACGTTGCCCGCCGAGTCGGTCCAGAGCACATTGCCCTCGTGGCAGTCGCCGTGCAGCCGCAGCGAGTGAGACGCGCCACGGTCGTAGCGCGCGGCGATCAGATCGAGCGCCTGCTGCGAGACACCCGCGTAGACGCTCTTCAGTTCCGGCGGCAGCCAATCGCCGTCGATCAGAAAGCGGCGCGGCTCGATGCCGAATGTGGCGATGTCGAGTGCAGGCCGTTCTCGGAATGGTCGTACACGCCCCACTGCATGAATGCGGCCCAAAAAGCGGCCCACCCATTCGCGCACGGACGGATCGTCCATGTTCGGGGCACGGCCGCCTGCGCGCGCAAAGACCGCGAAGCGAAAAGTCTCGAATGAGTGCAGCGTCTTGCCCGCAACGACCAGCGCGGGCACGGCAGGAATTTCGAGCTCCGCCAACTCCGCAATGAAACCGTGCTCTTCCAGAATCTGCGTGTCGGACCAGCGATGGGGTCGGTAGAACTTGACGACGACGAATGCGCCGTCTTCAAGACCGACCTGAAACACCCGGTTTTCGTAGCTGTTCAGCGCGAGCTGGCGGCCGTCTGTCCGAAGGCCGGTGCTGTCGACCGCATTCAGAACCAGGTCCGGAGTCAGGTCCGCGTACGGCGTCTGATGATTTGCCCGCATCCGCGGATAGTAGGGTGAACAAGCAGCGCACCGTGATACCTTCGTTGCATATCAAAGGAGCCAATGCCATGCCGGCTCAGGACTATCTGCGCCGTATTCTGACCGCGCGCGTCTACGACGTCGCAATCGAATCGCCGCTCGAAGTGGCGCCGGGTCTGTCGGCGCGGCTTGGCAACAGGGTGCTGCTCAAGCGGGAGGATCTGCAGCCGATCAAGAGTTTCAAGCTGCGCGGCGCGTATAACAAGATGGCGCAGCTCTCCCCGGTGCAATTGAAGCGCGGCGTCATCACCGCGTCGGCAGGCAATCATGCGCAGGGCGTCGCGTTGGCTGCGCAGAAACTCAAGTGCCGTGCGCTGATCGTGATGCCGGTGACGACGCCCGAAGTCAAGGTCGACGCGGTGCGCGGACGCGGCGCCGAAGTCGTGCTGTTCGGCGATTCCTATTCGGACGCGTATGCGCACGCCTTGAAACTGCAGCGCAAGCACACGCTGACATTTGTGCATCCATTCGACGATCCCGACGTGATTGCCGGGCAGGGCACGATCGCAATGGAAATTCTGCGGCAGCACCAGCCGGTCGAGCACGGTCCGATCTACGCCATATTCGTCGCCATCGGCGGTGGCGGCCTGATCGCAGGTGTGGCGGCGTACATCAAAGCGCTGGCACCCCAGATCAAGGTGATCGGCGTTCAAACGGCGGATTCGGATGCGATGGTGCAATCGCTCGCCAGCGGCCAGCGGGTGCAGTTGCACGATGTGGGTCTGTTCTCCGACGGAACCGCGGTGCGCAAGGTTGGAAAGCATACGTTTGGCCTGGTGCGCGACTACGTCGACGATATCGTGCGAGTCGATACCGACGCGATCTGCGCGGCAATCAAGGATGTCTTTCAGGACACTCGCTCGATCCTCGAGCCGGCCGGCGCACTCGCGATTGCCGGCATGAAGGCCTATGTCCAGCGCGAAAAGCTGAGGCGGCGCACGCTGGTCGCTATCGCATGCGGCGCCAACATGAACTTCGACCGCCTGCGCTTTGTAGCTGAACGGACAGAGGTCGGCGAGGCCCGCGAAGCGTTATTTGCGGTTGAAATTCCAGAGGAGCGCGGCAGCTTCAGGCGCTTTTGCGAATTGGTCGGCAGCCGCAGCGTGACCGAATTCAATTACAGAATTTCAGATGCATCGGTCGCGCATGTGTTCGTCGGCATCGGTACTGCAAGTGCGGGCGATAATCAAACGCTGGCGCGGCACTTTCGTCGCCATGGTTACGCCACCACCGATCTGACGCACGACGAGCTGGCGGCCGAACATGTGCGCTACATGGTCGGCGGCAAGAGCGCGCTGGCCGCGGGCGAACTGATCTATCGCTTCGAATTTCCAGAGCGTCCGGGTGCATTGATGAAATTCCTTACCAGCATGGCGCCGAGCTGGAACATCTCGATGTTTCACTATCGCAACCAAGGCGCCGACTATTCGAGGGTTCTGGTCGGGTTGCAGATCCCGCCCAGAGAGCGCCGGGCGCTCAGCCGGTTTCTTGCAGCGCTGGGCTATCGCCACTGGAACGAGACCGAGAATCCGGCGTATCGGTTGTTCCTGCGCTGATCTGAATCGAGCGTATCGGCCCAATCGCCTCGATCTCCACCAGCAGATCGGCGCGGCATATATCGGCGTGCAGATACAAGACAGCGGCTGCGTCCAGGCCGTGGCCCGCCAGTACCTCGCGCACCTTTGGCGCGTCGCCGATGTGTCGAATATATGCCTTGAGTCGCAGGTCCGACAGCAGCGCGAGCCTGCGCGCGTCATGGCTGATTGCTTCGGCCACGATTGCCTGCAGATTCGTCAAAGTTTCGTGCGTTTGAGCGACCACGTTGCCTGGGTGGCGCGACTGGTGACCGACGATGCTCGCAGTGCCGGAGACGAACAGGACATCGCTTTCGTCAGCGGCGCCGCGCCACAACGCCGCGCGTGAAAAGTTTGGAGGACGCGGCCCGTACTCCGGCGGGTACCGGTACGCGCTGGTCTGCCGCGGATTTTCGATCGCTTCCGCAGGCGTCTTGGATGCGAGGCAGTAGACGACCAGCGGCCCGCCGAAGCTGCCGAGCGCGCACGCCGCAGGCGCGCCCGTTTGCGTTGGGCGCTGCGACTCTTCGTACGCTTTGAAGCGCTGCACGTTGAAGCGGCGGTAACGCTCGAGCCCGTCATCATCAACATTGATATCGGGAATCGAGTTCCAGATCCGCAGTAGATGGGGATACTCGGCGCTGTTCAGCGCATCCAGCAGCGATCGATACGCGGTATAGGTCGCGGCGCCCGGCGCATCAGCGCCGACGCCGGCGCTGGCCACTGACACCGTCGCGAACATGACTTCGCCGTTGTGACGGCAATGCGTGATACCAATCAGCTCACTGCGCGCGGGATAGCGTCCGCTCCAGAGTTCAACCACCGGCTCGCCGTTGCCAATCAGGCCCTTCAGCAAGTGCGCTTGTGGCAGATGCGCTGCAACTGCGAGCGCGTTCGCACCGCCATGGGTTGCGATGCCAAGTGTGCCGGGATCATGCAGCGCCGGAGAACCGGCCAGGCGAGCCGCCGGCAGCCACTGCATTCCGACGCGATTCGGGTTCGAGGTCAAGGTGATGGTGATGGGCAAAAGGTCCGAATTCTAGTCATTCGTGCCGGCTCGATTGATACACTCGCCAGCCATGTCGACTGCATTTCTAGCGCCTGCGCCGCGGGCGAATACGCCGCCCGCTGTCCCGCTCGGGATGGACCAGCTCGACGCCGATGTTGTGATCATCGGCGGCGGCCCCGGCGGCAGCACAGCGGGCGCTTTGCTGGCGCAAAAGGGGTGGCGCGTATTGCTGCTCGATAAAGATCGCCATCCTCGCTTCCATATAGGGGAATCGCTGCTTCCGCTGAATCTGCCATTGTTCGAGCAGTTAGGATGTGCACCGGCGATCCAGCAGGTGGGGCTGGTCAAGCATTCCGTGCAGTTTCATTCGGCCGAGCATCAGGCGAGTCAGACGTTTGCGTTCGCTGACGCGTGGGATGGTGTGCCGAAGTATGCCTATCAGGTGAGGCGGTCGGAATTCGACCATGCGCTGCTGCAGCATGCGCGGGGCCGCGGCGTTGAGGTGGTCGAAGCATGCCGCGCACGCGATGTTCGCTTGGAATCGGAGCAAGTGGCAGTGGAAGCAACCTGCGACGACGGACGCGCAATCGTCGTATCGGCACGTTACCTGGTTGACGCAACCGGCCGCGACACGTTCATGGCGTCACGGCTGGGGATCAAGCGCAGAAATCCGAAGCACACCAGCGCTGCACTGTATGGTCACTTTCGCGGTGCGAAGCGCAATTGCGGCAGCGCCGAAGGCGATATCGAGATCTACTGGTTTGCACACGGCTGGATGTGGTTCATTCCACTGGCCGACGGCACCACCAGCGTGGGAGCCGTGTGCTGGCCGTATTACCTGAAAACGCGCGACACCGATCCGTCGACGTTTTTTCTGCGCACCCTGCAGTCGTGTCCGTTGCTGTGGCAACGGATCAAGGATGCGACGCTGATTGAGCCTGCGACCGCCACCGGCAATTATTCGTACTCGTCTGACCGCATGGCGGGTAATCGGTACGTGATGGTCGGCGATGCATTCGCCTTTGTTGACCCGGTATTTTCGAGCGGTGTTTACCTGGCGATGAACAGCGCCCGTTTTGCAGCCGACGTGATCGATGGCGCGCTGCGCGACCCGTCCGCGGCGCCGCGGTTGAACCGTGCATTCGAGCGCCGCGTGCGGCGTGGGTTGAAGACGTTCACTTGGATGATTTACCGGATGACGTCACCGATCATGCGCGATCTGCTGATGAACCCACGCGATATTTTCGGCGTTCAGCGCGCAGTGATTTCGTTTCTGGCCGGCGATGTCTACGCCTCAGGCCCGGTGCGGCGCCGTGTGATGGTCTTTCGCGGAATTTATTACCTGAGCTCGCTGATGGACTGGCGTCGAGCCTGGGTCAGTGTGGTCAGCCGCAGGAAGGCGATCCAGCCGCAAGCGATTTGCGCAACCGACGGATCAGGTTAAGCGTGGCCGACACGAGGGTCGGGGCGCTTTGCGCGGTGCTTTGCGGACTGTTGACCGGCGCTGGGTTCGGAACGGTTCGGGCGCAAGGGCTGCCGCTGTGGGAACTGGGCGCGGGCGCCGCGGCGTTGCGGGTGC
Organism: Burkholderiaceae bacterium; assembly: GCA_040003315.1. GTDB lineage: Bacteria > Pseudomonadota > Gammaproteobacteria > Burkholderiales > Burkholderiaceae_F > JACCZX01. The sequence continues at coordinate 14,856 of JBDUCU010000024.1, read as the reverse complement.
CGGATTACCGCGGTTCCGAGGAAGTTCGCAACTACGTGCTGCCTATTCCCTGGGTGGTCTATCGCGGTGAGATTCTGCGCGCCGATCGTGAAGGCCTGCGCGCCCGTCTGTTCGACAGTGAGCGAGTCGACCTCAACCTCAGCGTCAACGGTAGCGTGCCAGTCGACAGTAACCGCAATCGAGCGCGTGAGGGCATGCCTGATTTGCGACCGTTGTTCGAAGTCGGGCCGGTCGCCAACGTGCACTTGTGGCGGACCGACGACCGGCGGGCGGCTCTCGATTTGCGATTGCCCGCGCGCGCCGCATTCACCTTTAAGGGTGGCGTCGAGCATGTGGGCTATGTTTTTGCCCCGCAGCTGAACCTCGACTTGCGATGGCCTTCGGCGACTGCGCCGGACCGGTGGAATATTGGCCTGCTGATCGAGGCACCCTTTTCGGACCGGCGCATGAATGGATACTTTTACAGCGTGTCGGCTGCCGAGGCTACGCCGACGCGCCCCCCTTATTCCGCGCGCGCGGGCTACGGTGGCTGGCAAACGCTCGCGGCGCTGTCGCACCGGACTGACCGCTGGTGGATCGGCGGCTTCATCAAGTACGACAATCTCACCGGTTCGGTATTTGCCGACTCACCGCTGGTCACGCAACGGCGCCAGCTGAGCGGAGGCATCGCAGTGAGCTACGTGTTTGCTCGATCGTCGACGCTGGTGCCTCCGAGAGACTGAATGACTTCGCAGCGCATTCCCGCTGCTGACGCGGCGTCCAACTCGCGCAGCATAGGGCTGTTGGCAGCGTGCGCAGTCATGTTATCGGTGGCGCTGCATGTCGTGCCACAGCTGATGCGCGACCACGTCGATCCGGCCTTATCGATGCTGGTATTGATGATCGTCGATGCCTGCATCGTCGCGCTGATCGTACGCAGCCGAACTGCATTGTTGATCGGGATCCTGTTGGTGGCGATGCTGGGCGCAGCGATGCTGTCGCATCAGCAAGTGTTGGCGGCCCTGCCTTCGATCGTGTTGAATTTAATGCTTGCCGGACTGTTCGGTGCCACGCTGCGGCGCGGTGAGAATCCGTTGATCGTGCGCATTGCCGAACTGGATGCGGGTGTGCTGGCGCCGGAATTTGCACGCTACCTACGTGGTTTAACACGCGCATGGACGATATTTTTTGCAGTGATGGCCGGATTGTCGCTGCTGTTGATGCTCTACGCGCCGTTCGAGTGGTGGTCGCTGTTCGCCAACGTTCTGACGTGGCCGCTGATCGGCTTTATGTTTGCCGCCGAGTGGGCGGTGCGCAGGATCGGCTTCCGGGAATTGCCAGCTCATACGCCGGCGCACATCGTGGCCAGAATCGTGGCTTATCAGCGGCAGTTGATCCAGAGGCGAACGCCGCGCGCCGGATGAGCGACCAGCCGCTGATCGGACATCGTACGGCCGATGCGCGCATTGCGGTGCGCGCTGGCGTGGCTGTTAGCGCCGGCCAGTTCGTCGCCGATGCGGCTTCGCTCGCACTTCAGCTGCCGCGCGCGCAATATGTGCTGAACAGCTGCCGCGACCGACATTTGTTTGCGATCGGATTCTGTGCGGCGTTGCTGGCGCGACGGATCACGCTGCTGCCGCCGTCGCGCGCGCCGGAGACGTTGGCGCAGCTTGCAACGCGCTATCCCGACACGCTCTACCTCAATGACGACAGCGGCTGCATCGCGTGGCACCGCGCGACGACTCCGCCAACTGAGTGGCAACCCGAAGCGCGGGCCGCGGCGTGGCCACCTCCAGCGATCGAGCCCGAGCGCATCGCCGCCATAGCCTTCACGTCTGGCAGCACCGGCGAGCCGCAGCCGCAACCTAAAACGTGGGGTGGCCTCGTCGCTGGCGCTCGCGCTCAAATCGAAGCGCTGCAGCTGAATGAGTCTCCGATCGATGATGTTGTTGTGATCGGCACTGTGTCGCCGCAGCACATGTACGGGTTCGAGTCGACTGTGTTAATGGCGTTGCAGGGTCCGTGTGCATTGGCCGCCGAACATCCGCTGCATCCCGATGAAGTGCGCGCAGCCGTGTTGCAGGCGCGCGGACGCTGCGTGCTGATCACCGCGCCAGTGCACTTGCGGGCGCTGGTCGAGGCAGCGCAATCGATGCCGACGCTCGACTGCGTGGTCAGCGCGACAGCGCCGCTGTCACCGGAGTTGGCGAGACGCTGCGAGTCGGCCTGGGGCACGCGCGTCTTCGAGGTTTACGGCTGCACTGAAACCGGCATGGTCGCAACGCGGCGGACCGTCAACGGCCCGGTGTGGACAACGATGCGCGGGGTCAAGGTCGAGCAGCACGACAATCAGTTTCGAGCGTACGGCGGCCACGTGCAGAGCGGGCTGCTCGCAGACCGCCTGCGGATCATCACCGACTCGACTTTCGAGCTCGAGGGACGCGCCGGTGACATGGTGAATATTGGAGGCAAGCGTGCGTCGCTGGAAGGTTTGAATCGGCTGCTGCTATCGATCGACGGCGTGATCGATGGAGTGATCTTCGAGCCGCCGACAGCAGCCGACGCGACGCGCGAGCGACGCCTGATGGCGCTTGTCGTGGCGCCTCATCTAACGCGCGCCGAGTTGCTCGCGATGCTGCGCACCCAGATCGACGCGGCATTTCTGCCGCGCCCGTTATTGCAGGTCGACGCGTTGCCGCGCAATGCGCAGGGAAAACTGCCTCGGGCCGCTTTATTGGAGATTGCTGAACGGGCATTACGAGCGCCGGCCGCTGGTCAACCAAAAGACGGTGGCACCGTTGCAGGAACGGGCACTGTTCGGGGTTCAGTTCAATGACGGCGGATCGGATGACTGAAACTGCGGCCTCGCCCCCCGCGCGCGGCATAGTCGACGGCCAGCATCCGATGCTTGCCGGTCACTTTCCCGGCCACCCGATCGTTCCGGGTGCATGGCTCCTTGCATGGATCGTTGCTGCGGCGACGCGCCGGCTGGCAGGCGCCGCCACCGTCGGAGCGGTTAAGCGTGTCAAGTTCCTGCGCCCGCTGCCGCCCGATCAGAGTTTCGACTGCGCACTAGACGTCCGCGCCCGGACCGAGAGCGGTGATGGAAGCTGCGACACGATGCGCTTCGTGGTCACCAGCGCAGGCGCGACGATCGCCGAGGGATCGTTGCAGCTGCGACGCCAGTGATACCGATGTGCGGAGTTTCGTTCACGCGCCGCTCGCTGGCTCTCGCGCTGCTCGGCTGCATGATGGTGCCGCTGGACGGTCGGGCAGCCGACGAGGATCTAGCACGGCTGTTCTCTGAGCTGGGCACGCGCGGCGATCGGCAGGCGCGCTTTACCGAGCGCCGCTTTTCAGCGTTGCTAAAAGGGCCTGCCGAGTCGAGCGGAACGCTGGGCTTTCGCGCCCCAGACGTTCTTGAAAAAAACACCGTCTTACCGCAGCGCGAGTCGGTGCGTGTCGAGGGCAACGTCGTCACTTACGAAAGTGCTGCGCGCGCCAGCGCGCAAAAGCGCACGTTTTCGTTGTCTGATGCGCCCCTTCTGGCTGCGCTGATCGAAAGTCTGCGGGCCACCCTTGCGGGCGATCTGGCTGCGCTGCGTAGTCATTATGACGTGCAATTGAGCGCGCTGACGGCAATGGACTGGCAGTTGACGCTAACGCCGCGCGACCGAATGCTGCGTGATGCCGTTGCAAAGGTCGTTCTGCGCGGTAGCGCTGGCGACGTCCGCACGATCGAAATCGTCGAAGCCAACGGCGATCTGGTCTTGACGCAGATCACTCCGTTGCCCGCACCAGCTGCACCCGCAAAAAAATGAAGCCCGGCGTCGTGCGATGGGGCAGCTGGCTGCTCGGCGTGCTTGTATGCGGCATCATCGTCGCGCGCGCGCAGATCGTGACCGATATCACTGCATTTCTGCCGGGTCCGGCGACCCGGGAGCAGGCGATTCTGGCCGAACAACTGCGCGACGGAGTTGCGGCGAGGCTGATTCTGATCGGCATCGAAGCGCCGAGCGGACAGACGGCAGCCGCTGCACAGCGCTCGCAGCAACTTGCACCGACCTTGCGCGCCGATCCGCGCTTCGCATTCGTTGCCAATGGCGACCCGCAGACGTTTGGTGCCGAGCGCGACCGACTGTTCGATGCGCGCTATCTGCTGAGCCCCGAGGTCACTCCGCGCCGGTTTTCCATTGACGGGCTTCGTGCAGCCGGGGCGGAGCTCGAAGCAATGTTGCGTTCGTCTGCGGCGCCGCTGGTGACGCCCACAGCCGCGCGTGACTTTACCGGTGAGCTGCTGATCGTTGCGCAGACACTGATGCCGGCGCGTTCACCGATCAGTGCGCACGGCGTCTGGTTCGATCAGTCGGGGCGCATCGCACTGATTCTGGCAACGACACGTGCCCCCGGCTTCGACGTTGACGCCCAGGGTGACGCTGTGGCGGCGATACGGGCTGCCTTTGGCGGCGAGCACGCGGTGGAGGGATTGCAGCTGCATTTGACCGGGCCGGGTGTGTTCGCAGTCGAATCGCGGCGCGCGATCCAGCGGGATGCCCGGCGCCTGACGCTCATTGCGACGATCGCCGTGGCGTTGTTGTTGCTGGTGGCGCTGCGCAGCCCACGATTCCTGCTGTGGGCCGCGTTGCCAACTGCAACCGGCGCTTTGGCTGGCCTCGCTGCAGTCGCGCTCGCCTTCGGCGCGATTCACGGCATCACGCTCGGCTTCGGGCTGACATTGATCGGCGAAGCCGTGGATTATGCGGTTTATGTGCAGGTGCAGCGGCAGCGCGCAGACAACACTTATCTGTGGCGCGGTCTGTGGCTCGCAATGCTGACTTCGACTGCTGGCTTCGTCGCAATGATGCTGTCGGGCTTCGCTGGATTGGTGCAACTGGGATTGATGTCGATGGTCGGTATCGCGGTGGCGGCAACTGTCGCGCGATTCTGTCTGCCCGACGTGCTGCAGCCGCTCGATCCATCGCGCTTGGCGCGGTTCGCGCCGCTTGAACGAGTAGCGCTGCATCTGTCGCGGTGGCGAGCCGTGATCGCCCTGGTGGGAGTGGCGTCGGTTGTGCTGCTGGCGACGCGCGGTGCTGATCTGTGGAACGATCAGCTAGCGGCGATCTCACCGCTGGCGCGCGGTTCGGGCGAGCTCGACGCGCGGCTGCGCAGCGGGGCAGGGCTGGGTGATCTACGTTTCGTGCTTGCTGTCGAGGGCGCGACGAAGGATGAAGCCCTCGCTCGCGCGGAGTCGCTGCATGACCGGTTGAACGCGCTGAAGATGCGCGGCGCGATTGTCGGTTTCGATTCGCCTGCGAGTCTTGTGCCAAGCGCCGCGGTGCAGGCGCAGCGCCGCGCGGCGTTGCCCGATTCCGCCACATTGCGACAGAATTTGGCCAAGGCGCTGGCGGACAGTGCGCTGCGCGTCGAAGCGTTCGAGCCCTTCATTGCTGATGTGCAACGCGCTCGAGAGCTTGCAATCGGAGCCGATTACTATGCAGGCACGGGTCTTGGCCAGCGCCTTGCGGCTCAACTGGTGAATCGACAGCGGACTTCCGACGCCACGGCGCTGATCACATTGAGCGGTGTCGTTGATCCGGCTGCGGTGGCCGCGGCTGTCCAGGGGCTAAACGGCGCGTCGTTTATCGATCTCGCCAACGTTCAGGCATTGGTGGCGGACTATCGCGCGCGCGCAGCCTGGGCGGCGTTGGGAGGCGGAGTGTTGATTGTTCTGATCTTGGCGGTGCAGTTGCGAAACCTGGCGGCGGCCGCTCGTATCGCGGCGTCGGTCGCGGTTTCGATCGCCATCACCGCGGCCGCGCTCGTCCTGATCGAAGGCGCGCTGACGTTGTTTCATCTGGTCGCGCTGCTTCTTGCTGCCGGCGTGGGCACTAATTACGCGCTCTTCATCGGCATGCCGCGTGGCGAGCTCGTGTCTTCGCACAGTGCGCTGCCAGTGACGTTGTCGGTGACCCTTGCGGCCGGAACGACGCTGATCGCGTTCGCGACGCTGGCCGCGTCGACGACACCGGTTTTGCACATGATCGGAGTTACGGTGGCGATCGGCGCTCCGGTGTCGCTGATTGTCAGCATGGCGCTCGCGCCGGCGCGCGCGCAACGACCGATCGTCAGATGAACTTCGCCCCGGTTGCGATCTGCGCATACACGGCGACGACTGCGGTCGGCCGCGGGCACGGCGCATTGTCGGATGCTTTGCGAACGCGGCGAAGCGGGCTCAAGAGGTACGAATCACGCTCTGATTTTGCGGTCGATCTGGACGGCCCGGCACTCGACACCTGGATCGGCGAGGTCGAAGGCCTGCAATCGCTCACATTGCCGCAGCAGTGGTCGCAATACGACTGCCGCAACAATCGCCTCGCATGGCTCGGATTGCAGCAGGATGACTTCCTGACGAAGGCACGCTCGGCCGTCGAGCGCTACGGACCTTCGCGCGTGGCCGTGATCCTTGGCACCAGCACGTCCGGTATCGCGCATGCAGAGACTGCCTACCGCGAATGTGACGCCGCAGGCAGGCTGCCGGCATCCTTTAGCTATGCGACGACATTGAATAATTTTTCTGCAGCGTCAATGGTGGCGCGCGCGGTGGGCGCTGCGGGGCCGACCTTCGCCATTTCGACCGCCTGCTCGTCGAGCGCCAAGGTGTTCGCCGCTGCCGCGCGGCTGATGCAGATCGGCTGGATCGACGCCGCGGTTGTCGGTGGCGTTGATTCGCTGTGCCTGACGACGCTGTGCGGGTTCTCCGCGCTCGAGCTGCTGTCGCGCCAGCCATGCCGTCCCTACGATCGTTCGCGCAGCGGCATTTCGATTGGCGAAGGGGCCGGATTTGCGCTGCTCGAAGTGCAGGCAGACGCGCCCGCATACCTGCTTGGAGTCGGCGAGTCGAGCGATGCCTACCATATGTCGACGCCGCACCCTGAAGGGCTGGGGGCGCGTCTCGCGATGCGGGGCGCTCTGGCGAGCTCACGCATCGAACCCGGCGCGGTCGACTACATCAATCTGCACGGCACCGCAACGCGTTCGAACGACCCCGCCGAAGGCCGCGCTGTGGCCGATGTGTTTGGAACGACGCCGGGCAGTTCCACCAAGGGATGGTTTGGTCATTTACTTGGGGCCGCCGGCATTGTCGAGTCGATCGTGGCTCTGCTTGCGCTTGAAAACGGCATGCTGCCCGGCACTCTGAACACCACCGATCAAGACCCCGACTGCCCAAACGTGGTGCTACTCGACAACGAGGCGCGCCACGTCGACATCACGCTGTCAAACTCATTCGGCTTTGGCGGCAGCAACTGCAGCGTGCTGTTCGGCCGTCACAAAGCGACCGCGCGCACGGTGTCGTGATCGCGTGTTCGGTCCTGGGCGTCGGCGTATGTGGCCCCGGGCTTGCGGATTGGGCGGCGGCGCGCCAAGTGTTATCGGGTGCGAGCGCGTACGTGCGCAGCGACAACGCGGCTCCTTCAAGCCGACTTTTGCCCCCTGCAGAGCGTCGGCGCGCAACCCCCGCGACCCGCGTCGCGCTGACTGCCGCACAGCAAGCGCTGGACCACGCCGGACTTGACGCGACCCAGGTGCCGGCGGTGTTTGCCAGCAGCTCGGGCAATCCCGACATCATTCACGATATCTGCGCGATGCTGGCCGCTGGCGACTATCAAATATCGCCGACCAAGTTCCATAACTCGGTGCATAACGCCGCGTCGGGCTATTACAGCATTGCGGTCGCGAGCCATCGCGCCGTCACCAGCCTGTGCGCGTTCGATGGAAGCGCGACCGCAGGGTTGCTGGAAGCCGCGGTGCAGGCGATCGCCGCGGACGCGCCGGTGCTGATGGTTTCGTACGATTTGCCGTATCCGTTTCCGCTTTCGCAGGCGCGGCCGATGATCGATGCGTGGGCTTTGGCGCTGGTCCTGGCGCCGCCAACTTTCCGACCTGCAATGGCGCAACTGACGCTGACAAACGGCGGCACTGGCGCAGAGAAGGACGTTGATACCGTACTTTCAGACCCACTGCTCGAGTCGATCCGGGCGGGCAACCCCACCGCGCGGATGCTGCCGCTGATTGCCGCGCTGGCCGCGCCGCAGCCGAGTGAAGTTGTGCTGCGGCAGGGTAACGGTGACACGCTGCGTGTGGCCACCGTGCCATGCTGAAGCACGCGATCGACACGTTGTTGCCGCACAGCGGGCGTATGCGGCTGATCGACCGTGTGGTCTCGTACGACGAGCAAGGAATTATTTGTGAGACCGATTCTCATCGCGCAGCAGATCATCCGTTGGCCGAAAACGGCGTGCTTTCGATCGTGTGCGGCCTCGAATACGGTGCCCAGGCAATGGCGATTCACGGCGCGCTCCTGGCAGCGGCCGCCGATGCGGTGCGGCGGCCACGTCGCGGGTATCTTGTTGCAGCCTCCGGCGTGTGCTGGTTTGTCGAGCGGCTCGATACCTGCGCTGCGCCGCTGTCAATCGAGGCGGTCGCCGAGTTCACATCCGAGAATCAGGTGGCGTATCGGTTCCGGATCGATACCGCGGGCGCGACGCTGCTCACCGGGCACGCGCGTGTGCAGCTGGGCGCGTAACGATTGATGGCGGAGAACTCGTCGCGCTGCGAGCCGCTCCCCACGCCGTTGCTGTGCCTGACGAGCTTCGATGCGCCAATGCCCGCTCGGTGGCTTGCCGCGCAGATTGCTCAGCTCACACCGGCCGAAAGCGCGCATCTTGCGGCGATCGATCGCCCACGGCGGCGTGAGCAGTTCGTGGTGGGCCGCCATCTGCTGCGGTGGGCGCTCACCGCCGTGGGACTCTGCGATGCACGAGTCGAGGTAGGGCCCGACTGGCGCCCGCTGGTGCGCGGCAGCTCGCCGGCTTATGCCAGCATCGCGCACAGCGCGAGCCGCGTTGCAGTTGTGGTCGCCGATGCGCCGGTGGGCGTGGACCTTGAATCGCGACAGCGCCTGCGCGACCCTGCCGCGGCAGCCGCCTTGCTGGGCGTCGCAGCCGATGATGATTGCACCACCGCGGTCCTGCGCAAGTGGGCCGCCGCCGAGGCTCGGCTGAAGGCGGGAGTGCAAGCGGACGCTCGCACCTGGCACTGCGCCTGGCATTCCTGCCAGCTGGCTGTCGCCGGAAGCGCAAAGCACCCGTTTACTTTCGTGTTCGATCTGACGACCGAGATTTACAATGTCGCCGAACTGGATTGGGAATCGACCTAAGCGCTACGGTGTCGCAAAGTACTGGCAAAATGGTTTGCGGTTCGCGGTGATCGGCACAAGGTGTCATCAATGGCAGTTGTCCTGTCCGAGCGCGGCAGCACTGAGCGCAAGTTAGTACCGGCGCGGCCCACGGTAGGCGCGCGTGCGCAGTTTGCCAGGCGGATCGATCGCGCGGCCCGATCGGTCGGCCAGATCGCGTTGTTTGCGGTATTCGGCGTACTGGGCGTTCTGGTCGGAGTGCTCGTCGTCCCGACCTATTCACTGCTGGTGCGCGACGGTGCGCGCCGCGTAAGCGGTATCCGCGGCGTCGTGTATCACCTGATGCGATTTTACGTCGGCGGCATGCGGGCGCTGCGACTGATCGAACTCGAGATCAAAGGACTCGACCGCGTGCCGGTTCCGGGTTCGTTGATCGTCGCCAACCACCCTTCGCTGATCGACGCGCTCATTTTGCTGGGCCACGTCAAGGGCGTGGCTGTCGTCGCCAAGCGCTCGCTGCAGGTCAATCCATTTACTTCGGGCGGCATTCGCGGGGCCGATTACGTCGTCAACGCCGATGCCCCATCGCTTGTAAGCGAGTGTCAGGCTCGCATCGCAAATGGCGAGACGTTGATCCTTTTTCCGGAGTGCACGCGCACGGCCGACGACGGCGTGATCCGGTTGCAGCGCGGCGCGGCACACATTGCGGTGCGCTCTGGCTGCCTGATGGTCCCGGTCACGATCGACTTTTCAGAGCCGCTGTTGACGAAGCAAAGCCGTTGGTGGCTGGCGCCCAGAGTGCGGCCACAGGTGCGCGTCATGGCGCATGCGCCCATCGATCCTTCGCAATTTCTGGTCAGCGACTGCCGCGTCTCGCTCGCAGCACGCCGACTGACCGAACATTTGCGAGAGTTGTATATCACGGAGTTAAACGTCAGGGAGCTCGAGCGTCGTGGATCCACTTGAACAGGAAATCGCTGCACTGGTCATCGAATGCACTGGGCTCGAAGATATGCGTCCCGAGGATATCGACCCGGTCGCACCGCTGTTCGTCGAGGGGCTCGGGCTCGATTCGATCGATGCTCTTGAAATCGGCGTGGCGCTTGCCAAACGCTATGGGGTCAAGCTCACCGCCGACAACGAAAACAACCGCCGCCACTTTGCCGACATACGATCTCTCGCAGCTTTCGTTGCGAGTCAGCGTGGCGCCGCGCAGGCGGCCTGACGCGAGACAGCAGTTCGCCGCCGACACTTCCTCCGATACCGCGCTGACCCCAGGTCGCAGTCCATCCGCCGTTGACTTCGCCCATCGCGCTTCGCGTCTGCGTCATCGTGCCCGTGTACGACCATCATCAAGCGCTACCGCGCCTGGTCGACGCGCTGCGTTCGACGGGCCTTAACTGCTGGCTGGTCGACGATGGCAGCCATGCGCCCTGCGCGCAGGCAGTGCAAGCGCTCTGCGAAGACAATCGCGAGTGGCTGCGATCGCTGAGGCTTCCGACCAATCAGGGCAAAGGAGCGGCCGTGTTTGCCGGCCTGCGCGTCGCCCAGGCCGCAGGATTCACGCACGCCGTGCAGATCGATGCCGATCTGCAGCATGATCCGTCGCGCATTCTTGAGTTTGTCGCCGCTGCCGAACGCGCCCCTCACGCGGTCATCAATGGCGTACCGCAGTACGATTCGAGCGTGCCTGCGGTCCGGCTTCATGGCAGGCGCATCACAACCGTCTTGGTCCGGGTTCATACGCTATCGCGGCAGATAGAGGATGCGATGTGCGGCTTTCGGCTTTATCCAATCGCGCCGGCAGTGGCTATCGATGATCGCGTTCGCATCGGACGGCGTATGGAGTTCGATGCAGAGATCATCGTGCGGCTGTTCTGGAGCGGTGTTTCCGTGGTCAATGTCAAGACACCGGTAACGTATCCGGCCGATGGTGTTTCTCATTTCCGGATGTTCCGTGACAATCTCCGCATGGCTGGGCTGCATTTGCGATTGTTCGCCGGGATGCTGATGCGCCTGCCAGAGTTGTTGCCGCGGCGGCTCGCGGGCAGGGCGCCCTAGCGCCGCGCAAAATGGCCCTCCCGAGCACCGTTGATATGCACGCTCACCGCCGGCCCAGCTCGCACTGGGCATCGCTGCCGGAATCCGGGCGCACGATTGGACTGTGGTTCATGTATTTGAGTCATGTCGTCATCGGACGGCTGCTGTTTCGAATACTGGCCTGGCCCGCGTCCTGGTATTTCATCACCGTGCGACCGATCGCACGCAAGGCTTCGATCGAATACCAGCGACGTCTGGGTGTATTGCCGGTCGGCGCCCGCGCGTGGCAGTCGTGGCGTGCAGCCGCACGCCACGTGCGTCTGTTTGCCGACACTCTGCTCGACAAGGCGCTGGTCTGGACCGGCGGCCTGCCGCTCGAAGACATTCGGCGCGAGGTCGATCAACGCTTCGACGATGCGGTCGCGGCCAACCAGGGTGGCGTGCTCGCGGTGGCGCACTTCGGCAATCTCGAGGTGCTGCGTCGACTGGGTGAGCGCGACAAACAGCTGCGGCTTCACATTCTGGTTCATACGCGCCACGCCGAGCGCTTCAACCGAATGCTCACGCGTGTGAATCCGCAAAGCGCCGAGCGCCTGCTGCAGGTGACCGAAGTCGACACCGCGACCATCGCTTACCTTGCGACGCGCGTTGAGCTCGGCGATTTCGTTGTGATCGCGGCCGACCGTGTGCCTGTCACCAGCGAGCGCGTGCTTGAAGTTCCGTTTCTCGGCGCCGACGCTGCCTTTCCGATCGGGCCGTGGGTGCTTGCGGCGGCGCTCGACTGCCCCGTGTATTGGCTGGCCTGCTACCCGCGCCCCGCCGATCGAGGGCGATACACGCTGGTGTGCAAGTTGCTGCGGGATCGCGTGGTGCTGCCGCGCAAGACACGCGAAGCGGCGCTGCGCGATGTCATCGGCGATTACGCGCGGCTCCTCGAACACGCCTGTGCTGAAGCGCCGCTGGCATGGTTTAACTTCTTTCCGTTCTGGCGCGCGCGGACATGAGCGAAGGCGCTGTATTGGTCACCGGTTCAAGCCGCGGAATCGGGCGTGCCATCGCGCTGCGTCTGGCGCGCGACGGGTACGACCTGTGGCTGCACCATTCCGGTCAGAACGGCTCGACCGCAATCGACTCGGTGGCAGACGACGTGCGCAAACTGGGTCGTGCAGCCGAAGTACTTGCATTTGACATCGCAGATCGCGCCGCGTGCACCGATCTGCTGGCCGCGCATGTGAAGGCGCACGGTGCTCCCTATGCAGTCGTGTTAAATGCGGGAATCGCGCGCGACCAGGTGTTCCCTGCGCTATCCGGAGACAATTGGGATCGTGTCCTGCGTACCAACCTTGATAGTTTCTACAACGTGCTGCACCCGATCGTGATGCCGATGATTCGGCGGCATGCGCCGGGGCGCATCGTCACTCTCGCTTCGGTTTCCGGGCAGATCGGCAATCGTGGCCAGGTCAATTACAGCGCATCGAAAGCGGGCATCATCGGCGCCACCCGCTCGCTGGCGCTGGAACTCGCGAGCCGCGGGATCACGGTGAACTGTGTCGCACCCGGGTTGATTGCCACCGAAATGACCAGCGAACTGCCGATCGATGAACTGAAGAAAATGATTCCTGCGGGCCGGATCGGCGCGGCCGAAGAAGTAGCCGCAACGGTCGCGTTCCTGCTTTCTGCCGATGCTGCCTACATCACGCGCCAGGTGATCGGTGTCAATGGCGGGCTTGCACCATGAATCAAGTTCGACCCATCCCGCCGCATCGACCGCTGACCGCCTACTATGCTGATGAAGCCGCGCGACATCGGTGGCTGCGCCGCGTATTCGATGCGACGGCTGTCGATTACGAGCGGGTTGAGCGCATGATGGCGTTCGGAACGGGCTCCTGGTATCGCAGGCAGGCACTGGGGCGCGCGGGTCTGGTGCATGGCATGCAGGTCTTGGACGTGGGGACCGGAACCGGGCTTACAGCGATGGAGGCCGCGCGAGTCAGCGGCAGAGGCGCGAACGTGACTGGAGTGGATCCGAGCCAAGGAATGCTCGCGAGCGCACGGTTGCCGGCGGGAATGCGCGTGCTCGAAGGCAGCGCCGAGGAATTGCCGGCATCTGACCACTCATTCGATTTTGTCAGCATGGGTTACGCACTGCGGCATGTAGCCGATCTGCATGCGGTGTTCACAGAGTTTTTCCGGGTGTTGCGCCCCGGAGGCCGCGCCTGCGTTCTTGAGATTACGCGTCCACGCAGTGTCTTCGCGATGCGCGCGTTACGCGTTTACATGCGCACTATCGTTCCGGCCCTGGCACGGGTTGTTGGCCGCTCGCGCGACATGCCGCAACTGATGCGTTATTACTGGGATTCAATCGAGGCCTGCGTGCCGCCACAGGAAGTGGTCGAGCAGATGCGTGCTGCCGGGTTCGCGTCCGTCACACGCCATGTCGTGCTGGGCATTTTTTCCGAGTACGTCGGCGTTAAGCCCGTATGAAATCGCCATCATCACCCACGTCGCGTTTTACATTTCACCAGACGCTGTCGCCGAGGGCGTGGCAGCCGGGGCCGTTGCATTGGCTACTGGCCGGCAGTCACATTGCAGGCGTGGCTGCGATCGCTGCGCAGCCGGCATTGTGGCCATTGGCCGTCGGCGCGATGGGCGGCAGTCATGCGCTTAACTTCGTGTTTGGTCTGGCACCGGCCAGTACTGCCCTCGGACCGGTCATTTCGGTGTTGCCGCCCGGCTCTGCGGAGCGTGGCGAGGTTGCGTTGACGTTTGACGATGGGCCCGATACCAACGTCACGCCGCGCGTGCTCGACCTGCTCGACGAAGCCGACGCGCGCGCAACTTTTTTCTGCATCGGGGCCCGAGCGCGCGCGTACCCGCAGCTGGTGCGCGAAATCGCAGCGCGCGGGCACGCGGTCGAAAACCATGCGTTCGACCATTCGCGCGCAATGGGGTTTTTCGGTGTGCGACGCCTGGTGCGTGATATAGGCGACGCGCAGAAGGCCTTGACTGATATCACGGGTGTTGCGCCCAAGTTCTTCCGTGCGCCGTTTGGAATCAGGACTCCGCTGACGGAGCCGGCGCTGGCGCGGCTTGGCCTGAGGTGCGTCGCCTGGAATGTGCGTTCGCTCGATAGTATCGACCGCCACTCCGCCCGTGTTGCCGCCCGCATCATTCGGCGCCTTGCGCCGCGCGCGATCATCCTGATGCACGACGGCAAGGAAGGACGGCGCAGGCGCGTGACTGAGCAGCCCAGTGTGCTGGGCGCACTCCCGCTGCTGCTGGCATCGATGCGCGAGCGTGGGTTGTGCTCGGTGACGCTGCGCAGCGCACTTCCCGCCTGAGTCGCTGCGGAAGCGTCTGAGCGATGACGTCCACTCCGATCGGCTCCCTCAATATCTCGTCTGCCGAGCGCAAGCGACTCGCGCGCGAGCGATTGGTTAGGTTGACGCGCCTGATGGATTCAGCGCTCGAGGTGCCGATGTTGCGCACGACAGTCGGGCTCGACGCGCTGCTAGGGCTTGTTCCGGTCGCGGGCGATCTGTTGTCGGCCGCGGTTGGCGTGTACCTGATTACGCAAGCGCGCGAACTCGGCGCATCGCGCTGGCTGCAAGGAAAAATGATCGGCAATCTGGTGCTCG
>JBDUCU010000255.1:0-2678 GCA_040003315.1 Burkholderiaceae bacterium | reverse complement strand
ACCAGGGTCGACATCACGCGCATCAACTGCGCGGGCAATATGCGATACAGGAAATCGACCTGAATGTGATTGTTCTTGCGCACGCCGATCGCTGCTCCGATGAACACCGTGCAGATCAGCAGGTAACGCGCGATCTCCTCGGTCCACGACGCCGAGTCGTTCATCGCATAACGCGTGAAGAACTGCAGGAAAATCACGAACGACAAGGCCCAGAAAAACGCAAACGCGATCCAGTCTTCGATGTGGTAGACGCCGATGTCGATCGGCGCATCGTGAACGTCGAACTCACCACTTGCAGTCAGCACATGCTCTTGGGGCTCGACCGGGGCCACCGGTGCCTCAGGCGCCATTGGCGGCTCCGTGTTTTCTTCCGGCGATCGGGCTTTGCACTGTCCAGCTTTTCTGAAAGCGACGCGCCGCCTCGTCCATGTGCCTGCGCATCGTCGCGCGCGCCTTTGCTCCATCGTGCGCTTCGATCGCAGTCATCACAGCCTGATGCTCGGCGATCGCGGCGTCCCACAGGTCAGGTGTGTCAAAGTGATGCTCCAGCTGCAAGAACAGCGGCCCGGTGCGTTGATCCCACAGCGTGCGAACGACCAGTGCCAGCGCACTGTTGCCACTAGCCTCGGCAAGCTCGAGATGAAATCTGCGATCGTTCTCAAGCGGCATCACGTTGCGCTTGCGATCGCGCACCATCGCGCTCAATGCTGCGCGCATCCGCTTGATCTGGGGCACGCTGGCATTTCTCGCCGCGAGTGCGGCACATTCGGATTCGAGAAGACGCCGGGCAGTTATCAATTCGAACGGGCCCGACTCGGCGCCCAGGCGCGCCGGCTTCGCGCGCGTTGCGCGCGATTGCGCGATATACACCCCGGAGCCGACGCGCACGTCGACGTAGCCTTCGACCTCCAGCGCGATCAAGGCTTCGCGCACCGACGGGCGGCTCACCTTCAGCATTTTCGCAAGGTCGCGCTCCGGAGGCAGGCGTGCGCCGGGCTTGTATTCGCCGCGCTTGATCAGCCGCGCAATCTGCTCCGCAATCTGGCGGTACAACCGCCGCGGTTCGACAGCCTGAATCGGCATTTGGGTAGGTGGACAATTCGCTGCGGGGTTGCTTAAACTGCCGGCGGCTGGTCAAGTGGTCAGACCAATTTCAGGCTGTCGAGGATCACACGCGGCCCCAGCAGTGTCAAGCAGTGGAGGATCAAATGACTGGCCGCTTGCGCGGAAAATCGGTGCTGGTTACAGCAGCAGCACAAGGAATGGGCCGCGCTGCGGTGCTCGCGTTTGAGCGCGAAGGCGCCCAGGTGCTGGCGACCGATTTGAACGATGAGCTACTGTCGCGTCTGCCGCCGACGATCAGCACCAAGCGCCTTGACGTTCTCGACGACGCGAGTGTGCAGGCGTTCGTCGAAGAACTCGGCGCGGTCGACGTTCTGTTCAACTGTGCCGGTTATGTTCACCAGGGCACGATCCTCGACTGCACGATCAAGGACTGGGATTTCAGCTTCGATCTGAACGTGCGCAGCATGTTCGTGATGACCAAGGCGATGCTGCCCAAGATGATCGACGCCGGCGGCGGCACCATCCTGAACATGGCTTCCGTCGTGGGCGCCAACAAGACAGCGCCGAATCGCCTGGCATATGCCGCCAGCAAGGCCGCGGTCGTGGGGTTCACGCGCGCGCTCGCCATTGATCATGTGAAGCAGAATATCCGCGTCAATTGCGTATGTCCCGGCACCGTCGATACGCCGTCGCTCGGCGACCGCATCCAGGCGTTTGCCGATCCGGTGCAGGCGCGCAGGGATTTCGTCGCGAGGCAGCCGATGGGCCGGCTGGCAAACGCGGAGGAAATTGCTGAGACGTTTGTATATCTCGTCTCCGATGAATCGTCATTCATGACAGGCCAAGCTATCTTTGTCGATGGCGGCATGTCTCTTTAACAGGAACCCAGATGAAACTGTTGCGCTATGGCCCGGCGGGCTACGAGAAACCCGGCGTGCTCGACGCCGCCGGCAAGATTCGCGATCTGTCGGGTGTCGTCGATCAGATCGACAGCCTGCATCTGGCGCCACGCGAGCTCAAGAAACTGGCGCAGATAAAGCCTGAATCACTGCCCCTGGTAACAGGATCACCGCGACTTGGCGTGCCGTATATCGGCATCGGCAAGTTCATCGCGATCGGACTTAATTTCGCCGACCACGCCGCCGAATCGGGAGTACCCGTACCCAAAGAGCCGATCATTTTCATGAAAGCGACCACGTGCATCAACGGTCCGAACGACGGCGTCGTGATTCCAAAGAATTCGACGAAGACCGACTGGGAAGTCGAACTCGGCGTCGTGATCGGAAGCAAGGCGCAATATGTTTCGATGGAGCGTGCACTGGATCACGTAGCCGGCTACTGCGTCGTCAACGATGTTTCCGAGCGCCAGTTCCAACTCGAGCGCGGCAGTCAATGGGACAAGGGCAAGGGCTGTGACACCTTCGGTCCGATCGGCCCTTATCTGGTCACGCGTGACGAAGTGTCCGATCCGCAAAAGCTCGACATGTGGCTCGACGTCAACGGCCAGCGCATGCAGCGCGGTAGCACGTCGACGATGGTGTTCGGCTGCGCGCATCTTGTCAGCTACGTCAGCCAGTTCATGACGCTGATGCCGGGCGACATCATCACCACCG
>JBDUCU010000116.1:0-8974 GCA_040003315.1 Burkholderiaceae bacterium | reverse complement strand
CGTTCGAGCGGCGCGACATCGGGCTGCAACTGCGCGTGAAGCCGCAAATCTCCGAAGGCGGCGTCGTGCGGCTCGCGATTTATCAGGAGTTGTCGTCGATCCAGAACACGCTGACCGCGGCGCAGGGCGGAATCATTACCAACAAACGCAGCTTCGAGTCGAGCGTGCTGGTCGAAGACGGCAACATCGTCGTGCTCGGCGGCCTGATCGAGGACCGTACCGATAACAGCCGGAGCCAGGTACCGCTGCTGGGCGACATTCCGTTCGTGGGCGGTCTGTTTCGATACGAAAACCGCGGCCGGCGCAAAACAAACCTGCTTGTATTCCTTCGGCCGTACGTGGTGCGAGACGAAAACACGTCGTCTGCGCTGGCATTGGATCGCTACGATTACATTCGCGGGCAGGTCGCTGCCGGAACGGTGCCCGACAACCTGGTCTTCCGCGATCTGCAGGCTCGCCAGTTGCCGCCGTCTCCGGCCGTGCCACCGTCGCTGCGCGATAGGGCCACAAGCTCACCCGCCGCGACCGTTCCTGCGGTCGAGCCTGCCCCACTGCCGCAGGCTGCCGCCGATGCCGGATTGGGCGCACGCACGCAGCGCAGTGAGTCGTCGGCACCGATCGTCGACGTGCCGCCTGCCGTCGTTGCGCCGTCGCCCCCTCCGACAGCGCCGATCTCGGCGGCTCCCGCACCGATCATTGTCGCGCCCGCAGTCATACCGCCGGCGGTGGTCACGGCGCCGGCGGTCACCGCATCCGCGCCGATCGTCGATGTTCCGGTGGTCACCGTGACTGAAGCCCCGCGCGTGACGGCACCGCCAGTGAGCACACCAACACCAACACCAGCACCGGTGCTTGCGACGCCAACCACGTCGAGCGCATCGGCCGCCGTGGTGCCGCCGGCTCAGTCGATTCCACCTACCCGGCCGACGCCAGCGGCGCGGTCGGCACCGGCCGACGCTCCCCCGGTGGTCGCCGTGGCTTCGCCCACTCCGCCTGCGCCAACGATCACTGCGTCATCAGCGCCGGCGACCCAGCTGCTGCAAGTTGCAGCCGTCAGCGACATCGCGCGCGGCCGCGATCTGCAACGCCAGCTGCGCGCGGCCGGTATGGACGCTTACTGGGAAAGCGTGCGCACCAAGCAGGGCGGCGACATCGTGCGCGTGCGGATTTCGGTCGACACTGCGACCCAAAGCGTTGCCGACGCCATCGCCAAGCTGAAGGCGATGGGCTTTGATCCGATTATCGTCACGCCCTGATCGAGAGCAGACAGACCGTGATTTCCGCCAGCCGCCTCGTTCCCTACGCGTTTGCGCGCGACAACGCCATCCTGCTGGTGCCGAAAACCGAGCGTGACGCCGAAGTCTGGATCAGCGATGCGACACCACTGGCTGCACTGAACGAAGTCATCCGCGTCTTTCCGGGCAAGGTCCGACCGATCGTGGTCGAACCCGGCAAGCTGGTTCAGGCAATTTCGCAGACCTACGGCGACCAGGGCGGTTCTGCGCAGCAGATCGTCGGCGATATCGAAGGTGAATTCGACATCACGCGGATGATGCAAGAGGTCCCCGACGTCGAAGACCTGCTGGAAACTGAGGATGATGCGCCGATCATCCGGATGATCAACGCGCTGCTGACGCAGGCGGCGCGCGACGGCGCATCCGACATCCACATCGAGGCATTCGAGTCGTATTCGCTGGTGCGCTTCAGAGTCGACGGCACGCTGCGCGACATCGTGCGACCCAAGCGCGCGCTGCACGCCGCGCTCGTTTCGCGCATCAAGATCATGGCCGCGCTCGACATCGCTGAGAAGCGGATGCCACAGGACGGCCGCATTACGCTGCGCGTCGGCGGCCGACCCGTCGACGTGCGAGTGTCGACGCTGCCCACCGGCCACGGCGAACGCGTTGTGCTGCGTTTGCTGGAAAAGGATTTATCGAAACTCGAGCTGACCAACCTCGGCATGGCCGAAGGTACGCTTGCGGGCTTCGATAAGCTGATCCATCAGCCGCACGGAATTATTTTGGTCACCGGCCCGACTGGCTCGGGAAAATCGACCACGCTGTACGCGGGGATTCGCCGGCTCGACAAGAACACGACCAACATCATGACGGTCGAGGACCCGATCGAATACGACATCGAGGGCATCGGGCAGACGCAGGTCAATCCGAAGATCGACATGACGTTTGCGAAGGCGTTACGCGCAATTCTTCGCCAAGATCCCGACATCGTGATGATCGGTGAGATTCGCGATCTGGAAACCGCGCAGATCGCGGTGCAGTCGTCGCTGACGGGCCATCTGGTGCTTGCAACGCTGCACACCAACGACGCGGCATCGGCCGTTACACGCTTGATCGACATGGGCATCGAGCCGTTCCTGCTGTCTTCGTCTTTGCTCGGCGTGTTGGGCCAGCGCCTGGTGCGCAAGCTCTGTCCGCACTGCAAGGAGCCCGATCCGACGGTTGGCGGTTGGCGCGCAGTGGGATGCGGCCATTGTGGCCATACCGGTTACCTCGGCCGCACCGGGATCTACGAACTGCTGACGGTCAACGACGAGATTCGGATGCTGGTGCACCAGGGTTCCACCGACACCGACATCCGACGCGTCGCGGAAAAACACGGAATGATCACGATGCGGGGCGATGCGCAGCGCTGGATCAAGGCCGGCGTCACGTCGCAGGAAGAAACGCTGCGCGTCACGCGCGAGTAGCTGCCCCATGGGTGCGTTCAGGTTTGCCGCTGTCGACAACGTCGGCAAGGAATCCTCGGGAGTGCTGGAAGCCGACAGCGCACGACTCGCGCGCCAGTTGTTGCGCGGTCGCGGACTGATTCCGCTGTCGGTCGATCCGGTGATGAGCGATGTCGGCGCGCGCGCCGGCGGCCTGTCGCTGTCGCGCAGACTGTCGCAGACCGAGCTCGCGGTGATCACGCGCCAGTTGGCGTCGCTGCTCGGCGCACAGTTGCCCGTCGCCGATGCACTGACCGTGATGGTCGAGCAAAGCGAAAAACAGCAGGTACGCGAATTGATGGCGTCGATCCGCACCGACGTGTTGGGCGGGACTTCGCTTTCGAAAGCGCTGGTGCGCCATCCGCGCCAGTTTCCGGAGATCTATCGCGCGCTGATTTCGGCCGGCGAGGAGTCGGGCAAGCTGGGTTCGGTCCTCGGTAGTCTGGCCGACTATGTCGAGGAACGCGCCAAGCTGCAGCAGAAGATCACGCTCGCGTTTGTATATCCAGCCATCGTCACATTCGTTGCGCTCGCAGTCGTGATCGGACTGCTGACGTATGTTGTACCGCAGGTGGTCCAGGTGTTCGTCAACACCAAGCAGGCGCTGCCTTTTCTTACTCTGGCACTGATCGCAGTTTCGAACTTCGTGCGCAACTACGGCTGGATCGTGCTGGTGATTGTTGCGATCGCCGCTTTTCTGACGCAGCGCGCGTTGCGCGTGGCGCCGGTTCGATTGCGCTGGCACACGCGGATTCTGACGTTGCCCGTGATGGGCGTGCTGTCGCGATCGATCAACACCGCGCGTTTTTCGTCGACGCTGGCGATCCTGGTTGGTTCGGGCGTCCCGATGCTGCGCTCGTTGCAGGCGGCGGGCGAAACGATCACCAACCTCGCAATGCGCACTCGGGTGATGGACGCCGTGCAGCGCGTGCGTGAAGGCTTTTCGCTCGCCAAAGCGCTGCGCGCCGACGTCGATGAGGAAAAACGGCCCGGCCACGTCAAGCTCTTTCCACCGGTGCTGATTCACCTGATCGCGTCGGGCGAAGCGACCGGCAAACTACCCGAGATGCTGTCACGCGCCGCTGATATTCATTCGCGCGAGGCCGAGCGGCGTGCGATGTTCTTCACTTCGCTGCTGGAACCCATTCTGATTCTGACGATGGGCGTTGTGGTGATGCTGATCGTGCTTGCCGTACTGTTGCCGATCATCGAAATCAATCAGCTGGTCCGATAGCGCATAGCACCCAGAGACAACGGCGCTGCGACATACTCGTCGCAACGCCTTTCGCCGCTAACTCAATCGATGCGACCCGCCCCGGCCGAAATGGCCACCGTGGCGACGCGGTGCCAACAACTCGTCGGCAATCGCCTTTTGCTCGGCTGACAGGGTCAAATACAGCGGGCGCTCTACGGCAAGCAACTCGTTGATGCGGGTTGCCGATGCGGCATGCCGCTGCTGTTCGTGTTCCAGACGCGCGATTGCACTTGGCCTCTCGCGCGCATCCTGCTCGCGCTGCGCGCGGAATTGCTGCGCGCGTTGGTCCGCGCTGCGCGCCTGGTTGCGCAGTGTTTCCGCAAAGGCATTCCACTGCGCTTGCTGCGCATCGGTAATCTTTAGAGCGGTGCGCATATAAGCCAAGCGCGCTTCAACGCGCTCGCTCGGTTTCGTGAATGCACGATTGCCGTCGTGCTGGCGCATGCCGGGATGTCCCAGCGGCGGCTCTGTGGGCGCGGTGCCACTCTGTGCGTGCACCGCAAACCCAGACGACAGTCCAATCGACAAAAGAGCGCCTGCAAGTGCGTTACTCATGTGTCTTTCTCCTGCGGTTTGTCATGTCCGTCGATTTGCCGGATAAGGCTCAGACTGCAGACTGCTCGCGGCTGTTCGGCGTGCAGGTGTAAGCGTTTGTTTCACGAGACGGGCCGTCAAAGAAAAAAAGCGGCGATCAGCCGCCTTTTTTCTTCCCCCAACACGTTACTTGATCGCCTGCAGCCTGTCGTAAACATCCTTCGGCCAGGTGGCATCTGGCCCGTTGTGCAGCTTCATCGTTGCTTCCCGGAACGGCCCGCGATCGACCGCGACGACTTCCTTGCCCCTTTTCTTGAACTCGGCGCCAAGACCTTTCTCGATGTCGATAATCTGAGCGGTCGCCCGTGCCGCGCCCTCCTTCATCACCGCATCAAAGATGGCCTTGTCGGCATCCGACATCTTGTTCCATGCCTGACTGCTGACGATGGTCAACAGCGCATCGGTGATGTGCCCGGTCAGAACGATGTATTTCTGTACTTCATAGAATTTCTTGGCGTCGATTGTCGGCAGTGGGTTTTCCTGTGCGTCGACCGTGCCGTTTTGCAATGCCAGGTATACCTCGGCGAACGCAATCGGGGTCGGATTCGCACCAACAGCGCGTGGAAACATCGTGTAAAGCGGCGCGTCGGGCACGCGTATCTTCAGACCCTTCATGTCCTCGGGTTTGTTGATTGGCTTGTTCGACGTCACGTGGCGCTCGCCGTAGTACGTGATTGCCAGCACCTTGTGGCCGCCGCTTTTCTGCCGGTAGCCCTCGGCCAGTTCGCCGAACAACGGACTGGTCGAGAACGCCTTCCAGTGATTGAAGTCGCGAAACATGAACGGCGCCCCGCCGATCGCGAGCGGCCCGAAAGTGCGGCCCGCAAACAGTTGCCCGGTGTAGATGATGTCGACAGTGCCCAGTGTCAGGCCTTGATTGATGTCGGTTTCCTTGCCCAGCGTCGACGCCGGAAAGACATCGATGGTGTAGCGGTTGTTGGTGCGCTTTGCGATCTCGCCGGCCGCCCATACTGCCGCGGTGTGATACGGCTCGCTCGTTTCATATACGTGCGCCCACTTGAGCTTGGTCTGCGCGTGCGCGGTGCCAAGCGCGATCACAGATAGGGCCGCTGCAATGGTGAGTTTTTTAATGTTCAATTTTTGTCTCCTTTTTGATGTGATGTCTTGCTGAAACAGCGGACGCTACATCGTCGCACCCAGCTGCCATGGAATGAATTCGCTCTGCCCATAACCAAAGCGCTCGCTTTTTGTTTTTTCGCCCGACGCGGTCGCAAGCATCAGCTCGAACAGCCGCCCGCCGACCTCCTCAATGGTTGCCGCGCCGTCGGCAATCTCACCGCAGTTCAGGTCGATGTCTTCCTGCTGGCGCTGCCACAACTCGGTATTGGTCGACAGCTTCAGTGACGGCGAAGGTGCACATCCATACGCCGAACCGCGCCCGGTGGTGAAAACGATCATGTTGGCGCCACCCGCCACCTGCCCCGTCGCCGACACTGGATCGTAGCCCGGCGTATCCATATATACGAAGCCGCGTGCAGTCACCGGCTGCGCGTACTCGACAACGTCGACCAGATTCGTGGTGCCGCCCTTGGCCACCGCGCCCAATGATTTTTCGAGGATCGTCGTCAGGCCGCCCGCCTTGTTTCCGGGCGACGGATTGTTGTTCATCTCGCCGCGGTTGCGTGCCGTGTAGTCCTCCCACCATTTGATGCGCGCAATCAGCTTCTCGCCGACTTCGCGCGACACAGCGCGGCGAGTCAGCAAATGCTCTGCGCCATAGATCTCGGGCGTCTCCGACAGAATCGCAGTGCCCCCGTGCGCCACCAAGCGGTCAACTGCGCTGCCGAGCGCCGGATTCGCGGTGATTCCCGAGTATCCGTCCGACCCGCCGCATTGCAGGCCGAGCATCAGGTGACTCGCGGGCACCGCAGTCCTGACAACTCGATTGGCCGCCGGCAACATCTGCTTGACGATCGATACGCCGCGCTCGATCGCCTTTGCAGTGCCGCCGACGTCCTGCATGTTGTAGCGCGCCAGGCGGTCGCTTTCCTTCAAACCCTCGGCGCCGAGCAGCGACGTAATCTGATTGGCTTCGCAGCCGAGGCCGATGAAAATCGTCGCGGCGATATTTGGATGGCGTGCATAGCCCGCCATCGTCCGGCGTAGCACGTCCATGCTCTCGCCCATGTCCATTCCGCAGCCGGTGCCGTGAGTCAGCGCGATCACGCCGTCGATGTTCGGATACGCGGCCAGCACGTCTGGGCGAATGTCGGTACGGAACTGATCGGCGATCGCGCGCGAAACGGTCGCCGAGCAGTTGACGCTCGAGATGATCGCGACGTAATTGCGCGTTGCCACTCGACCATCGTCGCGCACGATCCCCATGAAGGTCGCGGGCTGATCGACCATCCGGGTTGGTTTCACATCGACGCAGAACGCGTAGTCGCGCGCGGCGCCGCCTACATTGGCGCCGTGCTCGCTGCCGATCCCCATGTTGTGCAAGTGCACGTGCTCGCCGGCGCGAATATCGCGCGTTGCAAAGCCGATGATCTGGTTATAACGACGGACGGAGGCTCCTGCGGCAATTGCACGCGCAGCGATCTTGTGTCCGGGCGGCACCAGTCCGATCACGGTTACGCCCTCGCTCTTGACGAACGTCCCGGACACCAGCTGACGCCGCGCGATGACGACGTCATCGGCGGGGTTCAGCCTCAATACGAGCGGCAATTCTTGCAACACCTTGAGTCGCCTCCTACATCGCCAGCCGCGGCAGCCACAGGCTGATGATCGGCACGTAAGTCACCAACGCGAGACTGATCAGCAGCGGCACCAGCCACGGCAGGATCGCCATCGTGGTTCGCTCGATCGACAATTTAGCTACACGCGCCAGCACATACAACACCAGACCCATCGGAGGATGCAGCAACCCGATCATCAGGTTCAGCACCATGATCAACCCGAAGTGCACCGGGTCGATCCCGAGCGTCTTAACGACCGGCATCAACACCGGCACCAGGATTGTGATCGCCGCCACCGGTTCCAGGAAGCAGCCTACAAACAGCATCAATCCGTTGGCCAGTAGTAGAAACACCCACGGTTCCTGGGTAAAGGCGAGCACCCAGTTCGCGATCAGCTCTGTGGTTCGCGTAACCGTCAGCATCCAGCCGAAAATCGACGCTGCGGCAACGATGAACAACACGGTCGCCGTGGTCTCGATCGTGTCCATCGACACCTTGATCAGCATCTTCCAGTTGAGCGTACGGAACCAGGCGAAGCCAAGAAATAGCGCCCACACGCAGGCCGCAATCGCGCCTTCGGTGGCAGTGAAGATGCCGGCGGTCATGCCGCCGATCAACAGCACCGGTGTCATGATCGGCAGCACGGCGTTAAAACGGAAGTAACGGTCAGCGGCGAGCAACAACACGAGCCCGACTGCCACCGTCCATACGGGACCCGTTCCCTGCTCGGTCGCGAGCCAGATCGCGATCGGAAAGCCCGCCACCACCGCCAGCTCGAGCAACGCCTTTCCGATGCGCTTCCAGTCGAACGCGATGTCACCGCCCCACTTGTTCTTATGTGCGTAGAACGCAACGGTGGCCATCATCAGCAACGCCATCACCGCGCCGGGCAGAATTCCCGCAAGAAACAGCGCGCCGACGGACACGTTGGCAAACATTCCGTAGATCACGAACGGCAGCGACGGCGGAATGATCGGTCCGAGTGTGGCCGATGCCGCCGTGACGCCGACTGAAAACTCGAGGTCGTAGCCGTGATCCTGCATCGCCTTGATCTCGATCGTGCCCAGACCGGCCGCATCGGCGATGGCGGTGCCCGACATTCCGGCGAAGATCACCGAACCAATCACATTGACGTGGCCGAGCCCCCCGCGCAGCCAACCAACCAGCGCCAGCGCAAAGTTGTAGATACGGTTGGTAATGCCCGCCGAGTTCATCAGATTTCCGGCGAGGATGAAGAACGGAACCGCCAGTAAAGGAAACGAGTCGATCCCGCTGACCATTCGATGAATCACGACGAAGTCGGGCACGAGTCCGGTTGCCATGACGAAGATCAGCGACGACCCGGCCATTGCGATCGCGACCGGAATTCCTGATCCCATCAGCGCGAGAAACAGCAGCTTGAAACCCGCGGGACTCATACGCTCTCGGCCAGTTCGGGTTTCTCCAGCACCGACGCCTTGCGCCGCCAGTTGGCAAGCGCGACATCAATCGCACGCCACGTCATCAATCCAAATCCCACCAGCACTACGCTGTAGACCAGCCCGATCGGGAGATCCACGACCGACATCTGCTGGCCACCGATCCGCATCTGAAGCTGAAATGTCAGCCAGGTCGCATACCCCAGAAACAGGATGCGCAGCACGTCTACCAGGGTCGACATCACGCGCATCAACTGCGCGGGCAATATGCGATACAGGAAAT
>JBDUCU010000023.1:0-28883 GCA_040003315.1 Burkholderiaceae bacterium | reverse complement strand
TCGGCCGCACGCTGATTCAAAATGGCGACGGCAGCGATCACGGCTGGGGCTCGCACCACTTCGTCGTCGGCGGTGCGGTCAAGGGCAAACAGATCTACGGCACGTTCCCGGACCTGGCGCCGAACGTAACGACCGACGCCGGCAATGGCCGGCTGATACCGACCGCCTCAGTCGAGCAGTACGCGGCGACAATGGCAAAGTGGATGGGAGTCACCGATGCAAATCTGCCGGTGATCCTCCCGAACCTCATGAATTTCTCGCAGCCGAATTTGGGGTTCATGAACTAAGGGGAAGCAACGCTGCGGAGCAGGTATGCTGACTGCTCCGATCACCTCATCTGGAGTCGCCGATGAGCACTCCGCTTCCCCCTGCCGCCGCCGCAGCGCCATCCGATTCGCTGGTCACGATCACGCACGTGGTCTACGCGCTGCACACGCTGAGCCTGGTGATCGGCGCGTTCGGCGCGGCGAGCATCATCGGTGCATTCGTTTTCGGCTGGCCATCGATCATCGCGGTCATCATCAATTATGTGAAGCGCAGTGAAGTGCGCGGGACGTATCTCGATTCACACTTCTCGTGGCAGATCCGCACGTTCTGGTGGGCGCTGTTAATGTCGGCCATCATCGCAGTGCTCGGATTCACGTTGGCGATCGTGCTGATCGGCTTTGCGATCTGGATCATCGGCTTTTTCGCACTCGGCATCTGGGCGATCTATCGCATCGCGCGCGGCTGGCTCGCGCTGATGGATCGCCGTGCGATGCCCTCTGCCTGAGTTACCAAGCTCACCAAATTGAGATCTGTTCGGCCGGTGTCCGCATCATCGGCGCACCGGCTGGACAATTGAACGCCTGCGCAAAGGCCGGAACGTTCGCGAGCGGGCCGAGCACGCGGTAGCGCGCCGGAGAATGGCTGTCGGTGCGCAGCTGGTCGATCAACGCCTCCGTGCGGATCTTGGTGCGCCAGATGGTCGCGAACGACATAAAAAACCGTTGTTGCGGCGTGAAGTTATCGATCTTATCTGCGGGCCGCCCCGCTAGCGTGCGCTGCAGACCCTCGTAAGCGAGCTTGACTCCTCCCAAGTCAGAAATGTTCTCTCCCAACGTTTGCTGGCCGTTGATGGTCTGCCCGGGCAGCGGCGCGTAGTTCGAATACTGCTGCGCTACTCGAGCCGCACGCTCCTTGTAACGCGTTACGTCATCAGCGCTCCACCACTGCGCTAGATTGCCGACTTCGTCGAACTGCCGGCCGCGATCATCGAAATGATGCGTGATCTCGTGTCCGATCACGGCGCCAATGCCGCCAAAGTTGACCGCGTCATCGGCCTGCGCGTTGAAAAACGGCGGCTGCAGAATCGCGGCGGGAAAGACGATCTCGTTCAAGCTGCCGGCGAACGCGTTGACCAGATGCGGAGAGACAAACCAGCGCGAACGGTCGACCGGCTTGCTTAAATCCGCGAGCCTTTGCTGAAACTCCCACACGTTCGCTCGCAGCCAGTTGTCCGCGTAATCGTCGCGCGCGATGGTGAGCCCCTCGTACGTTTTCCAGCGGTCCGGGAATCCGATCTTCAGCACCATCGCGTCGAGCTTGCCGATCGCGCGTGCCTTCGTCGGGGCGCTCATCCAGTCGAGCTTCTCAATGCGCGTACGCAGCGCCGCTTTGATGTCTTCGGTCATCGCGACGGCGCGCGCTTTCGCTTCGGACGAGAACGCACGCGCGACATACAGCTGACCCAGCCCTTCGGCCAGCGGCTCGGAACCGAAGTCCCCGGTGATGCGAACGATCACCTGTTCTGCACGAGTCGGCTGCGCTTGAAGTCCGCGAATGGCACGGCTGCGATAGTCGAAGTGCGCGTTGACGTACTGGGAGGGCAACGCCGGCGCAGCGGCGTCGAGCACGTGCTGACGTAAATAGGCGCGCCACACGGCGAGCGGCACCCCAGCCGCTGCGCGTGCAACCTTCTGCGCGAACTTAGGCGCCGCGATGTTGAACTCTGCAGTGCGAGCGATTCCGAGCGCCGAAAAGTACGCCGCCCAATCGAATCCGGGAGCGAGCTTTGCCAGCGACTCCACCGTGTGTAGGTTGTAAACGACGTTCGGATCGCGCCGCTCTACTCGCGTCAGCGATGCGCGCGCAAGATCGGTTTCGAGTGCGAACACCGCGCCGGCCATCGGTGTGTCGGCGTCGATACCCGCTAGCTGCGCAAATCGCAATCGATACGCGTCGTACGCCTCGCGCAAACCCAGCGTGCGCGTATCGTCGCGAAAGTAATCGTCGCGATCGGGCAGGCCAAGTCCCGATTGATCGAGCACCAGGAGATAGCGCCGCTTGTCCTTGTCATCGGGCCGCACCGACACAAGAAGTGGCGCAGGAATGCGATTCCGCCCCATTGCCGCCAGCAGCAGGGGCAGCTGCGCGCGATCAGTCAACGCGTCGATCTGCGACAGCAGCGGCGCAAGCGGCGTCAGCCCACGCCTTTCTATCGCAGCCAAGTCCATGCCGCTCGCGTAGTAATCCGCGGCTAGCCGCTTGCCAGGCGTATCAAGCGGCGCGGGTTCGCGTGCGGCGTCGCCTAGTGCTTCTTCGACGATGCGGCGGCTTTCGTCGCGCAGGCCATCGAAGCTGCCGATGCGCCCTTTGTCTGCGGGTATCGGCGTCTGCGCGCGCCACTTTCCGTTCACGTAAAGGTCGAAGTCAGTGCACGCGGCCACTTCTGGCGACAAACCTTCGATATCGAGCACAGGCGCGAGTACGGGCACCGAAAAAGCAATCGCGGGCCACGCAGCGAGAATGCAGAATGCAATGTGCGGTGACATTAGTTGCACGAAACCTGCTCTCCGTATTCGAGCGCTTTCTGACAGAAGAAGTCTCGCATCTCGTTTGATTTAGGAAGCTTGCCGCGCCCAGCAGCGTGGAAATCAGCCAGATAACGGCAAGCTTCGCCGATCTTATCCGCGCAACCCATGTGCAACAGCGGAACGGCAGCGGCGTCGTTTCGGTCGATTCCGAGGCCGTCAGCCATCAGAACACCCAAGTTGCTGCAACCAAGCGCGTCTTTGAGTTCACACGACCTCGAATAAAGCTGCGCTGCCCACTTGGAGTCCGGCGATCCGCCCAAGCCGGTCTGCACCATGAACCCGAGATTCGCGCAGGACGGTCCGTCGTCGCCCTGACAAGCCTTCGTATTCAGCCTGCGCGCTTCGTCATAGCTCTGGGGGACGCCGGTGCCGGTTTGATACAGGTACGCAAGACTTCCACAGCCTCGCGCCAGGCCGCGGTCGCAACTCGACCTGAACAATTCCGCCGCTGGTTCAGCCGCTTTAGTCACTCCACGCCCTTCAAGGTACATATATCCCAGGTCGTGGCACGAAATCGAATCATTGAGCGCGCAACCGCGCTCCATATACTCGAACGCTCGCGACGGGTCGGGAGCTGTCAGCCTCCCGCGCTGGATGATCACCGACACGCGAAAGCACGCTTGCGCATATCGCAAATCGCACGACTTCTGCAGCAGGGAAAGCGCGCGCTGATCGTCTTTCTCAACCCCCTGCGCCAGGATGGAGAGATTTGCCAGGTGATGACATGCAACACCATCTCCCAGCTCGCAGCCGCGGTCATAGAGCGCGCGAGCCTGCTCGAAATCGGGCGCGGTGCGTTGTGCCAGCCGATGCGCCAGGTTGCTGCACGCGCGCGCCAGTTGTTTTTCGCACAATCGTCGATATGTCAGTTCCACTTCTCGCGGGTTTGAGTCGTAAGTAAAGAACGCATAGTCATGGCAAGCTGCATCGGAACCTGCATCGCACTTTTGCTTCAATTCGCCATAGGGTTCGGTGCCAACGCGGGGCGACGCGCATGCAGCTAGTGCCAGAGCAACGGTTACAAACCACAGACATCGATTCATTTTTCTCGCCCCCAGGTACGCCGGGTGCCATACCGCAGCGCATGATTGAGAGCATATCCGTGCGGTGCTACGCTCGCGCCCTGCTCGAAACGAGCAAACGATTGCCGACCGCGCCCACAAGGCTCGCGACGCCGCCGGCCAGGACGAACCAACGTCCAAAGGCCGACTCCCAAGAACACGATTTTTGGCAGGAGCCTGAATGAACGCCCCCCTTACTGAAGCCGTTCGCCGCGCGCTGACGGAAGTCACCCTCGACGACAAGTGGACTCTCGACCGCGGCCGCGCGTACATGAGCGGCACGCAGGCGTTGATCCGCCTGACCATGCTGCAGCATCAGCGCGATCGACTCGCTGGGCTGAACACGGCGGGTTTCATCACCGGCTACCGCGGCTCGCCGCTGGGCGGCGTCGATCAAACCGCAGTGCGAGCGAAGAAATATCTGGAGCGTCATAACGTGCGCTTTCAGCCAGGGTTGAACGAAGATCTGGCGGCAACGACCGTGTGGGGCACGCAACAGGTCAACATGTACGAAGGCGCCAAGTACGACGGCGTCTTTTCGATGTGGTACGGCAAAGGTCCGGGTGTCGATCGCTGCGGCGACGTGTTCAAGCATGCGAACGCAGCGGGCACCAGCAAGCACGGCGGGGTGCTCGCGCTCGCGGGCGACGATCACGGTGCAAAGTCTTCAACGCTGCCGCACCAATCGGATCACATCTTCAAGGCCTGCATGATTCCGGTGCTGTATCCCGCTTCGGTGCAGGAATATCTTGACCTCGGCCTGCACGGCTTTGCGATGAGCCGATATGCCGGCGTGTGGGTTGGCATGAAGACGGTGACGGAAGTCGTCGAGGCGTCGGCCTCGGTGATGGTCGATCCCGAGCGGCTCGACATCATCCTGCCCGACGATTTCAGAATGCCGCCCGAAGGATTGAACATTCGCTGGCCCGATGGCCCGCTCGAAATGGAAGCGCGGCTGCTCGACTACAAGCTTTACGCGGCGCTCGCGTATTGCCGCGCCAACAAACTGAATCACACCGTGATTGACCCACCGCATGCGCGCTTCGGCATCGTCGCCAGCGGCAAGGCGTATCTCGACACGCGCCAGGCGCTGGCTGATCTCGGACTCGACGAGCAGACATGCAAGGACATCGGCATTCGATTGTTCAAGTGCGGCATGGTGTGGCCGCTTGAAGCGACGGCGGTGCGCTCGTTTGCCGAAGGGCTGGAAGAAATCCTGGTCGTCGAGGAAAAGCGCCAGCTTCTCGAGTATGCAGTTAAGGAAGAATTGTTTTCATGGATCGGCACCGGCAAGCGCATTCCGCGCGTGATCGGCAAGTTCGACGAAAAAGACGGCGGCGAGTGGGCGGTGCCGCAAGGCAACTGGATTTTGCCGGCGCACTATGAATTCTCGCCGGCGATCGTTGCAAAGGCGATTGCGCAGCGAATCGGCAAGCTCGAATTGCCCGCTGAGATTCGGGCGCGGATGCAGATGCGGCTCGCGGTGATCGATGCCAAGGAAAAGGCGCTGGCGAAGCCGCGCGTTGTCATCGAGCGCACGCCGTTCTACTGCTCGGGTTGCCCGCACAACACATCAACCGTTGTTCCCGAGGGTTCGCGCGCGATGGCAGGCATCGGGTGCCATTACATGGCGATCTGGATGGACCGTAACACCAGCACGTACACGCAGATGGGCGGCGAAGGCGTGCCGTGGATCGGTCAGGCGCCATTTACTCACGAAAAACACATCTTCGCGAACCTCGGCGATGGCACCTACTACCATTCGGGTTCGCTTGCGGTGCGCGCTGCAGTGGCAGCCAACGTATCGATTACCTACAAGATTCTTTTCAACGACGCCGTCGCAATGACAGGCGGTCAGCCGCACGACGGACCGCTGTCGGTGCCGATGATCACGCAGCAGATGGCCGCCGAAGGCGTCGAGAAAATCGTTGTCGTCACCGACGAGCCGCACAAATATCCAGACGATGCGGGCTTTGCCGAGGGCGTCACGGTTCATCATCGCGACGAGCTCGATCGCATCCAGCTGGAACTACGCGAGCACCCGGGCGTATCGGTGATGGTGTACGACCAGACGTGCGCGTCGGAAAAGCGTCGCCGGCGCAAGAAGAACACGGCCGAGAAAACCTACTTCCCCGATCCCGCCCGCCGGGTGGTGATCAATGACCTCGTCTGTGAGGGATGCGGCGACTGCAATTTGAAATCGAACTGTCTGTCGGTCGAGCCGCTCGAAACCGAGTTCGGGCGCAAGCGCAAGATCAATCAATCGAGTTGCAACAAGGACTATTCGTGCCTAAATGGCTTCTGCCCCAGCTTCGTCACCGTCGAGGGCGGACAGCTGAAGAAGGGCAAATCCACAGCCGGCAGCATTCCGGCTCTGTCGCAACCGTCGTTGCCGTCGCTGCCGGTGCAAGGTGCCTATGGCGTTGTTATCACGGGAGTCGGTGGCACCGGAGTCGTGACGATCGGCCAGCTGCTCGGCATGGCGGCGCATCTGGAGGGTAAGGGTGTCTCGGTACTGGACATGGCCGGGCTCGCGCAAAAAGGCGGGGCTGTGTTTTCACATGTTCAAATTGCACCGACCCCGCAGGATCTGTACGCCACGCGCATCGCAATGGGCGAGGCCGATGTCGTCCTGGGCTGCGACCTGATCGTCACCACCAGCAACGAAGCGTTGTCGAAGATCAAGGCGGGACATACCAAAGCCGTCGTCAATACCGCCGAATCGCCGACTGCCGATTTCATTCGCAATCCGAATTGGCAGTTCGGCAGCCCGAACCTGGCGACACAGGTCCGCGAAGCCGTGGGCGATGCGAACTGCGCGTTCGTCGACGCCAATTCATTGGCGACCGCGCTAATGGGTGATGCGATTTACACCAACCCGTTGATGCTCGGCTACGCCTGGCAGAAGGGCTGGATTCCACTGGCGTACGAGACGCTGCAGCGCGCGATCGAGATCAATGCCGTCGCCGTCGACGCCAACAAGAAGGCGTTCGAATGGGGTCGCGCCGCTGCGCACGACGTCGAGATGGTCAAGCGAATCGCGTTCCCTGACAACGTGGTCGAGCTGAAGCGGGTTGCGAACACACTCGAAGAGATCGTTGCCAAGCGCGTCGAGTTCCTGACCGCGTATCAGAACCCCGCATATGCGAAGCGCTATGCCGATCTGGTCGAGCGCGTGCGCAAGGTCGAGTCGGACCGCTTGCAATCGACGCGCGTCACCGAGGCGGTCGCGCGCTACTACTTCAAGCTGCTCGCGTACAAGGATGAATATGAAGTCGCGCGGCTGCATTCCGACCTTTCGTTCCGCGCAAAGATCGCTTCGCAATTCGACGGTGATTACAAGCTGAACTTCTACATGGCGCCGCCGCTGATTTCGAAACCCGATCCGGTCACCGGCAAGGTCGCGAAAAAGCGCTTCGGCCCGTGGATGATGCCGGCGTTCTCGCTGTTGGCAAAACTGCGGTTCCTGCGTGGCTCGGCGTTCGATGTGTTCGGCTATACCGCGGAGCGCCGTACAGAACGCCGGTTGATCGGCGAGTACGAAGCGACCGTCGAGGAAATCCTGTCGCGGCTGGCAGCCGACAAGCACGAGATCGCAGTCGAGCTCGCAAGCATTGCCGACGACATTCGTGGCTACGGTTACATCAAGGAAGGCAATTTGAAGGTTGCGCGCATCAAATGGGACGACTTGCTGGCGCGGTTACGCGGACAGGTCAAGGCGCAGGTGATATCGATTGCGCCGAAAGCGGCTTGATCGCCACGTCGGAGCGAAACGCGACAATCGCGCGCGTGTGCTGCGCGGGCCTCGCTGATTCAAGTCTGTCCGAGGTCGCGTAGAGTTCGAGCGTGTTGCGGATCGCGATCGTCTCAATTTCCCTTTGCTGTGCGCTGCTGCCGGCGGCGCGCGCCAGCGCTGACAGTGTCTTTCTTGAAGAGCTGACCTGGACCGAAGTGCGTACTGCGCAGCGCGCGGGCAAGACCACAGTCATCATTCCGGTCGGCGGCACCGAGCAGAACGGTCCGCACATGGAGCTCGGTAAACACAATTTTCGCGTCCGGGCACTGGCCGCCCGGATCGCAACTGCACTCGGTGATGCTGTAGTCGCTCCAGTGCTTGCCTACGTGCCTGAAGGATCGATCTCCCCGCCGAGCGGCCACATGCGATTTCCCGGCACGATCTCAATCCCGGATGTCGCATTTCAGAGCGTGCTCGAGGCCGCGGCGAAGAGCTTCAAGCAGAATGGCTTCACCGATGTTGTGCTGATCGGCGACTCCGGCAATTACCAGGGTCAGCTCAAGGCGGTGGCAGTGCGATTGAATCGGGCGTGGGCTGCAACGCCGGCTCGCGCCCACTTCATCGACGAGTATTACCGGGCCGCCCAGAGTGCCTACGCGCAAGCACTGCGCGCGAAGGGTCTGAGTGACGCGCAGATCGGTACCCACGCAGGGGCTGCAGATACGGCGCTGCTGATGGCGCTCGATCCTGCGCGCGTCAGAACCGATCGCCTGGACGCAGCGCATACGGCAGGAGCCTCTGCCGGCGTCACCGGGGACCCGCGCGCCGCGAGCGCATCGCTTGGTCAGTTAGGAGTCGATCTGATTGTTGCCGATACGGTGAATGCCATTCGCAGATCCCGCAAGTCATCGCGTTAGTGCGCCAAGACCCCCTGATCAAGGTTTGATTGCCTCACTTTGGCGAGATAATTCAGGCTCATTGATCTGAGACCTCGCATGCGCTTGCCTCGCTACGCCACCGCTGCACCTGTCGTCCTCGCCTCGGCGGCGGCTGCCTTCTGGGCCGCGGCCCAACCCGCTGTGACGGCGACGCCCGCGACGATCGTCACCGTCCCCGGAATGGCGCCGGTGCCCGATCCGAAAAATCTCTACAGCGAAACCGTTGCCGGACGCCTGAGTCCCGCAACTGCCGGCGCGCTGGAGCGCGTCTACGTACCGAACCACTCGGCCAACACCGTGTCGGTGATCGATCCGGCGACGCTCAAGGTGATCAACACCTTTAGAGTCGGCATCAATCCGCAGCATGTGGTGCCGTCGTGGGATCTGCGCATGCTTTGGGTGGCCAACAATGCCGAAGGTCGCACCGACGGTAGTTTGACTCAGGTCGACCCAAAGACCGGCAAGCCCGGCAGCTCGATCCCGGTCGACGATCCATACAACATGTACTGGTCGCCCGACGGCAAGTACGCAATCGTGGTGACCGAGGCCTACAAGCGGCTTGACTTCCGCGATGCGCGCACGATGAAGCTCGAGTATTCGATCGCAACGCCGAAGTGCGCCGGCATCAACCACGCCGATTTCTCGATCGACGGCCGCTTCGCGCTCTTCACGTGCGAGTTCAACGGCTCGCTCACCAAGGTCGATCTGGTCGAGCGCAAGGTGCTGGGCACCATCAAACTCAGTCAGTACTTCAATCGGCCCGAGGTGCTTGCAGTCCTGGCTAAACCCGGTGCCAAGCCGAAAAAGATTCCGGACCCAAGCGAGATAGGTGGCGTCATCTGCACCACGCCGGGAATGCCGCAGGATGTGCGCGCATCGCCCGACGGCAAGACTTTTTACGTCGCCGACATGATGGCCGACGGCGTACATGTGGTTGACGGCGGATCGTTCAAGCAGGTGGGTTTCATTCCGACCGGCGTCGGCACGCACGGCTTGTACCCGAGCCGCGACGGCAAGCAGCTTTATGTGGCGAACCGCGGCAGCAACACGGTCCACGGCAAGCCTCGCGGGCCCGGCAACGTGTCGGTGATCGACTTCGCGACGCAGAAGGTGCTGCAGACCTGGCCGGTGCCCGGCGGCGGCAGCCCCGACATGGGCAACGTCAGCGCCGACGGCCGCTACCTGTGGCTGTCGGGCCGCTACGACGATGTGGTGTATCGCTTCGACACGAGCTCCGGCGCAGTCGACAAGATCAAGGTCGGTCGCGAACCGCACGGGCTGACCGTGTGGCCCCAGCCCGGGCGCTACTCACTGGGGCATACCGGCAACCTGCGCTGAAGCATCTCGCGGCGCCACGCCCCTCGGAATGTCGAAGGCGTGGCGCGCGATCAGGGTTTCACCGGCTCCTGCACGATCGGCTCGGGCGGCGGCGGATCGCTCGGCAGTTGCGCGAGGATGCTGTCCCACACCTCCTCGTTCGAATCGGTGAAGCGCAGCCGCACCGGCAGCCACTGGAACTCGGGGGCCATCCAGATTTCGACGCGTCGGTTCGCATCGGGTCCGCGCTTGCGATCGATCTTCAAGGTCATCACATCGGTGCGGTCGATGCGGGTCGGCTCGAATCCTTCGACCACGAACGAATACCTTTCGACATTCCGGCGCGCGACCGTGAACGTCACCTCGGAACCCGGCGCAAAGCGCCACGGGTACGCCTGCGCCAGCAGCGGCAGATGAAACTGCAGTGATAGTGGATCCTGCGTACCCTCGGCGAACGGCACCGGTTGCCCCGCGCCGCGTCCAATGAAGCTAACAGCGTTCGATTTCCAGTCGAAATCTGCGCGCAGCTCGCGATTCGCAATCTCGATCCTTTCGACGTAGCTATCGGGCGCGATGCCGAAGGATTTCAATGTTCCGCTCGAACGCAGATCGAGCAGACCGCTCGGATTCACGGTGCGCAACCACAGCTCGTAGGTCGCTTTGTCGGGGTCGATCATCCAGTCGACATAGGTCAGCGCAGTGATCCCTGGCAGCCGCGTGTACGTCGTGCGATAGACGATGCGGCCTTTGGTCGGCAGCGTCTGAACGCCCGGCGATAGCATGCTGGGACCCGGGTTCGCCGGCGACGCAATGGGCGCTTCGACCGCGGGAGGTGTAACGGCCGGCGGTGTTTCGACCGGCGCTAATTCGACGGGTGCGGCGATCGCGGCGACCGGGGCCGGCGCTGGCGTGGGCGCGTTGGGCGCGCGCGGACGCCTCGGTTTGGACGCTTTGGGCTGCGGCGCAGGGGCGGCTGGCGGAGGTGCCAGCAGCGATACCGACAGCGTGGTCTGCGTGACATCCGTCGGATCGAGCGACGACAGTCCGCGCGAGAACACGTCGAGCGCCCACAGGTGAACCAGCAGCACCAGCGCGAACACCAGCGCTGCGCGCGGCATCGATGGGTTGCGCCAGGCTCGGATGAGAAAGCGATTCGACATGACAGTTGGACCGGGTTGACGCCTGAGCGTGCGATCAACGGCCGCTAAGATACCGCGATACTCTCGAGGCAATCGATCGATGAAGCTGGCAACGCTGAAAGACGGTTCGCGAGACGGACAGCTGGTCGTCGTTTCACGCGATCTGTCGCTCGCGCAGCATGCAACCGGGGTTGCTTCCCGACTGCAGAACGCGCTCGATGACTGGCGATTCTTCGCGCCGCAGCTCGAAGAGCTGTACCAAACGCTCAACCAGGGACACGCGCGGCACTCATTTGCATTTGATCCGAAGCAGGCAATGGCGCCGCTGCCGCGCGCGTACCAGTGGGCCGATGGGTCGGCTTACGTCAATCACGTTGAACTGGTGCGCAAGGCACGCGGCGCGGAGATGCCTCCATCGTTCTGGACCGACCCGTTGATGTATCAGGGCGGCAGCGATGATCTGCTCGGACCACGAGATGACATCGTGTGTCCGAGTGAAGAGCACGGCATCGACTTCGAAGCCGAAGTGGCGGTCGTAACCGGCGATGTTCCGATGGGGTCGCAGCCGAAGAGCATCGAACAGCACATCCGCTTGCTGATGCTGGTCAACGACGTCAGCTTGCGCAACCTGATCCCAGCCGAGCTGGCGAAGGGCTTCGGATTTTTTCAGAGCAAGCCGGCCACTGCATTTTCACCGGTCGCCATCACACCCGACGAACTGGGAAAGGCTTGGCGCGACTCGAAAGTGCACCGGCCGCTGACGGTGGACTGGAACGGCATCCAGGTCGGCGAGCCCAACGCAGGCGACGACATGACATTTAACTTTGCACAGCTGATCACCCACCTTGCAAAGACCCGCAACGTGCGGGCCGGATCGATCATCGGGTCGGGCACCGTATCGAATACCGACCGTAGCCGCGGCTACTGCTGTATCGCCGAAAAGCGCAGCCTCGAAATGATCGAACGCGGAGCCGCTCACACGCCCTTCATGAAATATGGCGACGTGGTGCGTATCGAGATGTTCGACGACACTGGACAATCGATCTTCGGTGCGATCGAACAGACCATCACACCGTTGCAGCAATCGTGAGGAAATGATGCCGACCAAGCGACTCGAATTGCCGTTCGCGAATCCGATTGGCGACAGCCTTGAGCTGATGAAAAAGATGTGGGGGTTTGCCGGCCTGCCGGGAATTCCAACGGCGAGCAACCTGGCGTCGATGGCCGCGCGCATTCCGCAGCAGCTGCCGAGCATGATGGTGCCTACGTTGGACGTCGACGAGCTCGAAAAGCGAATTGCCGATCTGCGCGCAGTCGAGCAATGGCTCGAACTGAACGCGAAGCTCTTGCGTACGACGATCCAGAGCCTGGAGGTGCAGCGTGCAACCATCGCCACACTGAAGGGAATCGGCGGCGCGATGATGACGCCGATGTTCAACCGGTCGGTGAGTTCCAGCAAACCACCTCCGGAAGTCACACTGGGTCTGGCCGCGATGACCACTGAAGAAACCAAAGCCGCGGCAACGGCGCCTGCGGTTCGGGCGCCGAAACGGGCCGCTAGATCGAACCCGGGAGCACGGACCCCGGCACAAGAATCGGCGCCGACGGCGGCGCCCGTCAACCCGCTTGCATGGTGGAACTCGTTGCAGGATCAGTTCGCACGGATCGCAGCAACCGCGAGCAGCCCATCGACGCCGCAACCGGTAGCCCGCAAGGCAGCTAAGAAGGACGCGCAGCGGCGCCCTGCAAAAAAGGGCCGCTAGACGATCGGGTCCTCGATCACTGGCACAAGCGGGGTCGCGTCAAGCGTCTCGATGGATCCGACCCACCAGATTGCGACCAGCGTAGCAGCGGCCGCGATCCACCCAACCCAGTCGTAGTGTTGAAGCGCGCCCGACGGCAGGCGCTGAATCAAAGCACCACTCAGTGTTGCCGCACACCCTGAGCCGATCTGCATGATCGATCCGTTCAGCGTCATGAATGCGGCGCGGCCTCCCGGCCGGGCAGCACTGGTCACGACGGCCATGCCGGGCACCATTCGCCCAGAGACAAAGACGAAGAAAGAAACCGCAATCATCAGCGTTGCAATGAGCGGCACCGCAGGCACGTTGGTAATGATCAGCAGCGGAGCAAGGGACGCCAGGGCGATCCAGCGGTAGACGCGGCGCTTTCCGGAGCGGTCGGCCCAATGACCGAACCAGCGCGCAGTGAAAAACGTTGCGAGGCCGCCGGCGAGGTAGACGAGCGGCAGCTGTGATTCGCGTAACCCCATGTTCGCCGTCATATACAGACTGATGTACGGAATCACCATGAAACCCGAAAGCATCATCAAGAACGTGAATGTGAACGCGCGCAAATGATTCGGAAAGGTCAGGGTGCGCAGAAACTCGATCCATATCGAGCTCTGGTGACGCTTCTCGCCCGAATCAGCGTGTGCCACGCTGGGGAGCGTTCTGCGGGCGATCCACGCGTTGATCGCGCCCGACGCCGCGACGACCACAAAAGCAGCGCGCCAGTTGAACGCATTCGACAGCAGCAGCGCAATCGGAACACCGGCCACCGTCGACACTGCGAATGACGTCATCACGACTCCCGTCGCGCGTCCGCGCCGCGCCTCCGGAATCGTGTCGCCGATGACCGTGAAGATCACGCCATACAACACGCCGCCGAAGATTCCGGCCAGCGCTCGTGCGATCAGGAGCATCTCGAAGTTCTGTGCGCTGGACGTGACGAACGCCGCTGCCACGAAGCCTGCATAGATAGCTAGCAACAGAGTCTTGCGCTCGAACCGCTCGATGACGACCGAGGCCACCAGGCCTGCGAGTGCGGCGGCAAATGTGTAGGCCGAGATCAGCCAGCCGAACTGCTGCGCGCTGAGTTCGAACACCCGCGTGAATTGCGGAGCGAGCGGCATGATCACCATGAAGTCGAGCACGGTGGTGAACTGAATCGCCGCCAGTGTCAGCAGCATGCGGCGCTCTTGCGCCGGATCGAGCGTGTGCACGGGTGTCGGAGAAGACTAAACGGTGTAGTTCAGCGCAAGGCGTCCGCCGTCCGGATACACGGTAGTACCCGTCATGTACGACGCATCATCACTCGCCAGAAACAGCGCAACCTTCGCGATCTCCGCAGGCTCGCCCAAACGCTGCAGCGGCGTGCGCGACATGATCCGATCGCGCGCAGGGCCTTCGGTCAACACCGCCGCCTTCAGCATTGCGGTCGCGATCGAACCAGGACCGATACCCATCACGCGGATACGATGCGGTGCCAGTGCAAGCGCCATGACCTTCGTCAGTTGGTTAAGGCCGCCCTTACTGACGGTGTAGGCAACCTGATTCGGAATCGCGACCACCGAATTGATGCTTGACATGTTGATGATCACGCCTCGGCTGCCATCGGCCCGCGGTGTCTGCGCAATCATCGTGCGCGCGGCCGATTGCCCGCACAAGAATGCACCCTTCAGGTTGATCTGCAGCACACGATCGAAGTCCGCTTCCGACAAATCCAGAAAATCGGCACCGTGCACAATTCCTGCGTTGTTCACCAAGATGTCGACGCGCCCAAATACTTCGATGGCGTGCTTGATCAGAGCCTCGCAGTCGTCGCGGCGGGCGACGTCGGTTCGCTTGAAAACGACCGATTCGCCGAGCTGGCGCGCCGCCGATTCACCTGCTTCGCTGACGTCGCCAATCACTACGCGGGCGCCGTTTTCGGCAAACACCTGTGCGCACGCGAGGCCGATGCCTTGCGCGGCTCCGGTGACAATGGCAACGCGTTGATCAAGCCTCTTATCGCCCATCGATTCGCTGGTCCTTGCTCCTGATACAACAGCTAAACTTCGGCATTCGGTCCCTCAGCCTCCGCCATGAAAAAACTCAATGCTCTTGCTCTTGCAGCCGTCGTCTGGATCGCGGCGATCCCGTTGCCAGCCAGCGCGCAGCAGTGTCCGGTTCTGCTGAACCACACCTTTCCGCGGCTGCAGGATGAGTCACCGCAGACTCTTTGCCAGTACCAAGGGCGCGTGCTGCTGGTGGTCAATACGGCCAGCTATTGCGGCTTTACTCCGCAGTATGAAGGCCTCGAGAAACTGCATGCAGAGTATGCCGCGCGCGGCTTGACCGTGCTGGGCTTTCCTTCGTCGGACTTTGGAAATCAGGAAAAGGCCAATAACAAGGACATCGCTGAATTCTGCTTTAACACTTACGGCGTTAAGTTTCCGATGTTCGCGAAGTCGTCGGTGGCCGGAAAATCGGCCAATCCTTTTTTCAGCGAACTTGCCCAATCGACCGGGCAACCGCCTAAGTGGAATTTTCACAAATACCTGATTGGACGCGATGGCAAGGTCGTAGCTGCATTCAACAGTGAGACCGCGCCGCTTGACCCGCACGTGACGAGTCAGATCGAGCGGTTGCTTGAGGCCCGAGCGGTGCCCGGCACGAAATGAACGTCGCAGACGACCTGTTTCTGCCCGACGTACAGTCCGGCGCGGACCAGCGCAATCTCATCATTCAGCGCGTCGGCGTCAAGTCGTTGACGCATCCGGTCCTGGTCGCCAGCACGCGTGGGCCGCAGGCGTCGGTCGCATCGATCGACATGTTCGTCGCCCTGTCGGCCGAGCAGAAGGGAACGCATATGTCCCGATTCATCGATGTGCTGCAAAGTCATGCCGAGCCCTTGTCGATGAAATCGCTCAAGCTGCTGCTCGCCCGAATGGTCGAGCGCCTGGACGCCCGGTGCGGCCTGATCGAGATGCGGATGCCGTTTTTCGTGCAGAAGACAGCACCGGTTTCTGGTGTTGAAAGCCTGATGGATTATCAACTGACCTTTGCCATCGATACCACCGAAGAGGCAGTGCGCTTTAGACAGAAAGTAGTGGTTCCGGTCACGAGCCTGTGCCCGTGCAGCAAAAAGGTATCGGACTACGGCGCGCACAATCAACGCGCGCACATTTCGATCACGACCGAGCTTGCCGATGAGATGACGGTCGAGGAGCAGATCCGCGTGGCAGAGGATGCGTCTTCGTGTGAGATCTGGGGCCTGTTGAAGCGTCCCGACGAGAAATACGTCACTGAGCGTGCCTACAACAACCCGAAGTTCGTCGAAGATGTTGTACGCGACGTGGCGCTGGCTCTTAACAGCAATGCGCGCGTTGTTGCGTATACGGTCGAAGCCGAGAATTTCGAATCCATTCACAATCATTCGGCGTATGCGTTGATCGAGCACGACAAGCGTGCATGAAAGTCGCCGTGATCGGAGCCGGGATCTCCGGCCTCGGCGCGGCGTATTCGCTGCGCCATGATCATGACGTCACACTCTACGAATCCAATCGTCGACTGGGCGGTCATACGCATACGGTCGACATCACGCTTGACGGCACGACCTATCCAGTCGATACCGGCTTTCTGGTTTATAACGAGCGTACCTACCCGCGGTTGATCGAAATTTTCGCCGAACTTTCGGTTCCGACGGCGAAAAGTGACATGTCGTTTGGCCTCAGCGTTCAACGCTCCGATGGTTCTACGCTCGAATGGG
Source organism: Burkholderiaceae bacterium (assembly GCA_040003315.1). GTDB lineage: Bacteria > Pseudomonadota > Gammaproteobacteria > Burkholderiales > Burkholderiaceae_F > JACCZX01. The sequence continues at coordinate 12,305 of JBDUCU010000023.1, read as the reverse complement.
CCGGCACGAGCTTCGACACCGTATTCGCGCAGCGACGCAATCTGATCTCGCCGCGCTTCATCGCCATGATGCGGGATCTGCTTCGGTTCAACAAACATGCGACACAGATCGCCTGCAGCGAAGCCTTTGCAGACGATTGTTCGCTTGAAGACTTTCTGGATCAGCACCGTTACGGTGAATCATTCCGGCAGTGGTATCTGCTGCCGATGGCGGCCGCAATCTGGTCGTGTCCAATCGCGACGATGCTCGATTATCCGATCGCAACGTTCGCACGGTTCTGCCATAACCACGGATTGCTGCAGGTCGTTGATCGCCCGCAGTGGTTCACCGTACGGGGAGGTGCGCGACAGTACGTGGAGAAAATCGTCGCCGCACTCGCCGACGTGCGTGCCGACGAAGCCGTCAGCATTGTCGAGCGCGAATCGTCGTCCGGGCAGGTGATCGTGACCAGCCGTTCCGGTGATGCGCGCTATGACCACGTGGTGCTCGCGTGCCATAGCGACCAATCGCTTGCGTTGCTGAAGGACGCGGATGCGGACGAACGTTCGGTGATCGGCGAGGTCCGGTACCAGCCCAATCGCGCAGTGCTGCATACTGATGTTCGACTGATGCCGCGATCGCGCAAAGTCTGGTCGTCATGGAATTATCTGAGCGACGGCAGCGCCGCTCCGGATGTGTCGGTCACCTATCTGCTGAACAAACTGCAGCCGTTGCCTTTCTCGACACCGTTGTTCTTGAGCCTCAACCCACTGGTCGAGCCGCGCGGCGTGATAGCGGAAATTGAATACAGCCATCCAATTTTCGATCGCCGGGGTCTGGCCGCTCAGCGTCGCCTGCCGAAGGTCCAGGGACGGCGCCAAGTGTGGTTCGCCGGGGCCTGGACCGGCTATGGCTTTCACGAGGACGGGCTGAGCTCGGGCCTGGCCGCCGCTGAGGCCATCCGTCGCCTGGCGGCACAGCCGATCGCACTCGACAAGCCATCCTTGCAGGCCTCATCCGTTCAATGACGCCGACCGTACCGTCTGTAAGGGAAAGCGGGATCGAGTCAATGCAGCTCCACAACACGCCGCAGATCGGGTTTGGGCATATCCGCCATGCGCGGCTGCGACTGGCGGCTCACCGCTTTTGCTACGCCGCGTGGTTCCTGAGGCTGCCGCTGCGTTCGCTCTCGCGCGAGCCCACGCGGCTGCGCTGGCTGAAGTTCAATCGACGCGGCATTTTCAGCGTTTTCGACATCGATCACGGCGACGGCCAGCCCCTGCTCCGCTGGATTGACGAATTGCTGCGCGCCGAAGGAATCAGCGACGCCGACGGCGAAGTGTGGCTGCACACGTTTCCGCGGTTGCTCGGCTTTGTTTTCAATCCGGTCAGCTTCTGGTTCGTTCATCGCGCCGACGGTTCTCTGCGGGCGACGCTGTGCGAGGTCAACAATACCTTCGGCGAGCGGCACTTCTATCTGCTTGCTCACCCTGACGGCCGACCGCTGCGCTGGGGCGAGGAACTGACCGCCCGCAAGGTTTTTCACGTATCGCCGTTTTGCAAGGTCGAAGGTCGCTATCGATTTCGCTTCATGTTGAATCAGCCTGCTGCAGAAACGCAGCATCCAAAGCGCTTCGTTGCGCGCATCGACTACGACGACGCCGGGGGACCGTTACTGCAAACTTCTGTTGCCGGCGAACTCGTCCCGTTGACGGATCGAGCGCTGACGCAAGCGCTGTTGCGATATCCGTTGTTTGCTTTCAGCGTCATCGCGCGCATCCACTGGCACGCTCTTCGGTTGTGGCTGCGACGACTGCCCTTCATTCCCAAGCCGGTCCCGCCGGCAATCAACGTTACCAGGGCCTCTTCACACTAAAACATGAGCGAACTCGCCCTCGACTTCTGCGTGCCCTTGGGGCTCGACACGTCGCACTTTCCAACGCAAGCCAAGGTCGCCGTCAGCCTGCTGGAGCGCCTGAAGCACGGCCATTTGACCGTTGTCTTTCCCGATGGACAGCGCGCCCATTTCGGCAACGAGCGCTCCGAAGAGCGCGCGGATCTGCGTCTGGCTGACTGGAGCGTGATCAGCGCCGCGATGAAAAGCGGAGACATCGGATTTGCTGAGTCGTACATCGCCGGCCACTGGTCGACTTCCAATCTTGCGCAGTTGATGAGCTTCTTCATCCATAACCGCGAAGCAGCCGAAAAGATGTTCTACGGAACACTGCTGGGTCGCACGGTCTATCGGCTGCGCCATTTGCTGAACCGCAACACCAAGGCGCGGGCTAAGAAAAACATTCACGCGCACTACGATCTGGGCAACGATTTTTATGCGCTATGGCTCGATCCGACGATGACCTACTCGAGCGCGCTAATGGCAGGCAAGCGCGCAGCCGGCGATCCGCTCAGCGACGCCGAGCTCGTTTCGGGACAGTATGCGAAATATCAGCGCGTCTTAGATGAGCTCGAGCTTCCGCATTCAGCCCGTGTGCTCGAGCTGGGTTGCGGTTGGGGCGGCTTTGCCGAAATGGCGGGTGCGGCGGGTCACCGGGTAACGGGGCTGACGCTGTCGCGCGAACAGCTCGCCCATGCGCGGCAGAGGTTGGCCGCCAGGAATATCGAAGCCGACCTGCGCTTACAAGACTACCGGGACGAGCAACGCCAGTACCACGGCATCGCCTCGATTGAGATGCTCGAAGCGGTGGGCGAGGCGTACTGGCCGTCGTACTTTGCAACTTTGCACCGCTGCCTGGTTCCCGACGGGCGCGCGTGCGTGCAGACAATCGTGATTGCAGATGAGTTGTTTGCCCGCTATCGCGCGGGCACCGATTTCATCCAGCAGTATGTGTTCCCCGGCGGCATGCTGCCCTCGCCTTCGGCTTTGAAGTCGCACGCCACCAGGGCCGGACTGCGCATCGTCAACGAACACGCGTTCGGCGGCGACTATGCGCACACTCTGGCAGCCTGGAGCCGCCGCTTCACGGCTCGCCTGAGCGATGTCAGAAGCCTCGGTTTTGACCAGCGTTTCATCCGCACCTGGCAGTTCTACCTCGCGTATTGCGAGGCAGCTTTTGCGCGCCATAACACCGATGTCGTGCAATACACGTTCGTGCATGCTTGAACCGCTTCGCCTGAATCGCAGAGCCGCCAGCAGCTTGCTTGCAGCCACGCCGTTTGCATCAGCTGCCTTGGCTGGCGATGCACCGCAGTACGTAGCGCACTACATACCGAACGCGCGTACCGCCGGCGAAGGACGGCTCACATGGTTCGGCCTGCTGATATACACCGCGCGCCTCCACGTTGCCGCAGACGGGATCGACCTTGCCAACCTGGATTCACAGCGCTTTGCCCTCGAACTGACTTATGCGCGACGCCTGGACGGCAAGGCAATCGCGGAGCGGAACCACGATGAAATGGCGCTGCTGCATCGTGGCACCGACGAGCAGCGCGGCGACTGGTTGCGGCAGATGACGAGGATTTTTCCGGGTGTCGCGGCGGGTCAGACACTGATCGGCGTTCATCTCGACTCCGGCGCCACGCGCTTTTACTGCGACGGCACCTTTATTGGCTCGGTCGACGATCCGGCTTTTAGTTCCGCCTTTTTTGCAATCTGGCTCGACCCCCAGACCCGCGCGCCGAAGTTAAGAACCGCGTTGTTGCAAAGAGCGGCGCGCTGACGCGCGCGCGATGGCCACATCTTCCGAATTGACCGTGCACGGCGCAGCTGCCCAATACTCGGCGCGCGTTACGCCCCGCGGGCTCGCGAGCTACTCGCTGCTTGGCATGCCGCTCGCGATGATGGCGCTGCCTGTGTACGTACTCGTCCCGAAGTTTTACGCCAACGCGACAGGACTGGCGCTGACCATCATCGGCTCTGTCCTCCTCGGTGCGCGCCTGCTCGACGCGGTCATCGATCCGCTGCTCGGTGCGTTCGTCGACGCCGGCAAACGCAGCGGTTCCTACACGCGGCCAATCCTGATCAGCGCCGTACCGCTGAGTGTGGGCTTCGCGCTGATGTTTTTGCCGCCCGCGGGCTTGAGCGCAGCGGATGCAACGCGATGGCTGGCAGCAACCTTGATTGCGGCCTATCTCGGCTATTCGCTGGCCACGATTGCCTATCAGGCGTGGGGCGCCGAGCTGGCGCACGACGATGCGGGGCGTGCGCGGGTGACCGCGTGGCGCGAAGGCGCCGGCCTGCTGGGTGTCGTGCTGGCGGCGTTGATTCCGTACGCGTTTGGAACGCGCAGCCTGATCGTCGTCTTTGCGGCCTGCCTCGGAGGTGCGCTATATCTGCTGATTCGCCATGCGCCACGGCCAGTGTCGACGGCCAAACCTCTGCCCTCGAATCCATGGCGCTCGATGACGGCGCCCCTATCGACGGCTCGTTTTCGGTGGCTGCTGGCGGTGTTTATTCTCAACGGCATTGCGGCGGCTATTCCCGCATCGCTGGTGTTGTTCTTCATCGCAGACCGCCTGCAGCTCGAAGCGAACTCTGGCGTCTTCCTCGCGCTGTACTTCACTGCAGGTGCCGCCAGCATGCCCCTGTGGATGCAGCTCGCGCGGCGATACAGCCTGCACGCCGTATGGCTAATCGGAATTGTGCTGTCGGTCGTCGCATTCATCTGGGCGTACTGGCTGAGCGCAGGCGCCTTCGCCGCGTATGCGACGATCTGCATGCTGTCAGGCGCCGCATTGGGCGCCGATCTGGCACTGCCACCTGCGCTGTTGGCACGAATCATCGATGCCAACGGCCACACCGGTGTGCGCGAAGGCGCATATTTCGGTCTTTGGAACCTGGTGAACAAGCTGAACCTCGCGCTGGCGGCCGGGATTTCGCTGCCAGTGCTCGAGATGCTGGGTTACCGTGTCGGAGTGCGAGACGCGGCCGCACTGGGTGCACTGGCATTCGCGTACGCGGTTCTGCCCTGCGTGCTCAAGCTCGGTGCCGGCGCGCTGCTGTTTGCAGCGTGGCGGGGCAGGAAGTTTTGAGTATCCGCTTGAACACCGTGACGCTCTAATGCGTTTTGTCTGCCTCACCTATGAGCCTGAATCCAAAAATTGAAAATTGGAGCCGACAACGCGTGTGGGTGATCGGCGCGTCGTACGGCATTGGGGCCGAACTCGGGCGCGAATTGATGAAACTCGGTGCGCGCGTGGCCCTGTCGGCCCGTTCGGCCGACCTGCTTAACCGGTTAGCCAACGAAGGCCAGGCGATCGTCGAGCGATTCGATGTCACCGACGCGCCCGCCGTGCGCTCGGCCGCCGAAAGGATCGCCGCTGCATGGGGCGGAATCGACCTGGTGTTGATCGTCGCCGGCACGCACGTCGAGATGCGCGCCGACAACTTCGACCTTGCACGCGCAAAAAAGCTGCTCGCAGTCAACGTCGAAGGCGTGCTGAACTGTCTCGACCCGGTACTGCCGATGCTGCTGTCGCAGGGTCACGGCGGAATTGCGATCGTGGCATCGGTCGCCGGCTACCGCGGATTGCCGAAGGCTCTGATTTATGGCCCCACTAAGGCGGCGCTGATCAATCTGGCGGAATCGCTGTACCTCGATCTGCAGCCGCGAGGCATCGGCGTCTATCTGGTCAATCCGGGCTTCGTCGATACGCCGCTGACGCAGAAAAATGATTTCAAGATGCCCGCGTTGATGGCGGCCGATGCAGCTGCCCGCGCCACTTTGCAAGGCATTGCCGCTGGCGCCTTTGAGATTCACTACCCGCGGCGCTTCACGCGCTGGCTACGCCTGATGCGCCACATGCCGTACCCTCTGTATTTCGCAGCGGTGCGTCGCTTTACCGGAGGGACATGACCAGCGCAATCGATCCGCGAGTAGAGCGCGTGCAGCAGTTTTTCGAAACGATGTCGCCCGAATTGCTGCAGCGGCTCGACCAGATCTACGCGCCGGATGCGAGATTCAAGGATCCCTTTAACGACGTACGCGGAATTAATGAGATTCGCCGGGTATTTACCCAGATATCGAAGCAGGTCGAAGTGCCAAGCTTTGGCGTCACGCACGCCGTTTGCCAGGGGGACGATGCCTTTCTGGTTTGGGATTTTGGGTTCAAGATGAAGCGCTGGCGCGAAGACGAACAGGTCATCCGTGGCGCCAGTCATATACAGTTCGCAGCGGATGGCCGGGTCGCGTATCACCGCGACTACTGGGACGCCGCCGAAGAACTTTACGAGAAGCTGCCGGTGCTGGGGGTTCTGATGCGATGGCTAAAGCGTCAGGCTGCCAAGTAGCACCGGGGAGATTGTTATGACACCACTTTTGTATCCTGAACTTTTCAAGTCGCTTGAGTCGGTTCGCTGGAACCTTGAAACAGATGTGCCTTGGAGTGATTTCGATTCCAGCCTGCTGTCCGAGGAGCAGGCGCAGACGATCAAGATGAATGCGATCACCGAGTGGTCCGCATTACCGGCTACCGAAATGTTCCTGCGCGATAACCGCGGCGATTCGGATTTTTCGGCGTTCATGTCGGTGTGGTTCTTCGAGGAGCAGAAACACGCGCTGGTGCTGATGGAATATCTGCGCAGATTCAGGCTGGATTTGGTACCGAGTGAAGACGAACTGCACGCGGTGCGCTTCGAATTCGACCCGGCACCGCGACTCGAAACCCTGATGATGCATTTCTGCGGTGAGGTGCGATTGAATCACTGGTACCGACGGGCTTCCGAGTGGCATACCGAGCCGGTCATCAAGGCCATTTACCGACTGCTGTCGCAGGATGAGGCACGGCATGGTGGCGCCTATCTGCGCTACATGAAAAAGTCGCTCGGCGAGCTGGGCGATACGGCCCGCGCAGCGTTTGCCAAGATCGGCGTGTTAATGGCGTCGGCCAAGCGCACCGACAAGGCATTGCACCCCACCAACCTGCACGTAAATCAATCGCTTTTTCCGCATGACACCGTACAATCGCGCCTCCCCGATCCGGGCTGGCTCGAACACTGGCTCGACGAACAAATAAGATTCGATAAAGAATGGGAGACTCGGGTCGTCGAACGCATCCTGCACAACCTGTCGCTGCTGTTCGAGCGCACGTTTACCTCAGTGCAGGATCTGAACCGGTATCGCAAGGAAATTGCTGCTCGGCTGAAATTAGCCGCCGATCCCGGCGCAGACCCGCAGCCCGCGTAGACGCCACGCGCGTCGCGCGGTTACTTCGGTATGCCGCATGATTCCGCGCCATGTCCCGCTGGTTGAAACCACGCGCGGCGGAACGACCGAGTGCGTTCATTACGGGTCGATCGCGGTCGTTGATCGCACCGGACGATTGGTGGCCTCTGCCGGCGATCCCGACTCGCTGAACTTCACCCGCAGCGCGCTCAAGCCGCTGCAGGCATTGCCGTTTGTCGAAGACGGCGGGCTGACCCGCTATGGTTTCGGCTCTCACGAATTGGCGCTGATGTGCGCCAGTCACAGCGGTGAAGCGATCCACGTCGCCATCGTTCAGCGCATTCTTGCGCGGGTAGGACTCGACGAAACAGCCTTGCAGTGCGGCTGCCATGCGCCGAGTTACTTTGCTGCGACTGACACGCCGGCGCCGATGGGCGTGACATGGAGCCCGCTGCACCACAACTGCTCCGGCAAGCACGCAGGCTTTCTCGCCTACTGCCGAATGCATCAGCTCCCGATCGAAAATTATCTGGATACCGGCCATCCGCTGCAGCAAAGAATTCGTACGATCGCTGCGCGGTTTGCGCACGGCGACACGATCGCGCAAGGAATCGACGGCTGCAGCGCGCCGAACTTTGCGATGCCGCTGAAACGGCTGGCGCTAATGTACGCGCAGATCGCATCCGAAGATGCGCCCGAGACGCACGCCATCACCTTTGCAATGAGCCATCACCCTGACCTGATATCAGGTACGCGCCGCGCCGACCTCGCAATCATGCAAAGCGGAGGCGGCGACTGGATCAGCAAGGCCGGCGCCGATGGAATGCAAGCAATCGGAGTGCGCTCGCAGGGCCTCGGCATCGCGATCCGGATTGCCGACGGCAGCACGCGAGCAGTGCACGCCGCAACGGTTGAGGTGCTGGAGCAGCTCGATCTGCTCGACGATCCCAGCGGAACACCGCTGGCGCCGTACGACTGCCCGCCGATTCGCAACTATCGCGGCATCGAAACGGGCGGCGTGGTCCCCGTGCTGAAGCTAATCGGGCATTAGCACAACCTCACCCGCTGGGGTACGAATCGTCGCCGACAACATCTTCGGCCCGGGCGCCAGATCGACCGGCCCAACAATCTTCAGTGCGCGAAACATGCCCATGATGCCGCTGATGCCGAGCACCGCCGCGGGATGCGACAACTGGAGCCGAACCAGCTCGCAGCCGTTGTCCGCGAGCCCGTCGCACGGATGAGGCACGGTGGGCCCACATGTCTCCTCTGTCGCCGCCGCCATCCACTGAATCGCAGCCGGCAGTATTCCGCCCCACGGTAACGTGCCCGATTCGGGGATGGCAATTTTCCAGCGAAATTCTGCGCGGCTCATCGTCATGATTTCTCCCAAGTCCGGCACACGCGCGCACGCATCGGCGACCGATTCGGTGCGCATCGCCCAGGTGATCAGACGGGGGCCGGCTGCCAGTTGCGACTGCATCTCGGGCTCGTCCAGTGCAAACCAGCGCGGGCGCGATGGCGGCGGGCTGCCTGGATCGATCGCAATGACTTCGAGATAGCTGCGAGCGCCGAGCCTCAGCAATGCGTTGTGCGTGCCCATCGTGACGTGCTGGCCGCTATGGACGGGCCGCGCGCCAAGTTTCTGTTCGATCCACTCGACGCCGCGATTTAGATCGGCGCAGGCCACAACGATATGGTCGAACTCGCTTCGTCTCATCAGCCCTCCTTCAACCAATGAGCCTGCCGTCCTCGCGGAATGGATAAGAAGGGCCGAAATCCCCGATGTACTCGGTGTGCGTAACCAGCCGCTGCCCATTCCACCAATGCAGCTGAAACGCCGGCGGCTCCATGATGAAGTGGTCGGCGGCGTCGCACGACAGATCGAGAGCCACCTGATGTGCAGGGCTCGGACACGTACTGGCAACAGACCCGCCGAAGCGCACGGTGATCGGACGATGCAAATGTCCCGCGATTACACGCTCGACCTGCGGATGCCGAGCAATGATCTGTTCCAGCTTGGCGGACGAATCGAGCGCGATACGGTCCATGTGCCCGATGCCGGTAACAAACGGGGGGTGATGCAGCGCGACTACGGTCGGTTTGCAGGACGCGGCCAGTGCGCGCTCAAGCCACGCCAATCGCTCGTCGCACAGCGTGCCTCCGCTCTGCCCTGGAATCACCGTATCGAGTGCAATCAGGCGCAGTGGAAAATCGTCGATCACGTATTGAATGAAGGTTAACGGCGACTGCAAATAATGATGATCGTCGAACACTTGACGCAGCGCTCGCCGCTCGTCGTGATTGCCGGGCATCAGATACACGGGCATCGTCAGCGGCGATAGCAACTCGCGCAACAATGAGTATTCGGCGGGGGTCCCGCCGTCCACCAGATCACCCGTGATGATCACGGCATCCGGACGCTGCGGCAACCGACCGATGTGGGCAACACAGCGCTCCAGCATCGTGGCGGTGTTGACCACACCGTAAGCAAGCCTGCCCTCGGGCTTGATGTGCAGGTCGCTGATCTGGCACAAAATCATCGCTCTGGACTTGAGCGCTCAGTTACTTTGAGCACGGCGGCGGCATCGATCGCGCAATGCACGAGTTCGCCACTGATAAAAGGAGCGCGCTGTTGCGCGCGCACCGTGACCCACTGGCCGTCGCCGGTATCAATCACCAGCCGCGTGTGGTCGCCCATGAAAAAGCTGCTGACAACCTTGCCGCTGAAATTCGCAGCCGCGGGCGATGCCAGTTGCACGTCTTCCGGCCGGAACATCACGTCGGTCGCTCCCGCCGACTCGGGGCCCAGCGGAATGACTCCGCCGCTGAACCGCAAAGTGTTGCCATGCACGTGCCCGCTGATGCGGTTCATCGTGCCGATGAAATCCGCAACGAAGCTGTTGGCCGGCGCGCAGTAGATATCCTGCGGCGATCCGATCTGAGCGATGCGGCCATGCTCCATTACAGCAATACGGTCGCCAAGCGCCATCGCCTCGGCCTGATCGTGCGTGACATAGACAGTCGTGATCCTCAGACTCCGCAGCAAACGGTCGATTTCTAGCCGCAGGCTATCTCGCAGTTTGGCATCGAGAGCAGTCAGCGGTTCATCGAGCAGTAGCACTCGTGGGCGCGTCGCAATTGCGCGTGCCAGCGCGACGCGCTGCCGCTGGCCGCCCGACAACTGGTCAATCCTACGTTGCGCGAGCGGCTCTATGTGCATCATTGCGAGCATTTCTCGAACGCGCGCATCGCGCTGCGGGGCCGGCATCGACCGCACTTTCAGGCCGTACTCGACGTTGGCCGCCACCGACATGTTCGGAAACAGTGCATAACTTTGAAACACCATGCCGACATTGCGTTTCTCGATCGGCACGGACGTCACATCGGTGCCATCAAACAGCACACGCCCGCCAAGATCGGGCGACTCTAACCCAGCAATGATCCGCAGCGTAGTCGTCTTGCCGCACCCCGATGGCCCGAGGAGCACGATGGTCTCGCCAGAAGCGATTTCAAGATCGATCGGTTCAAGTGCGCGCGTGCCGTCGTCGAATGTCTTGCCACAACGGCGCACCTGAATCGGAATTCCGCTCATGACGCTCATGTGGCAATACGCCGCTGATGCGCCGATCGCGCCAGATTCACCGGCTGCGACGCCCATTGAAGCGCGATTAGCAGCGGAATGATGATGACGAAAAAGATCAGCGTGTAGGCGGAGCCGACTTCGAGCCGCAACGATGCATACGCGTCGGCGAGGCCTACCGGCAGGGTAGGCGTCAGCGGCGTGTGCAACAGCAATGTCATGTTGAATTCGCCGATCGACAGCGTCACGACCATCAGCGATCCGGCGACGATGCCAGCTCGACAGTTCGGCAGCACAATGCTGAAGAACCGCTGTGTGAAGCTGGCGCCGAGGCTGCGCGCGCCCTCTTCAAGTGACTTCAAATCGATCGATGACAGCACCGCGAGCACGCTTCGCACCATAAACGGCAGCGTGAAAAGCACGTGCCCGACCAGGATGATCAGCCAGCTGCGGCGAAATCCGCCCCAATTGCCGAAAGTGACGATCAGCGCGAGCGCAGTTGCCAGACCGGGGATCGCAACCGGCATCACCAGCAATTCCTCGATAACCCGGGTCGCCGCGTTGTTGGCACGCGCCAGCGCATAAGCGGCCGGCACTCCGAGCACCAACGTACATGCAAGGCACGCCACCGCGATCTGAATCGAAAGCAGGATCGTGTGCCGGTAGTCGTTCCAGACCTTGATCACCCACTCAAGCGTTAAGCCACTGCTGATTCCAATAAAATAGTTGCGAGTGATGCCAGCCAACATCGACATGCCCACCGGAACGATCAGAAAAGCGCATACGACAATCGTGAACGCGAGCAACGGCCAGAACCAGATCGAACGCCGCATGCTATCCGGCTGCGGCTACCGTGGTGCCCGCTGCCGTGCGCACCGTGGCCAGAACAGCCCACGTAAGCGCACCCAACACGAATGAAAGCGCCGCCGCAGTCGCGACATTCGCCTGCAACGTGAACTCGGTGTAGATCACCATCGGCAGCACGTTGATCCGGGTGGCCAAGGTGAACGCGGTTCCAAACGCGCCCATCGCGGTAGCAAAGCAGATCGCACCGGCCGATAGCAATGCCGGTTTTAGCGCCGGAACGATCACGTCGCTCACGATGCGCAGCGGCCCGGCGCCGAGCGAGCGCGCCGCCTCTTCCAGCCGCAGATCGAGCTTCTCGGCGGCGGCCATCACGGTCAGGATCGTGCGCGGAATCGAAAAGTACAGGTAGCCGAGAAACAATCCCGCCATCGAATAGGCAAACACGATTCGCTCGCCGATCAGGCGCTCGCTGATGTCCGGAATCAAACCCTGCCGGCCGGCCAGCATGATCACCATAAATCCAATGACCACACCGGGAAACGCGAGCGGCAGTGTCAGCAGCGCCGCCAGCAAAGCACGGCCGCGAAAGCGAGCGCGCGTCAGGAACACGCCGGTGATACCTGAAATAAACAACGTTGCGATGGTGGTCGCCGCTGCCAGAGCAACCGTAGACACCAGGCTACGCAGATACTGCGCATCGGTCAGTACCGCCGTGTACGCGCCCCACCCGCGCGCACCGGAGCCACCGATCAGAAACAGATTGCCCAGCGGCAGCAGAAAAAATGCAGTGAAAACGATGGCAGCCGGCAGCAGCA
>JBDUCU010000254.1:0-2686 GCA_040003315.1 Burkholderiaceae bacterium | reverse complement strand
GCGAGCGGATTCACGCGCACGGCAGCGAGCGCACCGGCCGCGCGCCAGCGGTCGTAGAGCGTGCGCGCGAGCACGCGCGCAGCCCGGCGCAACGTAGGCGGGGTGAAGTCCTCAAGCTCTTGGATGAGGACGTCAGCGCCGCAGCGCATGGCCGCTTCGTGGGCGGCCTCGTCGGCGCCGGGAACGAACAGCCAGCTGCGGCGGGGTCGGGTCATGGCATCGTCACGGGTCGGCGAATTGAGAGTGTACCTACATGCAGGCGCCGGCTCCCATGTTGCAGAACGGTTGGGCGGTTGCGAATGTCCGTTTCCATCGCGGGCGACAGTCAACTAAGGGTCTTGAGCAGTCGTTAGCGAGAGGCGGCTATCGGCCAGAAGCGGCCGTTCGGGACGTCGTCCCACCAAGCGCAGTGCAGATAGAGCGGTCGATTCGCTTTTTATCTATGGCGTATGCACCGGTTGCGAAACCGTGTTATGAGCCGCAAAATGCATCGAGGATCGCACGAGCCCGTCGCACGCCCCTGACCATGTCCAGTCCGACCGACCCGCAAGCGCAGTTGCCCGTCGGCACGGTTACGTTTCTTTTTACCGATGTCGAAGGCAGCACCAGGCTGTGGCAAGCGCAAGGCGAGGCTATGGAAACGGCGCTTCCGCGCCACGACGTGTTGCTGCGGCAGTGCATCACCGCGCACGGCGGTCACGTGTTCAAAACGGTGGGCGACGCGTTCTGCACCGCCTTCGCGACAGCAGCGGACGCACTTGCCGCGGCGCTTGCCGTCCAGCAAGGACTGCATGCCGAACGTTGGCCTCAACATGCCCACATCCGCGCACGGATGGCGTTGCACACCGGCGCTGCAGAACTGCGCGACGGCGATTACTTCGGCACGCCGCTCAATCACGTAGCGCGTCTTCTTGCCGTCGGCCATGGTGGACAGACCCTCTTGACGGCGATCACCCATGACCTGTGCCGCGATCGCCTTCCGGCGGGGACTGCATTGAAGGCCCTCGGCGAGCACAGCCTCAAGGATCTCGCGCGCCGGGAAACGGTCTTTCAGCTGTGCCATCCTGATCTGCCGCAAGCGTTTCCGCCGCTGAAGACACTGCTCACCCCGATCGACGAAGACACGCCATCGATCGCAGTGCTTCCATTCACCGACCTTAGCCGGGAGAAGGACCAGGAATACTTCACCGATGGCCTCGCCGAGGAGCTGTTGAACGTGCTCTCCAAGATTCGCGGGCTACGTGTGGCATCGCGCACGTCTGCGTTCAGCTTCAAGGGGACAAAGGTGGACATCCCGACGGTGGCGCAGAAGCTCAACGTGGCGACGATCCTCGAGGGCAGCGTGCGCAAGGCTGGCAAGCGGGTGCGGATCACCGCACAACTTATTCAGGTAGCCACCGATTCGCACCTTTGGTCGGAGACCTACGACCGGGAACTGGAGGACATTTTCGCCGTGCAGGACGATATCGCGCAATCGGTGGTCAAGGAGCTGCGTGCGGCACTGTTGGGAGAGAGGGTGGATTCGTCGGCGAACGCGCAGGTGAAAGCGGAGGTGCAGGCCGCAGCAAAAGGGCGCGGGGAGAACGCGGAGGCGTATCCGCTCTACTTGCAGGGCCGGTTCTTCGAGGATCGCTTCACACGCGAGGATACCGCGAAGGCGGTCGAGTATTACCGGCACGCACTCGAGATCGACCCGGACTACGCACTAGCGTGGGCTGGCCTTTCGCGCGCTTACTCTAACCAGGCCGGGTACTCCTGGGACTTGAAAATTGTCGAGGGCATCGACAAGGCGCGAGAGGCAGCGGAGCATGCGCTGCGGTTGGAGCCGGACTTGGCAGAGGGACACGCGGCGCTGGGGGCGATCCGCATGTTGTATGACTGGGACTGGAAGGGGGCGGATGCGTCACTTCGACGAGCGATGGAGTTGGCGCCGGGAGACGCTCACGTCATACGCGACATCGGGAACCTTGCGGGAAATCTCGGCCGAATGGAGGAGGCGCTGGCACTTGTTCGTCGGGCCGTGGCGCTCGACCCGCTGAGCGCTACGGCGCACCGATTCCACGCTCGTTTGTGCCTCTTTGCCGGCTTCCTTGACGAGGCAGAGGTCACGGCGAAAAAGGCGCTCGAACTCAACCCGCAGGGTCGGCTCACGCATTACTGGCTCGGCCAGGTGCGCCTGCGGCAGGGGCGTTTGGACGACGCGCTGGCAATGTTCCAGCGAGAGGGGCACGACACGTTCCGTCTGTTAGGGCTTGCGCAGCTATACCACGTTCGCGGGCGGCCTGCGGAGTCGGAGGCGGCGCTCCAGGAGCTGATCGACACGGACACGGCCGGCGCCGCCTATCAGATCGCTCTGGGGTATGCGTACCGCGGCGAGACCGATCTTGCGTTTGAATGGCTGGAACGTGCGTACGTACAGCGCGACGCCGGCATGGCCGCGATGAAGGCCTCCCCAATGCTGAAAAATCTACGCGACGATCCACGGTGGCGACCATTCCTCGAAAAGATGGGGCTTGCGGACTGATTGGCACGGAATGCAACACGATGAGACCGTCGTAACTTCCAGTATTGAGCCTTGGCGCGACTGTCTGCTGCGGGTCGTGAGCAGTCGTTAGCGAGAGGCGGCTTTCGGCCAGCAGCCGACATTCGCCAGCGTTCCTCAAAGCAGTCGTTAGCCATCTCGTTT
>JBDUCU010000022.1:0-29073 GCA_040003315.1 Burkholderiaceae bacterium | reverse complement strand
CGGATCTGCGATCGTGTACACCGGATGCCCGAAGCCGATGATCACCTGCTTTTCGCCAACGCGCTTAACGATGTCGGCTTCGGCATCGTCCGGGTTGTCATAGCGTCCGATCGTGTCGAACGCGAACTCGTTGGCGCCGCCGTGCTTCGGACCCTTCAATGCCCCGATAGCTGCAGTAACCGCCGAATACATGTCGCTGCCGGTGCCAGCGACGACGCGCGCGGTGAACGTCGATGCGTTGAATTCGTGCTCGGCGTACAGGTTGAGCGACGTATGCATCGCCCGCGTCCACAGAGGTGACGGCGCATGCCCGTGCAGCAGATGCAGGAAGTGACCCCCGATCGAATCGTCGTCAGTTTCGACGTCGATGCGGCGGCCCGAGTGCGAAAAGTGATACCAGTAGAGCAGCATCGAACCGAACGACGCCATCAGCCGATCGGCGATGTCGCGCGCTTCTGCGAGCTTGTGCTCGGGCCCTTCGGGTAGCACCGAGCCGAGCGCTGAGCACGCGGTGCGCATCACATCCATCGGGTGCGAGTTGGCCGGAATCGCTTCGAGCGCACGCTGGACAGCAGCCGGGATCCCGCGCAGGCTCTGCAGCTTCCGCTTGTACGCCGCGAGCTCCGATGCGGTTGGCAGCTTGGCGTGCACCAACAAGTGCGCAATCTCCTCGAACTCGCAGCGCGTCGCGATGTCGAGAATGTCGTATCCGCGGTAGTGAAGATCATTGCCGCTGCGGCCGACGGTACAAAGCGCGGTGTTACCCGCCACCACACCTGAAAGTGCAACGGACTTCTTCGGTTTTGGAGCAGCAGAAAGCGCCGAGTCGTTCATCGCGATTCCTTTCTGTGCGCAAAAAGCTGATTCAACCGCTCTTCGTACGCGTGATAGCCGATCAGGTTGTATAGCTCCGCGCGCGTCTGCATCGTGTCGACCACCGACCTTTGTGTGCCTTCGCGTCGCAGCGCCGTGTAGACGTTCAGCGCCGCCTTGTTCATCGCGCGAAACGCCGACAGTGGATACAGCGCCATCGCGACACCGGCACTGCGCAGCTCTTCGATTGTCAGCAGCGGTGTGGCTCCGAATTCGGTGATGTTGGCGAGCACCGGCACTTTGACGGCGTCGACAAACCGGCGGTAGGTCGCTAGATCCTGGGCCGCTTCGGCAAAGATGCCGTCGGCGCCGGCCTCGACGCACGCGATGGCGCGCTCAATCGCGCGATCGACCCCTTCGACGGCAATCGAGTCGGTCCGCGCGATCAAGAAAAAATCCTCGTCGATCTTCGCATCGGCGGCGGCCCTGACCCGGTCTGCCATTTCTTCGGCGCTGACGATTTCCTTGCCAGGGCGATGACCGCAGCGCTTAGCGCCAACCTGATCTTCGATATGGCACGCGGCGGCGCCCGCTTTGATCAGCGACTTGATGGTGCGGGAGATATTGAAGGCGCTCGGGCCGAATCCGGTGTCGATGTCGACCAGCAGCGGCAGGTCGCACACATCGGTGATGCGGCGCACGTCGATCAACACATCTTCGAGCGTATTGATGCCGAGGTCCGGCATTCCGAGTGAACCGGCCGCGACGCCGCCACCCGATAGGTAAATCGCACGGTATCCGACCTGTTTAGCCATTAGCGCATGGTTCGCGATCAACGTGCCGACGATCTGCAGCGGCTGCTCGGCCTGCAGCGCCGCCCGAAACGCAGTGCCCGCGCTCATTGTCGGATGTCCTCAGCCGAGCAGGTGTGCGACACCGTCGCGCTCCTCGAGCAGTTCCTTCAGCGTCGCGTCCATCTTCTGGCGCGAAAACTCATCGATCTCGAGCCCTTTGACGACTTGATAACGGCCTTGCGAGCAGATGCAGGGCACGCCGTAGATCAGATCCTGCGCAATGCCGTAGTTGCCATCCGACGGCACGCCCATCGTCACCCACTTGCCGTCGGTTCCCGAAATCCAGTCGCGGACATGGTCGATCGCGGCGTTGGCGGCCGAAGCGGCCGATGACAGACCGCGCGCTTCGATAATCGCCGCGCCACGCTTGCCCACGGTCGGAATGTAGGTGTCGCGATACCAGGTCGCGTCGATCATCGGTGTCACCGGCTTGCCATCGACGGCGGCGAATCGCAGGTCCGGATACATCGTCGGCGAGTGATTGCCCCAGACGATCAACTTCTCGATCGACGCCACGGGTTTTTCCATCTTCGCGGCGAGTTGGGACAGCGCGCGGTTATGGTCCAGCCGCATCATCGCAGTGAAACACGTCTTGGGCAGCGACGCCGCCGATTTCATGGCGATATACGCATTCGTGTTGGCCGGATTTCCAACCACCAGCGCCTTGATGCTTCGACTCGCAACCTGATCGAGCGCTTTGCCCTGAGCCGTGAAAATCTGGGCATTGGCAGCCAGCAAGTCTTTGCGCTCCATACCGGGTCCACGCGGTCGGGCGCCCACGAGCAGCGCGACTTCGGTGTCTTTGAAGGCGTGCACCGCCTCGCTGTGCGCTTCCATGCCGGCCAGCAGGGGGAACGCACAATCCTCAAGCTCCATCATGACGCCCTTCAGCGCCTTCTGTGCTTTCTCGTCGGGAATCTCGAGCAGCTGCAAATGGACCGGCTGGTCCTTTCCCAACATTTCTCCAGAGGCGATTCGAAACAGCAGCGAGTACCCGATCTGCCCGGCGGCGCCGGTGACCGCGACGCGGACGGCAGCTTTGGTCATTTGTAGCTTCTCCGAAAATAGCCTGATCATCCGCGGCGGTGAGATCAGGGGTCCTGGGTTCACCGGCCGACTGCTTGCGACAGTTTACTTCGCAGATCAAACGCGCTCAGCTAGTCTTATATAAGATACATGATGTAATGTAAAGAGGCGTATGGTCAAATGAAGCTTGAGCGCAGCCGATTGGGCATGAGCGAAGCCAAGAGAGCATCAGCGAAGCCCATGAAGCATGAGCGAACCCGCTAGCCGTCAAGGCACGCATCCGGTTCAGGCTGCGGTGTACGCGCCGCTATACCGGCAAATCAAGGCCCTTATGGTGCAGGGCCTGCAGCAGGGCGAATGGAAGCCGGGCGACATGATTCCGAGCGAGCTCGAGCTGGCCGCCCGTTTTCAGGTCAGCCAAGGAACCGTGCGTAAGGCGATCGACGAGTTGTCGACCGAGAATCTGCTGGTGCGTCGACAGGGCAAGGGCACGTTCGTGGCCACGCATCATGAGGCGCGCGCGCAGTTTCGATTCCTGCGCGTCGTACCCGACGATCGGGAGCCGGTGCCGGCCGTTAGCCGCTATCTGGAGTGCAAGCGAATCCGGGCGCCCGGCGACATCGCGCACCAGCTCGCTTTGAAGCCAAACGACGCGCTGGTCTACCTGCGCCGTCTACTGAGCTTCGAAGGTGCGCCGGTCGTACTGGATGAAATCTGGTTGCCCGGAAATCTGTTCAGGAAGCTGACGGCCGAACGCCTGGCCGAATATAGGGGCCCCCTTTACGGGCTGTTCGAGAGCGAGTTCGGCACGCGCATGATTCGCGCCGATGAGCGCATCCGCGCAGTTGCCGCGACTGCCGAAGTGGGCCGCCTCTTGAAGGTCGCCACCGCCTCGCCGCTGCTATTGGTAGAGCGCGTGTCCTATACCTACGGTGAGCGCCCGGTTGAGGTGCGACGCGGCCTGTCCGTTACCGAGCACTATCATTATCGGAACACGCTGAGCTGAGGGCGTCGCCCGACGGGCGATTTGGTTCACTGCAGCAATTCAGTCAGAATATCGGTCGAAACGCATTTCGCGTACAACAGTCCAAACGGCCGTCGATGACTTCCTTCACCG
Source organism: Burkholderiaceae bacterium (assembly GCA_040003315.1). Taxonomy (GTDB): domain Bacteria; phylum Pseudomonadota; class Gammaproteobacteria; order Burkholderiales; family Burkholderiaceae_F; genus JACCZX01. Next base: position 25,263 of record JBDUCU010000022.1, on the reverse strand, counting down.
CAACGAAAAGACCGCGGCGGCAGTTTCGCAATCTCCAGTTCCCCCTATTGCTGACTTACCGGCTCCCGGTGGCCGGTTTGGTGTCGATCATGCATCGGATCAGCGGTGCAATCTTGTTCATCGCGTTGCCGTTTTTGCTGTGGTTGTTTGCCTTGAGCCTGACGTCTGAAGCGAGCTTCGAACGTCTGCGTGGGGTTGCGTCGAACGGATTCGTCAAGCTGGTGCTGATGCTGCTGATCTGGAGCGTCCTGCATCATCTTGTCGCGGGCATTCGCTATCTGACGCTCGATCTGCATATCGGGCTCGACCTCAAGACTTCGCGCGCCAGCGCGATCGTCGTGTACGCAGTCAGCATCCCGCTGACGCTTGTTGCGGCGATGCGGGTATTTGGAATCATTTGATGGCACAGCCGACACCCGGTATCGGCTCCAAGCGTCTGGTGGTCGGAGCGCACTACGGTATCGCTGGATTCATTGGTCAGCGAGTCACTTCGGTGGTTTTGACGCTGTGGCTTCTGCTGGTGGGAGTGAGTGTGCTATTCGGCCCGCTTTCCTATGAGAGGTGGGCTGCTCTGTTTTCGCCGCTATGGATGAAGATCGTCACGCTGGTCGCACTTTTTTCATTGTTCTATCACGCGTGGATCGGTGTGCGCGATATCTGGATGGATTACGTTTCTCTGGTGTGGTTGCGACTGTCTTTGCAGGTGATCACCGTGTTATTGCTGATCGGTTACGCCCTATGGTCCGTCCAAATTCTGTGGACGGTGTGAGCGTGCCCGTCATCTCCGGTCTTGCACGGCGCCGCTTCGACGCGGTGATTGTCGGCGCCGGCGGTGCGGGGATGAGGTGTTCGCTGCAACTGGCCCATGCCGGCCTGAACGTTGCGGTGTTGTCGAAGGTGTTCCCGACTCGATCCCATACGGTGGCTGCGCAGGGGGGGATCGGCGCTTCGCTTGGCAACATGACCGAGGACAACTGGCTGTGGCACATGTTCGATACTGTCAAAGGCTCGGACTATCTGGGAGATCAGGACGCGATCGAGTTCATGTGCCGCGAGGCGCCCCACGTGGTGTATGAGCTCGAACACTTCGGCATGCCGTTTGACCGCAACCCGGACGGCACGATCTATCAGCGGCCTTTCGGCGGGCACTCGGCGCATTTCGGCGAGAAGCCTGTGCCGCGCGCGTGCGCGGCCGCCGATCGCACCGGACACGCGATGCTGCATACGCTGTATCAACGCAACGTCGCGTCTCGCACTCAGTTCTTCGTCGAGTGGATGGCACTCGATCTGATTCGCAACGCTGATGGCGACGTCGTCGGTGTCATTGCGCTCGAGATGGAAACCGGCGAGCCGATGATCTTCGAGTCGAGGATCACGGTGCTCGCGACCGGCGGAGCAGGGCGCATCTGGGACGCGTCGACCAACGCTTATATTTGCACTGGCGACGGGATGGGCATGAGCGCGCGCGCGGGACTTCCGCTCGAAGACATGGAGTTCTGGCAGTTTCATCCGACTGGAGTTGCCGGCGCTGGCGTGCTGATCACCGAAGGCGTACGCGGTGAAGGCGGCATCCTCCTCAACTGCAACGGCGAACGTTTCATGGAGCGCTACGCGCCGACGCTAAAGGATCTGGCGCCGCGCGATTTCGTTTCGCGCTCGATGGACCAGGAGATCAAGGAAGGTCGCGGCTGCGGACCGAACAAGGATTACGTGCTGCTCAAGCTCGATCACCTCGGCGCTGAGACGATCATGAAGAGGCTGCCGTCGATCCGCGAGATCGCGATCAAGTTTGCCAACGTCGATCCGATCCGAGAGCCGATTCCGGTGGTGCCGACGATTCACTATCAAATGGGCGGCATCCCGACCAACTACCACGGCCAGGTGGTCGCGCCGAAAAACGGAGATCCAAACGCGGTCGTCGAAGGGCTTTATGCGATCGGGGAATGCGCGTGTGTCAGCGTGCACGGCGCGAACCGGCTTGGCACCAACTCGCTGCTGGATCTGCTGGTCTTCGGCCGCTCTGCGGGCAATCACATTGTGCAGCAGAGCGCCAAAGAAGGCGGGCACCGCACCTTTGCCGCGGATGCCGGCGAGCAGTCGCTGGCTCGCCTGGCAGCGCTCGACACCTCGCAAAACGGTGAGCGGGTGCAGGACGTTGCAGAAGACATTCGAAAATCGATGCAGTTGCATTGCGGAGTGTTTCGCACCGGTCCGTCGCTGCAGGAAGGCGTGCGCACGATCAAGGCGCTCGAGGAGCGCGCACGCCGCGTGTCGATCGACGACAAGTCAAAGACGTTCAACACGGCACGCATCGAGGCGCTCGAGTTAGCAAACCTGGTCGAGACCGCCAAGGCAACGATTGCATCGGCGGCTGCGCGCACCGAAAGCCGCGGGGCACACGCCCGTGACGACTACCCGGAGCGCGATGACGTGCACTGGATTAAGCACACGCTTTTTTACTCGGACGGCGACCGTCTCGACTACAAGCCGGTCAACATGAAGCCGCTCACGGTGGAGCCGTTTGAACCGAAGAAAAGGACGTTCTGACAACAATCATGATCGACCACAGCTCAGCCGCCTCCTCGAGTGCCACGCCGGCCGCAGCGAGGACCGTGCATTTCGAGATTTACCGGTATGACCCGGACAAGGACGAGAAGCCCTACATGCAGAAGCTGCAGGTGACGTTGCAGCCGTGCGATCGGATGTTGCTCGACGCATTGATTCGCATCAAGAGCGAGGTCGACGACAGCCTTTCATTGCGTCGCAGTTGCCGCGAGGGTGTGTGCGGCTCCGACGCGATGAACATCAACGGCAAGAACGGATTGGCGTGTGTGACCAATCTGCGCGACTTAAAGGAGCCGATTGTTCTGCGTCCGTTGCCAGGCCTTCCGGTGATTCGCGATCTGATCGTCGACATGTCGCAATTCTTCAAGCAGTACAACTCGATCAAACCCTATTTGATCAATGACACGCCGCCGCCGGAAAAAGAACGCCTTCAGTCGCCGGAAGAGCGCGAAGAGTTGAACGGCCTGTACGAGTGCATCCTGTGCGCCTGCTGCTCGACCGCATGCCCGTCGTTCTGGTGGAACCCCGACAAGTTTGTGGGCCCGGCCGGACTATTGCAGGCGTATCGATTCATTGCAGACTCGCGCGACCAGGCGACCAATGAGCGGCTTGACGACCTGAACGATCCCTATCGGCTGTTCCGCTGCCATACGATCATGAACTGCATCGACGTGTGTCCGAAGAATCTGAACCCGACGCTTGCGATCGGCAAGATCAAGGAGTTGCTGGTCAGGAGGGTGGTGTGACCGCCGATATCGAAGCGGCGGGCGCGTTATCGCTGGCGCGCAGGCGGCTGCGCTGGCGGGCGCGCCGCGGATTGCTCGAGAACGATTTGATTCTGTCGCGTTTTTTTGCCAACTCCGGTGACGATCTCACCCCGGTGGAGATGGTGGCGGTTGAAGCGCTGCTTGATCTTCCCGAAGACGAACTGCTCAACCTGCTGCTGGCGCGCGCGGATCTGCCCAACGCAGTCGATGTTCCCGACGTACGCGCAATGCTGCAACGGTTGCGCGCTGGCTGAACCTCTTAATCAGGATCGATCCATGGCGCTCGAGGCCCCGAACAAGAAAGCGACGCTGTCGTTCACCGACGGCTCTCCGTCGCTCGATCTGCCGATCCACGAGGGAACGATCGGCCCCGACGTCATCGATATTCGCCAGCTTTACGCCAAGACGCACCGGTTCACATACGACCCCGGCTTCCTGTCCACCGGGGCGTGCGATTCGTCGATCACCTTCATCGACGGCGACAAGGGAGAGTTGCTGTATCGAGGCTACCCGATCGAGCAGCTGGCGACGCAATGCGACTATCTCGAGACTTGTTACCTGCTGCTGTACGGCGAACTGCCGAACGTCGAACAGAAGCGCACCTTCGACAAGACCGTGACGTATCACACGATGGTCAACGAGCAGATGCAGTTTTTCCTGCGTGGATTCCGGCGCGATGCCCATCCGATGGCGGTGATGACGGGCCTGGTCGGAGCGATGTCGGCTTTCTATCCCGATTCGATGAATTTGAACGACCCGCAACAGCGCGAGATCTCGGCGCATCGCTTGATTGCAAAGATGCCCACGCTGGTGGCGATGGCGTACAAGTACACGGTGGGGCAGCCGTACGTCTACCCGCGTAATGACTTGAGCTACGCCGCGAACTTCATGCGGATGATGTTTGCCACGCCTTGCGAGGAGTACACCATCAACGACGTGCTGGTGCGGGCGATGGACCGGATTCTTATCCTGCACGCCGACCACGAGCAGAATGCGTCGACTTCGACCGTGCGGTTATGTGCGTCGTCGGGCACCAACCCATTTGCTGCCATAGCGGCCGGCGTCGCCTGTCTTTGGGGTCCCGCGCACGGGGGTGCCAATGAAGCCGCGCTCAACATGCTCTTCGACATTCAAGCGCAGGGTGGGGTCGCGAAGATCGGCGAGTTCATCGCGAAGGTCAAGGACAAGAATTCCGAAGTTCGCCTGATGGGATTTGGTCATCGTGTCTACAAGAACTATGACCCCCGAGCGAAGTTGATGCGCGAGACCTGCCACGAGGTATTGCGCGAGCTCGGTCTGCACGATGATCCGTTGTTCAAGTTGGCCATGGCGCTCGAAAAAATCGCACTCGAAGATGATTACTTCGTCAGCCGCAAGCTGTATCCAAACGTCGATTACTACTCGGGAATTGTGCAAAAGGCGATCGGAATTCCGGTACCGCTTTTTACTGCGATATTTGCCCTGGCACGCACCGTCGGATGGATTGCGCAGCTCAACGAGATGATCGCCGACCCCGAATACAAGATCGCCCGGCCTCGTCAGCTCTACGTGGGCGCAAAGCGCCGGGACGCCAAGCCGATCGACCAGCGCTAGCGAGCGCCAAGGACGACGGCGACCGATTTGACATCGAGTGTCACGCGGCGCATCGTTGCTTTGCCATGCGTCCTTGCCCTCTCTTGACGACTTTGCTTGCGACGATGCTGACTGCCGCGCCATTGTCGGCGCTGGCTGGGCTGTACAAATGGATCGGCGAAGACGGAACAGTCACTTACGGTGACACGCCGCCGCGGCACGCCAAGAACGTGCGCCTCGTCAGCATGGATGCGATCAACTTCAGTGAGGTGCCCGGCATCTCGAAGGAGGAAAGGGACCGGCTGCGGGAGCGCGAAAATCAACTGCGGCTGCAACGCCTTGAGCTCGAGGTCGAGGCACTCCGCGCAAGCGAGCAAGCGCGCGCAAGTACCGCGCCGGAGGTCGTGTACAGCGACGTTTATGTGCCTGTCCTGGGGCACAGGGTCCCGCCGCACCGGCGCCCTGTCGACAGCGCAAAAGGTCGCCTCCAGTCCGAGCAGCTTGTCGCTCGACCGAGGCCGCCCAACCGTACGTTACCGGTGGAGGACTCGCAGCGGACGCTGTCCGGCGTCATGCTCAGGCACTAGTCGAGCCGCCCTTCGAAGTCGCGCGAATGGCAACGCGGGCGACTTCAGGCCGCGTTCGCAGCCTTCTCGGCCAACATCGGTTTTGCCTTGGCATCGATCGGTTCATAGCCGATCCGTTCGTACTCCGCAATCACCTGCGCTCCGAACAGCAGCACGATCGCACCGATCTCGACGCTCAACAATACCGCGATCGATGTCGTCAGCGAGCCGTAAACGACCTGGATTTGTGAAATCGTCGAGTAATACCAGACCAGTGCATGGCGTGTGATCTCCCACAGCAATCCCGCCGCAGTCCCTCCAATCAGTGCGTGGCGCAGCCGCAGCCGTCCGACCGGCATCACCATATAAATGGCCGTCAGCAGAAATATCTCGCCCGCCACCCCGATCAGATAGAGCAACCGCGCTGAGAACAAGTCGAGCGGGTGAGACTGGCCGAGAATCACCACCGCATACGTGCCGAGCCGACCGAGTGCGCCCGATACCACGGTGATGATCAGCAGTCCGATCGTCAACGACAAAATGAATAAGTACGGCATCACTGCAGATGCCAGGAAATGGCGGCGCCTGACAGTGACGCGATGGAAAAAAATCACCGACATCGCGTTTTCGAGGACGGTGAACGCCAGCGTGCTGAAAAACAGCATCAGGGCGAGCAGCAGCCAACCGACGAGCTCTCGATGCGCCAGAAAATTGCGCAGTTCGCCGACCAGCGCTCCCGACTGCCCTGGAACGACGAACTCGAGATAGGCGCCGATCGCGCGGAGCACCTGAACTTCATCGAACACCTGGGTGAACGCAAGCACAATCAGGATCAGCAGCGGCACCAGCGAAAGCAGTGCGTAGTAAGCCACCGCGCCGGCCAACAGCAAACCCTGGTTGGCACGAAACTGTTTGATAACAGCCCACGTGAAGGCGCCGGGGTGAGCAAGCGCCTTGCCGGTGCGGCGCCCGAACACCTGAGACGACCACTGTCGAAACTGCATACCGCACTTTAGCGCTACGCGGTACTTTCCGTCTGTGTCCTCCGCGTCATCGCTCGCCAGTCGAGCCGGCGGGTCGCGATCATTGCGGCAGCCAACATTGCAAACAGCAGCAAGCTGCCTATCAGCAACGCGGTTCCTTCCGAGACCAGAATCGCGTAGATCGCGGCGTACATGGCCGCCAGAGCGGCTCCAAAGGCCATTGCGTGGCGTCGATCCGCGACAACGTGGCTCATGTAGTAAACAATCAACGACGTGCACGCAGCTGCCGCGATCGAGTAAGCGAGGCCGAACACGATGTGCTCGGACAGGCTCAACAGCAGCAGGAAGAAAACCACGAGCGCGAGGCCCACGAAGCCGTATTGAACGGGGTGGGCATTCAGCGACCGCAGCGTTTGCGGCAAGCGGCACGCGCGAATTGCTCAGACAGAACGCTGTCGTCGGAGTCCAGGCTACCTTCGACAACGACGGGCGCCTCGCTCGAGTTGGAATCACATGTGCGCTGTGCCACTCGACGGTCGACAACGCTTTACTGACCGGCATCGGGCATCGATTGGATGGCTGGCCGAATCGCGACCTCAACGTCGGAGCCATCATTGCGCTGTCCCCTGCGATCACAGAGCAACAGAAGGCGGTGTATCGGTCATGGGGACCGGGTAAATACGATCCGCGCTTCAACATCGACGGAAAGAACACGCCCCTTGTACTTCCGCCTGCATACGGACTGGCGAAAATCGACAATGAGACCTATACGGGCGAGGGACCGATCTCGTATTGGAATGCATACGTGGCGGTGACGCAGATGCATGGGCAGGGCACATTCTCCGACCCACGCCTCAACATCGACGTCAAACATGCGCCGGATTTGGTAACACCGAAACTTCCCGCGCTACGCGCTTATCAACTGAGCCTGAGCGCACCTGTTCCTCCTGCTGGAAGCGTCGACCTTGCCGCCGCGCAGCGCGGGCGAGCGGTGTTCGAACGCGCGTGTGTAATGTGTCACGTGGGAGGGACCGGCACCGACAACAGTAACGGTGGCAAAATACATGCGCCGTCGGAAACCGGCGTTGACGGTGCTTATGCGGCGCGCACGGTCAACAAAGGGTACCGAGCGACGCCACTGCGCGCGCTGTGGCAACACCCTCCGTACTTTCATGACGGCAGCGCCGCCACACTGGCGGACGTCGTCGCGCACTACAACCGCGTTCGCGCGCTTGACCTGACTGCGCAACAGCAAATCGAACTCGTCGAATACCTGAAGTCCCTGTAACCGAAAGAGTGTAGCGTCACTCGTCAATAACAAAAGGAATGTGCAGATGGAACCTTTCTTGATTCTGCGTACGTCGTCAATCCTGTTTGCCATCACGGCAGTCGGTGGCCTGTCAATGGCGGTGATTCGTTTCGGCGGCAAGCCGAATCCTCCGTCCTGGCTGGCAATGGTCCATGGTCTTCTCGCGGCCGCGGGATTGACGCTCCTCGCCTATGCCTGGTCGACGACGGTGATCCCGGGCTCAGCAGCGCTCGCGCTGCTGCTGTTTCTGCTGGCGGCGCTCGGCGGCGTCGCGTTGAATCTTGGCTACCACCTGAAAGCCGTGCCGCTGCCGAAATGGCTGGTGATTGCACACGGCGCGATCGCCGTGATCGGGTTTGTGCTGCTGGCAGTGGCGGCCTGGGGCGGTCGCTAGTCTTGCGCGCTATCTGAGCTCGGCGTTCAGTGCGTCGAGCGCCGAGGCGCCGGGACAAAGATCCGCTTCGGTCAACCGGTTGAGCGGCGTAGAGCACGTCGCCAAGTGTTCGTGCAGGTCGTCGGCCTCCGGGTCGACATACAGCAGTCCGGTGACGATTTCGCCGCGTGCCTGGTGGATCTGAATGTGTGTCATTGCCGCCAGGCGATCGCCGGCGTCATAACCGTCAGCGAGTTTGCGCAGCCTGAGACTGCTGCCGTCGTGCTGCGTGATCTCGATCACCTCACCCGGCTCGTAACTCGCCGCAATCGCTTCTCGCTTCGGCAGGAAATCGAGCCGGTTGACCGCATCGTTGTGTTCGCGCACATAGTCGTAGCTCTTGGTGCTGCCCGGATGGTTGTTGAAGGCGACGCACGGGCTCAGCACGTCGATCAACGCCGCGCCGCGGTGACTCAACGCGCCCCTGATCAGCGGCACGAGCTGTTCCTTGTCGCCTGAGAAGCTGCGTGCTACATACGTGACACCGAGCTGCAGCGCGATCGCGACCATGTCGATTGCCGCATCGCGATTGACGGCACCCCTTTTGGCCTTGGAGCCGCGATCTGCGGTTGCCGAAAACTGCCCTTTGGTCAGGCCGTAGACGCCATTGTTCTCGACGATGTAGGTCATGTTGACGCCACGCCGAATCAGGTGCGCGAACTGGCCGAGGCCGATCGATGCAGAGTCGCCATCACCCGAAACGCCGAGACAAATCAGATCGCGATTGGCAAGGTTGGCACCGGTCAGCACCGAGGGCATGCGACCATGCACTGAGTTGAAGCCGTGCGATGCGCCCAGAAAATAGTCGGGCGTCTTGGACGAACAGCCGATGCCCGAAAGCTTGGCCACACGGTGCGGTTCGACCGCGAGTTCCCAGCACGCCTGCACGATTGCAGCCGAGATCGCATCGTGGCCGCACCCGGCACACAGCGTCGAGATCTTTCCCTCGTAGTCGCGGCGCGTGTATCCGAGCCGGTTGGCGGGCAGCGTCGGGTGGCGCAACTTGGGCTTGGCTAGATAAGTCATCGAATAGTCCCTAAGCGGCTTTGCCCGACTTGATCGGCAGCACGTTGGCACCCAGCGCACGCGGCGCAATCGCCTTGACGATAAAACGCGCGGTGATCGGAGTTCCGTCGTAGTGCAGCACGGAGATCAGCCGCGCGGGATCGATCTGCAGCTCGTTGATCAGCATCGAACGCAGTTGACCGTCCCGATTCTGCTCGACGACGAACACAGACTCGTGCTCGGAGATGAATTGACTGACGGAAGCGGGAAACGGAAACGCGCGCACGCGCAGACGGTCCAGGTGAACGCCCTGGCGCTCGAGCACTTGTAGCGCCTCGTTCATCGAGGGGCTGGTCGACCCGTAGTAGATAACGCCGTGCGATGTTTTTTGCACCGCCCGGGTAATGACAGGCTGCGGCACCAGCTTGGCGGCGGTGGCAAATTTTGTCAGCAGCCGCTCCATGTTGTAGAGGTAATCGGGGCCTGCCTCCGAGTAGCGCGCGTACGCATCCTTGGTGGTGCCGCGCGTGAAATACGCACCACGCGTCGGATGAGTCGCGGGCAGCGTGCGCCACGTGATGCCGTCACCGTCGGCGTCGAGGTAGCGGCCGAAGTCTCGCCCCGATTCGAGCTCTGCTTCGGTCATCACCTTGCCGCGGTCATAGCGGCGACTGTCGGTCCACGCCAAAGGCGCGCACAAGCGGTGATTCATGCCGATGTCGAGGTCAGTCATCAGGAAAATCGGTGTCTGCAGACGCTCGGCGAGATCGAGCGCAGCGGCAGCGAACTCGAAGCATTCGTAAGGATCTTCGGGAAACAGCAGCACGTGCTTGGTATCGCCGTGCGACGCGTATGCGCACGCCGTCAGGTCGGATTGCTGAGTGCGGGTCGGCATGCCGGTCGACGGGCCGCCGCGCTGCACGTCGATGATCACCGCAGGGATCTCGGCAAAGTACGCGAGCCCGATGAACTCGCTCATCAACGAGATGCCCGGCCCGGAAGTGGCCGTGAATGCGCGCGCGCCGTTCCACGCGGCGCCGATGACGATTCCAATCGATGCAAGCTCGTCTTCGGCCTGCACGATTGCGAACTTGTTGGTGCCGGTGGCTTTGTCGACGCGGTACTTGCCGCAGTATTTTTGAAATGCCTCGGCCAGCGACGACGATGGCGTAATCGGATACCAGGCGCAGACGGTCGCGCCGCCATAGACGCAACCCAGCGCGGCCGCTGCGTTGCCTTCGATGAAAATGCGGTCGCCCACCGCAGTGCGGCGCTCGACTCGCAGGTCAATGGCATCTTCGAGACGTTCGCGTGCGTGATGCAGACCCGTCATGAACGCGTCGAGGTTGGGCTTGATCAATCGATCCTTGCCCTTGTACTGCTCGCCCAGCAGTTGCGCGATGACCTCGGGCTCGATGCCGAGCAGGCCGGTCAGAACGCCGACGTACATGATGTTCTTCAGCAGCTGCCGCTCCTTGGCGTCGACATACTTGCTCGCCGCTATTTCGGTCAGCGGCACACCGATCAGGTTGACGTCGGTGCGCAAATTCGAGGTGGAAATCGGCTTCGTGCTGTCGTACATCAGGTAGCCGCCCGGTTCGATCTCTGCGACATCCTTGTCCCACGTCTGCGGGTTCATCGCGACCATCAGGTCGACCCCGCCGCGGCGACCGAGATGGCCCTGTTCGGTGACGCGCACCTCGTACCAGGTCGGCAAACCCTGGATGTTCGACGGAAAGATGTTGCGCGGAGACACCGGAACTCCCATTCGCAAAATGCTGCGCGCGAACAGCTCGTTGGCCGACGCCGAACCCGAGCCGTTGACGTTGGCAAACTTGACGACGAAGTCATTGGTCGCGCGAATCCGCGCCGCGCGGGCGGCATTCCGGTCAGGCGTCGCAGCACTGCTGTCACGCGCGTTCATGCGGCTACCTTGTGCCGGGTGCGGCAGTCGCGCCCGGCCTGCGTCATGTCAAGCAGGAATTTCTGCATGTCCCAGGCACCGGTCGGGCAGCGTTCCGCGCACAGACCGCAATGCAGGCACACGTCTTCGTCCTTGACCATTGCGCGGCCGGTCTTCAACCCTTCGGCGACGTATAAATCCTGCTCGAGATTCAATGCAGGTGCGCGCAGCCTTTGGCGCAACTCGGCCTCATCGCCATTGACGATGAAGTTGATGCAGTCGGTCGGGCAGATATCGACGCACGCATCGCACTCGATGCAGAGCGGGGCGGTGAACACGGTCTGCACGTCGCAGTTCAGGCAGCGTTGGGCTTCCTTCCACGCGGTGGCGGGGTCGAAGCCTAACTCCACCTCGATCTTGATGTTGCGCAGCACCTGGTTGACGTCGCGCCAAGGAACCTTGTATCGCTCGTCGTTCGCGACCTGATTGTCGTAGCTCCATTCGTGGATGCCCATTTTCTGCGACATCAACGTGACCCCAGGGGCAGGGCGCTCGCGAATGTCTTCGCCGTGCAGCAATTTGTCGATCGAAATCGCGGCATCGTGTCCGTGCGCGACGGCCCAGATGATGTTTTTCGGCCCGAGCGCGGAGTCGCCGCCAAAAAATACATTTGGAATCGACGACTGCAGCGTGACTTTGTCGAGCAGCGGCATGCCCGATTCATCGAACGCAATGCCCGAATCCCTCTCGATCCACGGAAACGAATTTTCCTGGCCGACGGCGATCAGCACTTCGTCACACTGGTGGACTACTTCCGGTTCGCCGGTCGGCACCAGCGAGCGCTTGCCGCTGTCGTCGAACACTGGCTTGACCTTTTCGAAGCTCAAGCCGGTCAAGCGGCCGGAATCATGTAGGAACGCTTTCGGCACCAGGTAATTCAGAATCGGAATGCCCTCGTGCATGGCATCTTCTTTTTCCCATGGCGATGCCTTCATCTCCTCGAAGCCCGAGCGCACGATGACTTTGACGTCTTCGCCGCCGAGCCGCTTCGACGTGCGGCAGCAGTCCATTGCCGTATTGCCGCCACCGAGCACGATCACACGCTGGCCGATCTTATCGACGTGGCCGAATGAAACCGACGACAACCATTCGATGCCGACATGAATTTTCGCCGCGGCCTCCTTGCGCCCCGGGATGACTAGGTCGCGGCCGCGCGGCGCGCCGGAACCGACGAACACGGCGTCGTAGTTCTGGGCCAGCAGCGCTTTCATCGAATCGATCTTCACGCCGCCGCGAAACTCGACGCCGAGACCGAGGACATATCCGGTTTCCTCGTCGATGACTTCTTCAGGCAACCGGAAGCGCGGAATCTGTGTCCGGATCATGCCGCCGGCTTGCGGATCCTGGTCAAACACGGTGACCGAATATCCGATCGGAGCGAGGTCGCGCGCGACCGTCAGCGACGCCGGGCCGCCGCCGACGCACGCGACGCGTTTGCCGTTGAGCGGCACCTTTCTCTTGGGCAGCCGCGTCGCGATGTCGTCGTCCTTGTAGTCGGCCGCGACGCGCTTGAGGCGGCAGATCGCGACCGGTTCGGGGTTGTCGGCCTGCTGCTGCTCAACGCGGACGCGCCGGCACGCGGGTTCACACGGCCTGTCACAGGTGCGGCCCAAAATGCCGGGAAACACGTTCGAAGCCCAGTTGACCATGTAGGCATCGGTGTAGCGCCCGGCGGCGATCAGCCGGATGTACTCTGGAACGGGGGTGTGTGACGGGCACGCCCACTGGCAGTCGACGACGTGATGAAAGTAGTCCGGATTTTTGATGTCCGTGGGTCGCACTTTGTCTCCTGTCTTTATAGCCGTGCAGTGTATTCCTGCCTTGGTCGCCGTGAGCACCGCGATGAGCGCGGTGCAACGACGCGACACCCAGCGATCGGACACTAACGCCGGTGGTAGCATCACTGTTTACTTCGCGTCGCGCTGGAAGCGCAGTCACGCGAGCGGCGAACACCGGAAACCGGGAAACGCCGTGCCGGGTTGTCCCTGCCTCGGGCGCCGGCGCTTTGAACGAGAAACTCGTTTCGGAGGATGAGCGAATGATGAAACAGTTGCAGGCCAGTTCGTACCTTTTTGGCGGCAACGCGCCCTACGTCGAGGAGCTGTACGAGCGCTATCTCGACAACCCAGGTGCCGTCCAGGAAAAGTGGCGCGCTTATTTTGATCAGATGCAGCTGGTGCCCGCGGCCGATGGCTCGCTGGAATCGCGCGATGTCGCGCACGCGCCGATTGTCGAATCGTTTGCTCAGCGCGCGAAAGCCAATGCGTTTGCGCCCAAGGTTGCTTCCAGCGATTTGTCGGTTGCGCGCAAGCAGGTCCATGTGCAGTCGATCATCGCCGCGTATCGATTTCTCGGAAACCGATGGGCCAACCTGGATCCGCTGCAGCGCCGCGAGCGGCCCGCCATTCCGGAGCTCGAGCCCGCGTTCTACGACCTGACCGAAGCCGACCTGGACACGCAGTTCTCGGCGGCGAACACCTACTTCGGCGCGGAACAGATGACGCTGCGCGAGATCGTCAAAGCGCTGCGGGAAACGTATTGCGGCACCATCGGCGCCGAATACATGTACGTCTCCGATCCAGCGCAAAAGCGATGGATTCAGCAGCGGCTTGAATCGATTCGCTCGACGCCGTCGTTCAGCGGCGAGCAGAAAAAGGAAATTCTCGGCCGGCTGACGGCGGCCGAGGGCCTCGAGCGCTATCTGCACACCAAATACGTCGGCCAGAAGAGGTTTTCGCTCGAGGGCGGCGAGAGCTTCATTGCATCGATGGACGAGCTGGTGCAGCGCGCGGGATCGACCGGTGTGCAGGAAATTGTGATCGGCATGGCGCATCGAGGGCGCCTGAACGTGCTGGTAAACATTCTGGGCAAGATGCCGCAGGACCTGTTCGCCGAGTTCGAAGGCAAGGTCGCCTCCGAACTGCCCGCGGGCGACGTCAAGTACCACAACGGATTTTCCAGCGACATCTCCACTTCCGGAGGGCCGGTGCATTTGTCGCTGGCGTTCAATCCGTCGCACCTCGAGATCGTCAATCCGGTCGTCGAAGGCTCGGTTCGTGCGCGGCAGGAAAGGCGCGGCGACAAGGAGGGCGACACCGTGCTGCCGGTGCTGGTGCACGGCGACGCCGCGTTTGCCGGGCAGGGCGTGGTGATGGAAACGCTGAACCTCGCGCAGACCCGCGGCTATGGCACCGGAGGTACGGTGCACGTTGTGATCAACAACCAGATCGGGTTCACCACGTCCGACCCGCGTGATACGCGCTCGACGTTGTACTGCACGGACGTCGTCAAGATGATCGAAGCGCCGGTTCTCCACGTCAACGGCGACGATCCGGAGGCGGTGGTGTTCGTGACCCAGCTGGCGCTCGACTACCGGCAGGAGTTCAACTCCGACATCGTGATCGATATCGTGTGCTTCCGCCGATTGGGCCATAACGAGCAGGACACGCCGGCGGTGACTCAACCGCTGATGTACAAGAAGATTGCGCAGCATCCGGGTACGCGGAAGATTTACGCCGACAAGCTGATCACGCAGGGCACGATCACACGCGAGGAACCCGACAAGATGCTGAAGGAATTTCGCGCGGCGCTCGACGAAGGTCGCAGCACGTCCGACCCGGTGCTCACCAATTACAAGAGCAAGTACGCGGTCGACTGGTCTCCGTTCCTCAATCGCAAATGGACCGACAGCGCGGACACCGCCGTTCCCTTGGCAGAGCTCAAGCGCTTGGGCGAGCGCATCACGACGATTCCTTCGAACTTCAAGCTGCATCCGCTAGTCGAGAAGGTGATTGCCGATCGTCGCCAGATGGCCGAGGGTAAGCTGCCGCTCGACTGGGGCATGGCTGAGCATCTAGCATTTGCCACGCTGCTCTCCAGCGGGTTTGCAATTCGCATTACCGGACAGGACACGGCGCGTGGCACCTTCTCGCATCGACACGCGGTCCTGCATGACCAGAATCGCGAAAAGTTCGATGAGGGGACCTACACCCCTCTGGAGAACGTTTCCGAGGGACAAGCGCCGTTCACCATCATCGACTCCGTGCTGTCCGAAGAGGCAGTGCTGGGCTTCGAATACGGCTACTCGAGTGCGGAGCCGAACGCATTGGTCGTTTGGGAGGCGCAATTCGGCGATTTCGTCAATGGCGCCCAGGTGCTGATCGACCAGTTCATCTCTTCGGGCGAAGTGAAGTGGGGCCGGCAATCCGGCCTGACGTTGATGTTGCCGCACGGTTACGAGGGGCAGGGTCCGGAGCATTCGTCAGCGCGGATCGAGCGATTTTTGCAACTCGCGGCCGATAACAATATGCAGGTTGTGCAGCCGACTTCGGCCGCACAGATCTTCCATTTGCTGCGCAGGCAGATGATCCGCCTGTTTCGCAAACCGCTTGTGATCATGACGCCGAAGTCCTTGCTGCGGGCCAAGGATGCGACTTCGGATCTGTCGGAGTTGGCGAAGGGGGAATTCCGCACGGTGATCGGCGAAACCGAACCGGCGGTCGACGCCAAGAAAGTCAAGCGTGTGATCGGCTGCTCCGGCAAGGTTTACTACGATCTTGTCAACGCCCGGCGCGAGCGCGAAGACAAGGACGTTGCGATATTGCGCATCGAGCAGCTCTATCCGTTTCCGCACAAGTCGCTGGCGGCCGAGTTCAAGCGGTATCCGTCGCTCAGCGAGGTCGTCTGGTGTCAGGACGAGCCTGCCAATCAGGGGCCCTGGCTGTACGTGCAGCATCACTTGCTTGAAAACATGACCGAGGGCCAGCGGCTTGCTTACGCAGGACGCGCCGCTTCTGCATCGCCCGCTGTCGGGTACTACGCCAAGCACAGCGAGCAACAAAAGATGCTGATTGAGCAGGCATTCGCCAAGCTCAAGGGCTTGGTACTGAACAAGTAAGCGGAGCTGCGATGTCGATCATTGAAGTTAAAGTGCCGCAGTTGTCTGAATCGGTTGCCGAGGCGACGCTGCTGCAGTGGAAGAAAAAGTCCGGGGAAGCGGTCGCGATCGACGAGACGCTGGTCGAGGTTGAAACCGACAAGGTGGTGCTCGAGGTGCCGGCGCCGGCCGCCGGCGTGTTAGCCGAGATCGTCAAGCCAGACGGCAGCACGGTGTTGGCGGGTGAATTGATTGCGCGTCTGGATACCGACGGCAAGGCCGCGCCCCCACCTGTGAAAGCGGCAGTAGCCGCAACGCCGGCGCCACCGGCCGCCGCGAGCGCAAAGAGCGGTATCGCGATGCCCGCCGCCGCGAAGATGATGGCCGATGCCGGACTGTCCGCGTCGCAAGTCAGCGGCACCGGCAAGGACGGCCGCATCACCAAGGGCGACGTGATCGAAGCGAGCGAGGCGAAAGCGCGGCCCACGCCGCCCCCTTCGGCGCCTGCTCCCGCACGCCCTGCATTGCCTGCCGTCAAGGCGCCGGTCGACACCGCAGAGCTTGCCAATCGTCCCGAGCAACGCGTGCCGATGTCACGACTGCGGCAGCGCGTGGCCGAGCGCCTGGTGCAGTCGCAATCGACCGCCGCCATCCTCACCACGTTCAACGAAGTCAACATGCAGCCATTGATTGAACTGCGCACGCGCTACAAGGAAAAATTCGAAAAGGAACACGGCGTGAAGCTCGGCTTCATGTCGTTCTTCGTCAAGGCCGCGGTCGCAGCTCTGAAGCGCTATCCGGTGGTCAACGCATCGGTCGACGGCACCGAGATCGTCTATCACGGCTACTTCGATATCGGCATCGCGGTGGGCTCGCCTCGCGGACTGGTGGTGCCGATCCTGCGCGACGCCGACCAGATGACGTTTGCCGACATCGAGAAAAAAATCGCTGATTTTGGCCAGCGCGCCGCGGAAGGAAAGCTCACGCTGGAGGAACTCACCGGCGGAACGTTTTCGATTTCCAATGGCGGCGTGTTCGGTTCGATGCTGTCGACGCCGATTATCAATCCGCCACAGTCGGCGATTCTGGGTATTCATGCGACGAAGGATCGGCCAGTGGTGGAAAACGGCCAAATCGTGATTCGGCCGATGAACTACCTGGCGCTTTCATACGATCACCGGATTATCGACGGCCGCGAAGCGGTGCTCGCGCTGGTCGCGATCAAGGAAGCGCTCGAAGATCCCGCGCGCCTGTTGCTTGAGGTTTAAATGGCTACGAGCTTTGACGTCGTTGTGATCGGCGGCGGTCCAGGCGGCTACGTCGCGGCCATCCGCGCGGCGCAGCTGGGACTTAGCACGGCATGCATCGATGATTGGAAGAACAAGGCAGGCGGTCCTGCACCGGGCGGCACGTGCACGAACATCGGCTGCATTCCGTCGAAGGCGCTGCTGCAGTCGTCTGAAAACTTCGACCACGCGGGCCATTCATTTGCAGATCACGGCATCGAAATCAAAGGGCTGAGCGTCGACCTCGCCAAGATGCTCAGCCGCAAAGAGGCGGTGGTCAAGCAGAATAACGACGGTATTTTGTATCTGTTCAAGAAGAACAAGGTCACGTTCTTTCACGGCCACGGATCATTCGTCTCCAAGACGGACGCGGGCCACGAAATCGCGGTTTCCGAGCCGGCGGGCACAACCATCGTCGGCAAGCATGTGATCGTTGCGACCGGCTCGAGTGCACGTCGTCTGCCTGGTGTCGAATTCGATGAGCAGCGCATCCTCAGCAACGATGGCGCGCTGTCGATTGCGGCGGTTCCGAAGCGGGTCGGCGTCATCGGTGCCGGTGTGATCGGCCTCGAGATGGGGTCGGTGTGGCGCCGGCTCGGCGCTGACGTCACGATGCTCGAAGCATTGCCCGTTTTCCTGGGCACGGTCGATCAGCAGATTGCAAAGGAAGCGGCAAAGGCATTTAACAAGCAGGGACTGAAGATCGAGCTCGGTGTGAACATCACCGAAGTCAAGACTGACAAGAAGGGCGTCACGGTCTCCTACGCTGATGCGAAGGGATCGACGCAGACGCTCGCCGTCGACGCGCTGATCGTGGCGATTGGCAGAGTCCCGAACACCAGCGGGCTGAATGCGTCCGCGGTCGGTTTGGTGCTCGACGAGCGTGGATTCATTGCTGTTGATGATGAGTGCCGGACAAACGTTGAAAGCGTGTGGGCCGTAGGCGATGTGGTGCGCGGACCGATGCTGGCGCACAAAGCAGAAGAAGAAGGTGTGGCGGTCGCCGAACGAATTGCCGGGCAGCACGGACACGTCAACTTCAACACGATTCCATGGGTCATTTACACCTCGCCTGAGATTGCCTGGGTCGGACAGAACGAGCAGCAGCTCAGAACCGAAGGCCGGGCATACAAGGCAGGGACGTTTCCATTCATGGCCAACGGCCGCGCGCGCGCTCTGGGCGATACCACCGGGATGGTCAAGTTCCTGGCCGATGCAAAGAGCGACGAGATCCTTGGCGTACATATCGTTGGGCCGTCTGCCTCCGAGCTGATTGCCGAGGCCGTGGTGGCGATGGAGTTTCGTGCATCGAGCGAGGACATTGGTCGTATCTGCCACGCGCACCCTTCATTGGCCGAGGCGACGAAAGAAGCCGCGTTGGCGGTCGACAAGCGGGCGCTGAATTTTTAGCAGCGCCCGGCGCACGTTACCGCATACAAATAGGATGAAGGCAATACTTCTGGTCGCCCTCGGAGGCGCGTTGGGGTCGGTCGCTCGATATAAGCTTTCCGGCGTGATTCTGCACCACACGTTGAATTGGAAGTTTCCAGCCGGGACTTTCGCCGTCAATGTGATCGGATGCCTGATCGCGGGAGTCATGGCTGGCCTGGCCGAAAAGCACGACTTGATTTCACCCGATGCGCGCCTGTTGATTTTTACGGGCTTGCTCGGCGGGTTTACGACATTCTCCGCGTTTGGGCTCGAGACAATGTTTCTGTTAAGACGCGGTGAAGTTTGGGTGGCGGCCGCAAATATCGGGATCAGCGTGCTGGCGGGTTTGTTCGCTTTATGGATTGGATTGGTGGGAGTACCGGCCGTAAAGGCGTGACGTGATCCGTGACCTTCCGCACCCAACTCGCCGCCGCGGTTGAGTCACGCGGGTATTTGCTGGATGTTTCTCAGCAGCAGGCCGCCGACCGTCTGCAGCAGTTGGACAATGACTGGGTCGAGTACAAAGCCCAACGCTCAAACGCGCTGAAAAAGCTGATTGCCCACCCGCCGGCGCCGCGTGGCGTCTACCTTTGGGGCGGCGTCGGACGCGGCAAAAGTTTTCTGATGGATGCTTTCTTTGCTGCGGTTCCAGTGGTGCGAAAAAATCGGGTGCATTTTCACGAATTCATGCGCAGCGTTCACCGCGAGCTTGACGATTTGAAAGGCACCGAGAATCCGCTCGACGAGGTGGCCGAACGGATCGCGGCGCGGCACCGGCTTGTCTGCTTTGACGAGTTTCAGATCTCCGATATTGCCGATGCGATGATTTTGCATCGCCTACTCGCCAAGCTCTTCGAACTGAACTGTGGCTTCGTGATGACCTCGAACAGTCCGCCCGATGGGTTGTACGCCGATGGGTTGCATCGCGACCGGATGCTGCCTGCAATCGAGTTGTTGAAGGAGCGTCTTGACGTCTTGCGGGTCGAAGGCGGCATCGACTATCGAAAGCGCGCGATGCAGACCATCGATGCCTATGTGGTGCCGTGGGGCCCGGCCGCCGATGCTGTGCTGCAGACGGCGTTTGAACGCATCGCCGAAGCGGGCGATGACAACTGTCTTCTTAATATCGAGGCGCGCCAGATTCGTGCGCGGCGGCGTGCGGGCGGTGTCGTTTGGTTCGACTTCGCGGTTCTGTGCAGCGGCCCGCGCTCGCAGAACGACTACCTCGAGATCGCGGCACAATTTCATACCGTGTTGCTATCGAGCATTCCAAGAATGGGAGCAGGGCGTGCCGCTGAGGCGCGGCGCTTCACCTGGCTGGTCGACGTGCTGTACGACCGCGGCGTCAAGCTGATCGCCTCGGCCGAGGCGCCGCCCGATCAGCTGTATGTCGCGGGCGTATTGAAAAGCGAGTTTGCGCGCGCCGTATCGCGGCTGCATGAAATGCAATCGCGCGAATACCTGGAAGCACCGCGGCGTGACGCGATCTCTGGCGTGTAGAGGTCGTCATCCAATCGAGCGATGCCCGCGTTGATCAAGTTATGAGAATTCTTCTTCTGACAGGTGTATTAGTTGCGTTCCCGGCGGCGGCAGGCACCTTCTCGGATCGTTATCCGGCGGGAAGCATCAACGATGTTGCTCAGGCGCAGGCGGCACTTAAGGAAGCCGATGCGGAAATGAAGCAGATCGCACAAAGCGCCCGCGCTCGCGATGCGGAGTGCTACCGCGGCGTTTTGGTGAACTCCTGCCGCGACAAGGCGCGACGGGAAAAAGAACTGGCCGAGCGGGAAGTCAAGCGAGTGCAGATTGAAGCGCACTCTCTGAAACGTCGCCTCGACGCCGAACAGCTGGCCAAGCGACGCGCCGAGAAAGCGCAGGCGCAGGCGACCGATAAAGCGCAGCGGGAACTGAAAGGAGAGGCAGCGCGTGCAGAAACGGCGGCGCGCGAGGCCGACCTCAAACGGCGCGAGGCGCTGGGAACGAAGGGTGGAGTCGGAAAGGCGCATGCCCCAGCGAAAGATCGGGCGAAGACGGGGTCGGCGGACGGCAGCCAGCCACGCAAAGCAGTAAAGGTCAGTCCGCAAGACCCGCAGCGCGCTCCCGACCGATTGAGCGCTTCAGATAGAAGTGACAATGCGCTGAAGTTTCAGCAGAAGCAGGCGCAGGCGAAAAAGCACGCGCAGCAACAGGATGCCGAGCGCAAGAAAAACGAGCAGCGGCGGGCCGAGAGGCGCAAGCAGATCGAACAGGCCGAGACCGAGCGGGAGGCAGTGCGCAAGAAAGCTGCCGAGTCAAAGTGATCGCACAACCGCGCGTAAGTCCTTGCCAAGGCGCTACTAGGCGCGCCGCGTCGTCAGCGGCTCGAACTTGACGATCGCCAACGAGAGATTGTCGCCGCGACCTTCGCTTCGCTCGCGGGCAAGAGCCATCATTTCTTCAGACGCATCGCGGGGCGACAGGTCGTTCAATATTCGCGCCAGCTCGTCGTTTTCGAAGTAGGCCCACATGCCATCGCTGGCCAGCAAAAACACGTCGCCCGCCCGCAGCGAGTGCTCTTCGCCGATGACCACTTTTGGCTTCTTATTGATGCCGAGCGCGCTGACCAGAATGTTCTTGTAGCGCTGCGCCGCGATTTCGGCGTCCTCGTGGCGCCCCTCTTCCCGCAGTTGTTGCGCGTACGTCTGATCCTCGGTGCAATGAACGAGTTTGCTGTCACGAAAAAAGTACAGGCGCGAGTCGCCCGCGTGCGCCCATATTGCGTACTGCTTCTTGACGATCAATGCGCAGACGGTCGAATGCGGCTCTTTTTCACTCGAGATAGCCGTCAGCCGGATCACCGTATGCGCCTCGGCGGCCAGATGAAGCAGCATTTCACGAAAGGTCGAATCGTGTTCCGACAGGTCGCAGAACAGGCTCTCTGCGGTCGAGATGACCTGGTCCGCAGCTTGTCGGCCACCCGTGCGGCCTCCCATGCCATCGGCGACGATGGCAAGCATCGCCCCGGGATTGCGCTCGCTGGTGATGATCGCGACCCGGTCCTGTTGCTCGTGGCGATCGCCGATGTGGGTGCCGACGCAGGCGGTGACTTTGAAGCTGGACACGCGATCCAAGAGGTCGTTTCGATCAGTCTATCATCGGCTTTTGGGCGCTTCTGGTAGCAAAGATGGGGGCGCCTGTTTTGGGCTTACTTCGATCGTTTGCCCATCTTCGCCTGATGTGTATGCAAATGGATCAGGAAGAAATAAAGCGGCGCATTATCGAGCTGCAGGTCGAACATCGCGATCTGGACGCGGCAATTGACCGCCTCGCCGTGCAGTTGAGCATTGACGACCTCGCGCTACGGCGGATGAAAAAGCGCAAGCTGCAGATCAAGGACACATTGACACGCCTCGAAATGCAGCTGGTGCCCGACATTCCAGCGTGACGCAGGCCTCCGCAGCGCTGCGTGCGGCCGATATCGTCCGAGAGCGAGTCGTTTCCGCGTTTTCTGCCGACGGTCTTCTAGCTCGGTCAGTTCCCGGCTTTGTCGCGCGTACGTCGCAGGCCGACATGGCTGCCTCGGTATACGACGCCATAGAAGCGGGTGGCACTTTGATCGCCGAGGCGGGGACCGGCACCGGAAAGACGTTCGCTTACCTGGTTCCTGCCTTGATCGCGGGAGGCAAGGTGCTGGTGTCGAGCGGCACCAAGCCGCTGCAGGACCAGCTCTTCCGCAAGGATCTGCCCGCCGTGCTCGACGCCTTGCACATCAATGCGGCTACGGCATTGCTCAAGGGCCGCGCAAATTATGTGTGTCTTTATCGCATGGCGCGTACGGAGAGCGAAGGATTGCTGCCAACACGCGAGGACGTGGTCCACCTGCGATCAGTGATCCGCTTTGCCGCATCGACTTCGACCGGCGATCGCGCCGAGCTGTCGGATGTGCCCGAAGGTGCGGCGATCTGGCCGCTGGTAACTTCGACCCGCGACAACTGCCTGGGCACCGAGTGCCCGCGTTTCGCCGAGTGCTTCGTGTACAAGGCGCGGCGCGAGGCGCAGGCGGCCGACATCGTCGTCGTCAATCATCATCTATTCATGGCAGATCTCGCATTTCGCGACGATTCGATCCGCGACTTTCTACCGACTGTCGACACCGTGATTCTGGACGAAGCGCATCAGTTGCCGGCGATCGCCGGGGACTTTTTCGGCGCGTCGCTGTCACTAGCGCAGTTGCTCGAAGCGGGTCGCGACGTCCGCTCACTGGGCCTCTCGCGCGCTCCCGACGGTGCCGAGTGGGTTGCACTGTCCAGTCGATTCGAACGGTCAGTGCGTGATCTGCGGCTGGCGCTCGGCGCGGTCGGCCTTGCAACCGGCTCGCGCACTCCATTGGAAAGAATCGAGCGCCGTCGCGACTTGCGACCCGCGTTCGACGGTCTGACTGCCGCCGCGGATCAGGTGACACGAGCACTGGAGGTCAATCGCGGACGCGATGCTGAACTCGACTTGCTGGTTTCGCGGGTATGCCAACTCCGAGCGGAACTTGGGCAATGGAGCAACGCCGTGGCTGCGCCCGCAGTTGAAGACAGCGACGAAAGCGCAGATGCGATCGCCGACGGTGCGCCTTCGGTGCGGTGGATTTCGGTTTCGATCCATGGCGCGCAATTTAACCAGACGCCACTGGCGCCCGGGCAGGCACTCGCGCGCGCGCGCGCCGCACAGCCACAGGCGTGGATTCTGACGTCGGCCACGTTGACGGCCGGGGGACGATTTGACCATTACCTGTCCGAGATCGGGATCGAAGATGCAACCACCGCGCGCTGGGAAAGCCCGTTCGATTTTGCTCGACAGGCGCTGCTCTACCTGCCGCGGTCGCCGCCTTCGCCGTACGGCGTCGGCTTTGCCGATGCGGTTGCCGAGGCGTCATGGCCGCTGATTCGCGCCAACGGCGGTCGCGCATTTGTCTTGTGCACCACGCTGCGCGCGGTCGACAAGGTCGCCGACCGGCTGCGACAGCTGATGGCGCTCGACGATCGAGAGCTGCCGCTGCTGATCCAAGGCACCACGACCCGGCGCGCGCTGATCGATGCGTTTCGCAGGTCGGGCAGCGCGGTACTTGTCGGAAGCATCAGCTTCTGGGAAGGCATCGATATTCGCGGTGACGCACTCTCGCTGGTGGTGATCGACAAGCTGCCGTTTGCGCCGCCCGATGATCCGGTGGTCGAAGCGAAGATCCGGTACCTGCGCAGAACAGGGCGCAATCCGTTCAATGAATATCAGTTGCCCGAAGCAATCATGCTGATGAAGCAGGGTGTCGGCCGTCTGATTCGTGACGAGACGGATCGTGGCGTGCTGATGATTCTCGACGAGCGCGTCTTGACCAAGCCCTATGGCAGGACGGTACTGTCGAGCCTGCCGCCATTTGCCCGAACGCGCAGCGAAGCTGAAGCAGTCGACTTTCTGACTCGGCGCGCGGTTACCGACGCTCGAACCTGACCGGCTGCGCGCCGCGATTCTTCGATCTGATGACGACGGTTCCAGCGAGCTTGTCGTGCCACCCCTGCTTGCGACGATCGAAAGCAATCCAGATGAAGCCAAGGCACAGCGGAATCATCGAAACGTAATAGCCGAGATAGCGGCCGATTGATTGACCGATTGAAAGGGTGTGTCCGGTGTCGGCGTCGACGACGCGCAAGCCGAGCACCATCTTGCCCGGTGTCGCCTGCCTGTAATGCCAGAACACCATGGCTGCCACCGCCGGAAACACCCACGACAGCAGGAAGTCGACAGGCCCGGCGATAAAGCCTGAAGCTGACTCGAAATAGGTCCAGCCGTAGATCGACACCAGAATCGGGAAGATGATTGCAAAGACGAGCACGCTATCAATCAGCGAAGCGCCCACGCGTACCCAGAAGCCCCCGTACTCGACATCGGTCGATTCCATGTTCGATCGTGCGTTCAAAGGCGGCCGGTGCGAGGCTGCTAGCGCCGGCCGCGCAAGTACTTGCTGTCCGGAAAATTGATCGCCAATACGCGCTCGGCGTCGGACTGGAGGTCTTTCATCTGAAGCGCCTCATACGAGCGCGCGATGATCGAAAGCGCTTCCTCGGTGGCCGGGGTCTGCTGAAAGTCGCGCACGACGGTCTGCGCACGCTGGATCGCAGCCAGATACGCTTTGCGGGTGAAGTAGTAACGCGCAACGTTGACTTCCGCCTGTCCCTGAGAGTTGGCGAGATAAATCATGCGCGCTCGTGCATCGGGCGTGTACTTGCTGTCGGGATAGCGAGTGATCAGGTCCTTGAATGCGTCGAACGCATCGCGCGCTGCCTTCGCATCGCGCTCGGAGATATCCTGCCCGAGCAAGCTGCCGAGAAATCCGAGCTCTTCGTTGAACGACGCGAGGCCCTTCAGGTAATACATGTAGTCCACGTTCGGGTGGTTCGGGTACTGTCGAATGAACCGATCACACGCCTGTATCGCCTGGGCGCTCTCGCCCTCAGTTGTGTGGCGACGGGTGCCCTCACCACCTTC
>JBDUCU010000253.1:0-2723 GCA_040003315.1 Burkholderiaceae bacterium | reverse complement strand
GGAGCGTCAAGGGCCCTTCAAGATTCCGGGCGGTGCTCTGACGGAAGCTGATTACAGGAAAGCAGTCGAAGACAGTGGCTTTGCTGGAAACGTTATCGTGGGCACTGAACTCGCAAGCGTCCGACTTCCGGCGAAGTGAATGCACGGGACTTTCGCTCTTACCGCGCAAGCGGTTTAGATGCTATGGGGCGAGCGGCGAGGCAACAGCAATGGCACCATCGTCGCTGCAACCAACCGATGGAGCGCCCCATGCCACAGCCCAACGACTTGAGCAGATCTCTATTCGCTCTCGAACAAGATGCAACATTGATCGCGGTGATTGAGATGGGCCAGGCGAGCTGGCTCGTTGCCGGCATCGTGCCGGGAATCGAACGCCAACCACTGAAGAAACTCACGACCGATCAGGAAGGATTACTGCAGCTTCTGCATCGCTGGCGGAAGGAAGCAACCCAGACTGGACGCACCATCAAGCGCATCACCGTTGCGTTTGAGGCCGGTCGCGATGGCTTCTGGCTGGCACGCTGGTTGCGTGCACACGAGATCGAGGTCCATGTCATTCACCCGTCCAGTGTCCCCGTCTCGCGTGAGCATCGGCGGGCGAAGACGGATCGCCTCGATACCGAACTGCTCAAGCGCGCCTTCCTCGGTTGGCTGCGCGGCGAGCCGAACCACTGCAGCATGGCTGCAATACCCACGATCGAGGATGAGGACGCGCGGCGCCCGAGCCGTGAGCGCGAAAGCCTCGTCAAGGAGTGCACGCGTATCGTGAACCGACTGAGGGCGAACCTCGCCCGTCTCGGCATTCGCAGCTTCAGGCCAACTTTGGCTCATGCGGCGGATCAACTGGAAGGGCTGCGCACGCCGGAGGGTGCTGCAGTACCACCGAATACGTTAGCGGAGCTGCAGCGCGATATGGCCCATTTGCGCTTCGTGAAGCAGCAGATCAAGGAGATCGAGATGGCACGCGCCGAGCGACTGGAACGAACTCCCGAAGAAGGACGCAATCCGATGGTTCACCTGCTGGCTCGGGTGGTCGGGGTCGGCATCGAGACCGCGGACATGCTCGTGCAGGAGGTGTTCTCGCGCAAGCTGCGGGATCGCAAGGCCGTGGCGCGGTACGCCGGTCTAACAGGAGCACCAGCCGAAAGTGGCAAGAAGCGACGCGAGCAAGGGCTTGCCAAAGCAGGCAATGCGCGGGTGCGCCGCGGAATGATCCAGCTCGCCTGGGGTCACTTGTTGCATCAGAAGGATAGCGTGTTGGCCGAATGGTATCGGAAACGAACTGCGGACGCCCGCGGCGGCACGCGCAAGACGATGATTGTGGCGCTAGCCCGAAAGCTCCTCATTGCGCTTTGGCGGTTAGTGACCACGGGCGAGGTGCGGGCAGGTCTGCTCCTTCGCCCAGCAACGTGACGACTTGCTTGCGAACATGAGTTTCTGCAGTTCGTTATCGAATTGATGCCGAGCTGCAGATGACGACCCGAGGTGGTGGCAACCCGACCTTGCACATGGTCTTAGAGCCGCGGTTTAGAATGGGCCCGCCGCCTCGGAGCTTCGCCGCCGATGCGCATGACTGCATCATGGTTCCGATCCTCACGGATCAACCGAATACAAGTTTGTGGCGCGAAGTTCGTGCCTGATGGCGAGCTCCCCTCGGATCGTTTCGTTGTTCCCTTCGGCCTGGCTGCAAGCTATCGCAGCCTGACTCGCTATGGCCGATCGGCGCCGGCTCGCAGTCGTCCCCCCAATCACAGGAGCACAGACCCGAAAATCAGCCTTGACAGAAAATGCCCCATACAAGTGGGAGCGGCTGTGCCGCAGGACCCACCGTTGGGCCGATGCAAATCCCGTCGATCGCCCTGTTTTCCTCCGGATTTCATAGCGCTATGTTCGTTTCGTCGCGGCGAGCAGCTGCGTTGTCCGGCACGGCGGTTCCGGGCATATACCGCCACCGCCCCTTTGGGACGGGATTGCGCAGGAGCCTGCCGCATGAACCGTTTTGCTCGTATTCTCCCTTTGGCGTTTCTCGCCGCTTTCGCGAGCCTCGCCGCGCCCGTGATGGCGCAGCCTCTCAACCCTAACGAACTTATCATCCTTACGACGACTACCACACAGGATAGCGGAATGCTGCGCATCCTGACAGACGCTTTCGCCAAGAAATCCGGCCTGACCGCGAAGCCAATCGTCGCCGGCAGCGGCGACATCTTGAAGCAAGGTGCTCGGGGGGAAGGCGACGTGCTGCTGACTCACTCGCCTGAGGCCGAGAAGGCCTGGATGGCCGAAGGAAACGGCACCTCGCGCAGACTTGTCATGTACAACGACTTTGTGATCATCGGTCCGGCCGCTGATCCGGCGAAGATCAAGGGTCTCAAGGCCGCCGACGCGCTGAGGCGCATCGCCGAGACCAAATCGCCGTTCGTGTCGCGTGGCGACCAGTCCGGCACGCACGTGCGCGAGCTTGCCACCTGGAAAACGGCCGGAATCGCTCCGAAAGGTCAGCCCTGGTATCGCGAGACCGGGCAAGGCCAAGGCCTCACCATGGATGTCGCGTGGCAGTTCCAGGCTTACGCGTTGACTGACCGGGGCACCTATCTTGTTCAAGCCAGGCGCATTGGCCTGCCGGTCCTTGTCGAAAACGACCCTCTCCTCTACAACATCTACCACGTCATGCCGGTGCCCCATTCCAACGGCGAGGTCAGCAAGGTGCACGAGCAGGTCACCGC
>JBDUCU010000021.1:0-29401 GCA_040003315.1 Burkholderiaceae bacterium | reverse complement strand
CGACCTGTACCGCACTCAGCGTATTGCGCCAGTGTTCGACTACCGCTTCGAGTGCGGCCCGCGCACTGGCAACGCCGCGAAAACGCTGCGCCAGCGTGCTCGCCGCTGCGACGCTGTTTGCCGCTCCCAGCCGGAACACGATTTCGCGCTGCTGTTCCTCGGCCAGATCGAACGTGACCTGCATCGCCGCGCATGGGTCGAGCGCCGCGCCGACGCGGCCTGACAGGCGCATGCGCCGCAGCGACGCGGGGTTGCGCAGCGTTCCGTTGCGCCCGAGAAATTCTGTGCGGTCGCCGGTGACAGTGCGAGCCGCGTCATCGACGTCGACGAAACCGACCCAATCGGCGAACTCCGTGTTGAACGAATTACGCGCGTACAGAACTCCGGTCTTCGAATCAATCTCGGTGATGACGTGCATCGCGGATTTCGCGCGCAGATCGCCCAACACCCACTCGACGTAGCCGGTTGCGGATAGGCGGCGCGGCCGGTCGGAGCGGTTGGTGACCTTGAGCATCGAAAATTTAACCGAGGCGTCAAGCGCGACGAACACCGTCAACTCGGAGTGGATGCCGTCTTCGATATGTTCGAACACGCTGTAGCCGAAGCCGTGCCGCGTCACAGTCGGAGCCGTAGGTTCGGGGTTGAACGCATCCGACGATGTTGGCAACCAGAAATGCCCGGTTTCCTCGTCGCGGATGTAGAGCGCTTCGCCGCTCGCCTCGCCGACGGGATCGTTGTGCCACGGAGTCAAGCGATACAGATGCGCGTTCTCGCTCCAGGTGTATGCCTTGCCGCTCTCGGTGATCACGGTGCCGAAGTGCGGATTGGCAAGGACGTTGACCCATGGCGCCGGGGTCGATCGGCCTATCGGTGGCGCGATCACATACTCGCGGCCATCGGGCGTGAAACCTCCGAGTTCGTTAAACAGGATCAGGTCGTCGAGCGCCGGTTCAAGCGGCGGCTCCGGCCGATAAGTACGTGCCGGAGTCAAGCGGGGCACGCGAACATCCAGCGGTATGCGTCGAGCGATCTGTTCGGCCAGCGTACCGCGGGTGTCTGACAGCATGACGCGCGCCACCGACTCGAATAGCAGGCGGTCTTCGTTTGCAATCTGTTCTGCGTGCCGCACGAAGATTCCGCCGGGGCGGTCGACGAAATGTGCTTCAACTCCAGCGGCGATCAGGCCGAGGATCTGCTCCTGCAGCTGCTGGCGATAGACGTCGTGATCTTCGTTCCAGATCACCAGGTCGACCGCCAGCCCCTTGAGCCTCCAGTACGCGTGTGCCTGCACCAGCTGGCGCACCAGATCGATGCTCTCGGCTTTTGAAATCTGCAGCAGCACGATCGGCAGATCGCCCGAAATTGCGTAACCCCACAGGCCCGATTGACCGCGGCGATTGCGCATCAGCACGCTCGCCGCGCCGCGCAGCGATACGTTTGCAAAGAGCACCGAACTCGCGAGGCGGCCGTACAGTTGTGCATCGGCTTCGGTGGCGTTGAGCTGCCTTAGCACCACCTGGCTATGGGTCCACGTCAGGTCGAATACTCGATCGGCAAGGCGGCGATCCTGATACTTTTCAATCAGCCCGAGCACGACCTCGCGGGTATCGCCGACGCCCGAGACGACATCGATGGTGGCGGACTCGCCGGCATCGAGCGTGATTCGGCGACGGATTGATGCGATCGGATCGAGCACCGATCCGGCGGAGCCTGACAGCGGCCCGCGATCGAACATCGCGCGCGGCGCCGCGGTCGTTCCGCCGCGCCCGATGAAGCGCACGCGGTCGGTCTCGAACGAAACGGCGCCGGCGTCGGCGCCATGTGCGGTCATCAGCTGGAACGACATCGGCGTATGTTCATCGCGAGAGCGCGGCCGGCGCGTGCACAGAATCGCCGAGCGGCGCTCGAGGATCTCGGTTTGAACGAACAGGTTGCTGAACGTTGAATGCAGCGCATCTGCAGCGGCCGGCGCCAGCACGACTTCCGCATAGCTGGTGATTTCAATCGCGCGGCGCATACGCCCGCGGTTTTTGATCCGTACCCGTCGCAACTCGATGTCGTCTTCAGGAGAAACAACAATTTCAGTGTGTGTCTCGATATCCACGTCGCGGCGACGAAACTCGGCTCTGCCTTCGGTGAATATCGCCTCGTAGTAGTCGGTTTCCCGTAGCGTGGGCTGGTACGCGGTTGACCAGAACTGGCCGCTTGCAAGATCGCGCAGATACAGGAACGTGCCCCAGTTATCGCAGGTCGTGTCTTCGCGCCACCGCGTTACCGCAAAATCCTTCCAGCGGCTGCTGCCGCCACCGGCGTTGGTGACCATCACGTGATAGCGGCCGTTGGACATCAGGTGCACTTCCGGCACCGGTGTCTGCGGCGTGGACAGCACGCGCACCGGCGGCTCGGCACTCGCCCCGCCGATCCCGATATCGGGGGCGACCGTCGCCGTCGCATAAAACGGCGTCGCGCGCGGCACCCGTTCCTGCAGCAGCAGCAGCGTTGCTCTCAAAAGCGGATCGGCTTCGAACCTCTTTTGCATCGGCTTGCCGAGCAACGAATAGGCAAAGGCAAGCAGACTCATGCCATGGTGATGCGCCATGAACGATTGCACAATGCTGCTCGTCTCGCCGCGCCGCTGCCGCGACGGCGTGTAATCGATCGATTCGAACATTCCGAGCCGGCTGTAGAGTCCCAGCGCGGCGAGCCGCTGCAGATTCAGGCAGGCTGCTTCGGGCGAGACCATCAGCGCCAGCGCCGACGCGTACGGCGCGATCACCAGATCATCGGCAA
Organism: Burkholderiaceae bacterium; assembly: GCA_040003315.1. Lineage (GTDB taxonomy): Bacteria > Pseudomonadota > Gammaproteobacteria > Burkholderiales > Burkholderiaceae_F > JACCZX01. Next base: position 26,611 of record JBDUCU010000021.1, on the reverse strand, counting down.
GGCCGCGCTTCAGCCCAAGCCCGGGCGCTCCAAAAGCCTTGTATTGATAGTTGTCGTAAGCATCCACGGTGTTGTAGCCGCACTCGGAAATGCCCCAGGGCACGCCGCGCTGCCGGCCGTATTCGATCTGGCGATCCACTGCGGCGATGTAAGTCTGGTCGAGCAACGTGTTCTCGTGGGTCGGCATCACGAGCAGCGGCATCAGATACTCGAACATCGAGCCGCTCCATGAGAGCAGCACCGGCTCGCCGCCCGCGGTCGTCAGCAGGCGCCCCAGCGCGAACCAGCTTTCCTGCGGCACCTGACCCTGAGCGATCGCGACGAAGTCAGCCAGCCGCGCCTCGGATGCCAGCAGGTCGTAATAGCTCGCATCGGCGCGCCCCTCGCTGACGTTGTAACCGATCACGAACTGGCGGCGCACCCTGTCGAACAGGAAGCTGTAATCCACAGCGGCAAAATCGGTTGCCTGCGCGATCAGTTGCTCGATCGCGGCGATCCGGTCCCGCGCCTGCGAAGCGCCACGCGCGATGCCCGATGTCGGGTCGAGCGCTGTCGTATCGAGCGCCGCCAGCTCACGCAGAGTAAGGATTCGGCCCGCGGCCGCCGCTGAGCCGATGCTGGTTTCAGGGGTGGCTGCCGCGGAGTTCGGCGGCGATGGCAGCCAGGGAGCAAGCAGTGCGAGTTCATCGCGCAACCCGTTGCATTGCCGCGCGAGCGCCTGCGACCAGCCAACCTCTTCGATCTCGTGCGATTGGGCATCAGCAGTCGTGCCTGCTGAGGACGGAGCGAGCAGCTGAGGGTCGCTCAACAACGAAGCCTGATGTTCGGCGACCGCTGCCGCATGTGAGGCGAGGGCATCAGCATCTGCCCAAACTGCCTGCAAAGACGAGCCTTCATCGGTGGCAACGCGATCGATCGCCTGTGCGAAGCGCTGCATCACGTCGGGCAGAGGCTGTCCTTCCTGATCGATCGACTCTCGCAACACGGCAAACGTATCGGTGATGCCGTCGAGCCAGCGCGGATTGACGATCGGTGCATCGACCATCGCCGCCAGTCCGGCGCGCCACGTCATCAGATGTCCGGCGAGGTTGCCGCTGTCGACGGTGGAAATGTATCGCGGGTTCATGGGCGCCAGCGTGCGCGTGTCGTACCAGTTCAGAAAGTGCCCGCGATGCCGCTCGAGGGTGCGCATCGTATGCAGCACATTGTCGGCGCGGGTAACCAGTTGTCCGCCCGACAGGTATCCGAAATCGTAGGCAGCCAGATCGGCGAGCAGTGCAAGCCCGATGTTGGTCGGCGATGTGCGATGCGCGATCACGACGGGGCCTTTTTGCTGCACGTTGTCGGGTGGTAGCCAGTTTTCCTCCGGTCCAACGTAGGTTTCGAAATAACCCCACGTTCTGCGCGCCAGCCTGCGCAGGAAGCCGGTCTGTTCCAGTGACAGCTCCTCGCGACGCGCCGCCAGCGGACGACTGACCCACCATGCAACTCCCGGTGCTACCAGCCACAACAGGAGGATCGGTGCGGCGATCGGCAATGCCGAAGCATTCATCGCCGGCATCACGGTCCAGGTGAGGACCGCGATCGCGGGCGCGAACCACATGGTGCGGTACGTCGCGATTAGGTCGGTGCGGTTGTCTTGATCGAGTGCGCGCTCGACCTCGCTCGAAGGATTCCACTCGAGCAGCCGGCGATGCGATATCAACATCCGCCACACCGTGCGGCCGATTGCATCGAGGCAGTAGAACGCCTCGTACGGAAGCCAAGCCAAGGCCAACAGCACCTGCGCGAAATGCGTTTGCGCGCTGATCGCAACCGCGCGCACGTGCTGTTCGAGCGGCGCGTCGGTCGGCTTGCGCAGAAGATCCGTCAACGCTGCAGCGAGCGCCGGCACCAGCAACACCGCGATCACGACGACCGTCCAGAACACAGGATTCGCCAGCGCGGCCCAACCTGCGATCAGCAATGCGAGCAGCGCGGCAGGGACCAGGCTCCGTCGCAAATTGTCGAACACCTTCCACTGCGACAGCATCGACAGCGGATTGCGAACCCGGCGCCCGTCAGGCGTCGGCACGCGGCTCCGCAGCCAGCCGACGAGCTGCCAGTCGCCGCGGATCCAGCGATGGCGGCGTGCGACGTCGGCGCTGTAGCTGGTTGGAAAGTCTTCGTACAGCTGCACATCGCTCAGCAACCCGGAACGGGCGTAGCAGCCTTCGAGCAGATCGTGGCTGAGGATGCGGTTATCCGGAAAGCGCTCGGCGAGCGCCTTTTCGAATGCATCGACGTCGTAGATACCCTTTCCGATAAACGAGCCCTCGCCAAACGCGTCCTGGTAGACGTCTGAAACGGTGCGCGTGTAGGGATCGAGCCCAGGCTCGCCGCCATACAGGCGCGCATAGGGCGAGCGGCGCGTACTGGGCAGGCTTACCGCAGCGCGGGGTTGCAAGATGCCATAGCCTTTGGTGACAACGCCGCGACTTATGCTTTTTGACGGTTGGTCGAACTGCGGGTGATTCAATGGATGCGCCATCACGCCGACGAGCTGGCGTGCACTGTCGCGCGGCAGCTGTGTGTCTGTGTCGAGCGTGATGACGTACTTCACCTCTAACAGGACTTCAATAGCGCCGACGATCAGCGAAAAGCCGTCATTCGCCTTGCCACGCAACAACGCGTTCAAATCGCCGAGCTTGCCGCGCTTGCGCTCGTAGCCCATCCATTTGTGTTGCCGTGGATTCCAGCGGCGCGGTCGGTGCAGCAGATAAAACGGATCGCCGCGCATGTCGCCGGTCCGGTAGGTCTGATTCAGAGCCTCGATCCCGGTCTGCGCGAGATGCAGCAGCGGAGCGTCGGTCGGCAGCACTTCGTCGCTCGCATCGGTGAAATCGGTCAGAAGCGCGAAGTGCACGTGAGGATCTCGGTTGGCGAGGAAGCGAACCTCGATTGCCTCGATCAGCTTCTCGACACCGGGCGCTTCGGTGAGAATGGTGGGGACTGCCACCAGTGTGCGCACTCCGGGAGCAACCCCTTCCTTGTAGTCCATGCGCGGCAGCGCCTTGGGTGTGACCAGCAGCGTTGCCAGCCAGTTGACGGCGCCTACTGCCAGCTGACTGGTCGCCAGTAAGAAAACCAGAACAACGATCACCAGCGCTGCGAAGGTTTCTCCGTCGCGGACCGCTAAGAGGCCAGCGTCGAGTTGCATCACCAAGACGGCGGTGAGAACTGCCGTGATTGTGGAAATCGATCCGAGGTAAAGAGCGAGTGGACGATCGCGACCGAACTTGCACAACGCTTCGAATCCGGAGTAGTTGAATCCAACTGCTTTCTGCAGGGCTGGCAAGCCTTCGTCGACCAGATAAAAGCCCACGTGCTGCTGGCGCGGGTCAGCATCCGGGTGGCTCGCATCGAGCGATGCTTGCGCCAGATCGATTGCCCTGACCGCGACCTCGGCTTCCGACAACGCAGTGCGTCGGGCGATTTGCTCGGTGGCGTGCCGATAACTGTCGCGCGTGGCGAATTCCATCGCCCCGTGCACACCGGCAGGATCGGTGCGCAGGATTTGCTCGACGACGCTCATCTGTTCGACAAATTCGCGCCAATCGATCGCGCTCAGAAGGCGCAGGCTGCCAATGCTGTTGCTGATCGAAACCTGGTGCGATGCCTGCTGCTGCGCCTCGAGCTGCACCAGTTGATCGATGGTCAGATGCGATTCGGCGAGCTGCTGCTCGATCCACGTCAGTGCCAGCGCGAGTCCAGGGCTCTGGCCCTGCAGCCGGCGCGTCAACTCGGCAACGAAGGCGCTGTCCATCGGCGGCGACGAGCGCGCCATATCGGCGATCACGACGATCAGGCTCTTCGGATCGTTCTCGGCCGTCTCCATCATCTGATCGGCCCAGACGTTTGCGAGGTCGCGGTCGGCGCGCCCCGTCGCCATACGCACGCCGACGCGGCGCAGATTCTCGATCAGCGCCAGGCGCAGCATGATCGGAATTGCCCACAGCTCGCCCAACTGCAGCGGGCTCACCGCCTGGTAGGCGGCTACGAAGCGACTCAGGCGGTGCGCGTCGACCAGCCCATCGCCGTGCGAAATCGTTTCGAGGGCGATGTCATAGACTCGTGGCAATCCGACCGAGGGGCCGGTCGCCAGACGCGGCAGCTCGCGGCTATAGCCGCGCGGCAAGTGCCGCTTGGCGGTGGCAATCTGCTCCTCGATCAGATGGAAATTGTCGATCAGCCATTCGCCGGCGGGCGTGATGCGCTGATGCGCCGACAACGACGTGGTCAGCACATAACACACCTCGACCAACTTTGCTTCGTTATCGGCGAGGCGCGCGAGCAGCGACTCGCGGGTCCGGCGCGAGGTGATCTTGTGGGCGGCCGCGAGCGTTTTGCCATACTGCTCCATCTGATCGGCGCTGAATAACTCCGATCGCAACGGAGCTTCTTCACCGGACGCCGCGAGCGAGGAGGCCCCAATCGAGAAACGCGTCCTGAATTGGGTCAGATGCCCGAGGATGGAAGTGCTGCTCGCCCTCAATTGCAACGTCCAACCGGTAATTGCGTCATTGGGCAGGATACCAAGAGTTGTTGATCTATTCTGTCGCTACTCAGATCACATCGACGCGATGCCACCGCCGCTTTCGGATGCCTTTGTTTTTTTCGGTGCGACCGGGGACCTGGCGTACAAGAAAATCTTCCGGCTCTGCAGGCGATGATCCGGGATGACGAGCTTGACATGCCGATCATCGGTATCGCGCGGGCTGCTTGTTCGCTCGACAAGCTCTGCGAGCGGGCCCGAGACGGTCTGCAGGCAAACGGCGGCATCGAAGAGGGCGTGTTTGCAAAGCTTGCCCGTCAGCTGCGATATGTGGACGGTGGACTACAACGATCCATCGACCTATTGAAGGCTGCGGCAAACGCTCGAGGGAGCCAAACGACCGCTGCACTACCTCGCGATTCCACCCAGCATGTTCGGCACGGTGGTGCAACATCTGGCCGCGGCCGGCTGTGCCGAAGGTGCGAAGGTCATCGTCGAAAAACCTTTCGGGCGCGATCTACAGTCGGCGCGCGAGCCGAGCGATCAGAGCGTAGAGGCGGCCTGGCGCGTGATCGATCCTGCGTTGATGGCTGCGACCGATGCTTCGGCGTGTGTTATCGAAGACGAGCCGGGTAGATGGGGCCGTGCGGAAGCGGAGGACATAATCGAAGGTCACGAGGGCGGGCACGATCCAAAGCCGGAGGCGGCGCTGCCCTGCTGACGCTTCGCCGATCGAATGGAAAAGACAATGAATGAAACGCAACGACTGCGCGCACTCGGCCAGAGCCTGTGGCTCGACAATATCTCGCGTCCGCTCCTGGACGACGGCACCCTGCGCCGCTATATCGATGACTTCTCGATTACCGGTCTGACGTCGAATCCAACCATCTTCGACGAAGCGATCGCAACGGGCGCTTACGACGACGCGATTCGCAGCAAGGCCGCTGCCGGCAAATCGGGAGAGGCGCTGTTCGTCGAGCTGGCGCTCGAAGATCTGCGTCGCGCTGCCGATTTATTTCAGCCGATTTTCGACGAGACGGGGCACATCGACGGCTGGGTATCGATGGAGCTGTCGCCGCTTCTGGCCGATGACACCGCAGCGAGCATCGGTGCCGCCGCGCGCATTTATGCGCAGGCCGAGCGCGCGAACCTGTTCGTGAAAATTCCGGGCACGCCGCAAGGCATCGCTGCCATCGAGGAATCGATCTTTGCCGGTGTGCCGATCAACGTCACGCTGCTGTTCTCGCGGGAGCAGTACCTGCAGGCTGCCGAGGCGTATCTGCGTGGCATCGAACGCCGGCTTGACGCAGGTCTTGATCTGCGTGTCGGCTCGGTCGCGTCGGTGTTCATCAGCCGCTGGGACAAGGCGGTCAGCGCAAAGGTGCCGGACTCGCTGAACAATCGGCTTGGGATTGCGGTCGCTTTGCGCACCTATCGAGCGTATCGAGAGCTGCTGGCGTCGCCGCGCTGGCGGCGCCTTGCCGACTCGGGTGCGCAGGTGCAGAGACTGCTGTGGGGCAGCACCGGCACCAAGGATCCGAACGCACCGGACACGATGTACGTCGAGGCGCTTGCGGCGCCGGCGACGATCAACACGTTGCCCGAAAAGACGCTGTATGCATTCGCCGATCATGGCGAGCTCCGCGGCGCGATGTCCGAAGGCGGAGGCGACTCCGAAGTGGCGCTGCGGCGCTTTGCGCAGGCTGGCATCGATGTCGACGCGCTGGCCGTCCAGCTGCAACAGCAGGGTGCGCAGGCGTTCGTGAAGTCATGGATTGCGCTGATGCGGCGCATCGCCCAGAAGAGCAAGGCGCTCGCTGAGGCCGGCGCGCGCGATGCATAACTCATGAACGAGAAAACGGTGGCGTTGACGCAGCGTCCGCAATGGCTGGCGCTGCAGGAGCATCTGCTGCAGATGCGGGGCAGGGATCTGCGCGAATTGTTCGCAACCGACGCGGACCGTGCGCGGCGCTTCACGGTCGAGGCCGTCGGCCTCTACTTCGATCATTCGAAGAATCGGATCGATGCCGAGACCCTCAGGCTGTTGCAGGCTTTGGCCGCGGCATGCGGTGTCGCGCAGCGGCGTGATGCGATGTTTCGCGGCGAGCGCATCAATGTCACTGAACAGCGCCCGGCATTGCATGTCGCGCTGCGCGCTCCGCGCGACGCTCGCATCATGCTCGATGGACGCAACGTGGTCGCCGACGTGCATGAAGTGCTCGATCGAATGGCGGCTTTCACTGACCGTGTGCGAAACGGAAGCTGGAAGGGCAATGGCGGCAAGCGCATCCGCAACGTCGTCAACATCGGCATCGGAGGTTCGGACCTGGGTCCGGCGATGGCGTTCGAAGCCCTGCGCTACTACAGCGAGCGTGAGATGACGTTTCGTTTTGTATCCAACGTCGATGGCACCGACTTCACTCAGGCAGTGGGCGACCTCGATGCTGCTGAGACGCTGTTCATAGTCTGCTCGAAGACATTCACGACGCTCGAGACGCTGGCTAACGCGCGCTCCGCGCGAGCGTGGTGCATTGCGAAACTCGGTACCGACGCGGCGGTATCAAAGCACTTCGTGGCGGTCTCGACCAATGCACAAGAGGTCGGCCAATTTGGCATCGATGTCGACAACATGTTCGGCTTCTGGGACTGGGTCGGCGGCCGCTATTCGATGACTTCCGCGGTAGGGCTGTCAACTATGATCGCGATTGGCGCGAAGAATTTTCGCGCGATGCTCGGCGGATTCCATGCGATGGACGAACACTTTCGCGACGCGCCGCCGGAACGCAACCTGCCGTGGCTGCACGGGCTGCTTGCAATCTGGAACTCGAACTTTCTCGATGCACCGTCGGTTGCGGTGCTTCCTTACGATCAGTACCTGAGCCGCCTCCCGGCGTATCTGCAGCAGCTGGCGATGGAAAGCAACGGCAAGCACGTGACGATCGACGGCGCGGTTGTCGATTACCAGACCGAACCGGTTCTGTGGGGCGAGCCTGGCACCAACGGACAGCACTCGTTTTATCAGCTGCTGCATCAGGGCACGCGTCTGGTCGCGTGCGATTTCATCGGTTTCTGCCGCACGCTCAACCCGCTCGGCAATCAGCACGATGTGTTGATGGCGAATCTGTTCGCGCAAGGTGAAGCGCTGGCATTCGGCAAGACAGCCGAGCAGGTTGCCGCCGAGGGCATCGACGCAGCACTCATACCGCATCGAACATTTGAAGGAAACCGTCCGAGCAACACGATTCTTGGCGAGCGTCTGACGCCGCATTCGCTGGGAGCACTGATTGCGTTGTACGAGCACAGCGTGTTCGTGCGCGGCGCGATCTGGAATATCAATTCGTTCGACCAGTGGGGCGTCGAGCTGGGCAAGGCACTTGCGCAACGTACGGCGGTCGAACTCGGTGACCCCGAGGCTGCGCTCGAGCACGACAGCTCGACCAACGCGCTGATCGGGCGCTATCGTTCATTACGTGTGCAGTGACGCGATGCGGTGTTTCGGCCGTGCGCGCAGAGGGTATTTAACTAACTGAATCGCCAATGGGCAAGCACCGATTCGAGGCACTCAGCGATGGGGTGATCGCGGTGATTATCACGATCATGGTGCTGGAAATGAAAGTACCGCACGGTGACACGATCGAGGTGTTGGCGCTGGTGATCCCAGTGTTCCTCAGCTATGTGCTGAGTTTCGTCTACGTCGGTATCTACTGGAACAACCACCATCACATGGTGCATGCCACATCGCACGTTAACGGGACGATACTGGGGGCGAATCTGCACTTGTTGTTCTGGTTGTCGCTGGTCTCTTTCACGACGGGCTGGATGGGCGAGAACCATTTCGCTCCAGTGCCGTCGGCTCTATACGGCGCGGTGCTGCTGATGGCTGCGATCGCCTTCTGGATATTGCAGCAACTGATTATTTCGTCTCAGGGTGCCGCGTCGGTGCTGAAGATAGCCGTCGGCACCGACTGGAAAGGCAAAGGCTCGCCGTTGCTGTATGCAGTTGCGATACCGATGGCATTCGTTTCACGTTGGATCTCGCTCGCAATCTATGTCGCGGTAGCGTTGATCTGGCTGGTTCCAGACAAGCGAATCGAGAGAACACTGGCCGTGCGAGACAGCAACCGCGCATAGCGTTCGTCAGCGCGGCCGCCAATGGCGGAGTCTGCTGAAAAAGCGCGTGTGATTCAGGCAGCCGGCGGCCAGTTATGCGCCTCGGTCTGACAATGTTTGCACCACGAATACAGCGCGTCGTACATCACCATCCCGTGCTTCAGCATCTGATAGTCATCGGCAAATTCGTGCGACAGCCCGAGCGACAGCGCATAGAGCCCGGCGGATTGCGGCGTCAGATCGAGGCATGACGTGTCGGCACCGCGCACGATCAGCGCCAATTGCCGCAGGGCGGGATCGTCGAGTTGATATTTCTTGAGGAACGCGTCGAAGCTGCAAAGCTCGCCCTCGTGCGTGAGCTCGACATCGGGGATGTCGTACGGAATCGCTTTGGTCTCGTCGGCGACAGTCAGCACCTCGTTCGTAGGTACATAAAGGAACTCCGGCTGTTGATCGATGAAGCGGGCGATCAGCCAGGGGCACGCGATGCGGTCGATCTTCGGACGTTCCCGAGTGATCCATTTCATTGTCGTCTCCTAATGAAGAAGGTGCGTCAGCAGGCCGATGAGCGCGCACGCGGCGATCACCTGAATCACGGATGCTTTGAAGCGAAGCAAAGCCACTGCCGCAGCTGCCGCGATCAGTGCAGATATCCCGTCGAACCGTCCGGAAAATCCGTTGGGCCACAGCACGTGATACCCGAAGAACACGGTCAGATTGACGATCGCGCCAACCACTGCGGCAGTGATTGCAGTCAGCGGTGCGGTGAATTTCAGGTCGTTATGCGTGGTCTCGACAAAAGGGCCACCGGCGAGAATGAACAAAAACGATGGCAGGAAAGTAAACCACGTCACCAGCGAAGCCGCACCGGCGCCGGCGAGGATTTGATTGTTCGCCCCGAGCGGCGCGGCGACATAAGCGCCGACGAACCCAACGAAGGCCACCACCATGATCAGCGGCCCGGGCGTGGTTTCGCCGAGTGCCAATCCGTCGATCATCTGCACCGGCGTTAACCAGCCGTAATGACCAACCGCGCCCTGATACACATAGGGCAGCACCGCATAGGCGCCGCCGAAGGTGAGCAGCGCAGCCTTGGTGAAGAACCAACTCATCTGCGTGAGCGTGTGGTCCCAGCTGTAAACGACCACCAGCAGCGACATCGGCACCAGCCAGAGCACGATTCCGATCAGCGCGACCGCCGCCAGGCGAGGCCAAGTGAACAGTGCGTGCTCGGGTGTCGGCGTCTCGTCGTCAATGATCGCGGAGCCAAAATATTTGTCTGATGGGTTGTGTCCGCCTCCGACGACAAATTTGATTGGCGCCCTACGTCCGCCGACGTATCCGATGACTGCAGCGGCTGCGATGACGGCAGGAAACGGTGCATCGAGCGCGAAGATCGCGGCGAACGAGGCGGCTGCAATCGCCCACAGCACTTCATTCTTCAAGGCGCGCGAGCCGATTCGGTACGCCGCCTGCAACACGATCGCGGTGACCGCAGGCTTGATGCCATAGAAGAGTCCTGCGACCAACGGCACGTTGCCGAAGGCGATATAGATCCAGGACAGCGCGATCAATACCAGCAACGACGGCAACACGAACAGCGCCCCGGCGACGACTCCGCCCCAGGTGCGATGCATTAGCCAGCCGATGTAAGTGGCGAGCTGTTGCGCCTCGGGGCCGGGAAGCACCATGCAGTAATTCAGCGCGTGCAGGAACCGGCGCTCGGAAATCCAGCGCCGCTTCTCGACCAGCTCCTGATGCATGATCGAAATCTGGCCGGCGGGGCCGCCAAAGCTGATGAATCCAAGCTTCAGCCAGAAGCGAAGTGCTTCCCGAAAAGGAATTGGCGAGGTCGCACTCACTCAGCGTGCGCCTGTGCTTCGAACGATGACAGCAGCGCGTCGAACACGCTGCCCGCCGCTTTCACCAGCTGATCATCGTCGTCGATTGAATCGCGCAATCCGGCAAGCACGCTTTCAATGCCGCTTGCTTCCCCAGGCTGCACGCCGCCGGCGTCGAGGTCGTGCACGATCGCGCCGATCCGCTTCAGCGCGGGTTGTTCGAGGCCGAAGCTCGCCAGCATCACCTCGAATGTCACACGCGCACCGACGTGGCTGAGTGTCGCCCCGTCGAAATCAAAACCAATCGCCTTGCGAGGACAGTCCTTGGGCTTGGCGAGCCAGACGATCCGCGCCTTGCGATCAATGAAGCGGCGGATCAACCAGGCGCAGGCAAGCCGGTCGACCCATGGGCGACGGCGCGTCGCCCACAGCCGACCCTTGTAGTCTGCAATGCGCAATGGCGTGATCGCACTGCGAACCGCGTGCGGCTCATCCGGCGCGGTCGCGCGGCTTGCTGCCAGATCGAGCTCGTGCAGCGCCGCGTCCGCCTGCTTTTGAGCCTCGCCGCCGAAGAAATCGATCGCGGCGACGCCTGCGAAGGCCTTGCGCAACTTGCGCGCCTGCTTCGACACTTCGAGGGCGTTGCCGGCGTCGAGCTCGTCGCTGGCCTGGCGAATCTCGTCGAGCAGCGCCGCGTAGTCGTCGCTGCGATCGAACAGCGCCGCGAACTCTGCGCCTTCTGGCTCGGCGCGCATCAGCTGGGCATTGCCTCCACCAGCCTGTACGTCCTCGGCGATCGCCTCGAGCGTGGAGCGACATTCCTCGCGCTCTGGCAGCACGTACACGCCATCGCGCAACACGGCGGCACCGGCCGCGCGCAGCGCACGCCAGGCCCGCATCCTGACCGTGGCATTTTCGGTGGGCAGCGACAACACGAGTAACAGCCATTGCATTTTGTAGATGTTATGACTATATTGTCTCTATGTCTACAAATTAACGGTAGCCCTAAATGACCGGAGGCACGAAGGATGAGATACGAACTGGCGCCTATTTTTTTTCGCCCATGGCTGTTGAACGGGTTGTCGAAGCAACTGATCGAAAGCCACTATGAGAACAATTACGGCGGGGCTTTGCGCCGTCTGAACGCAATCACCGAAAAGCTCGAGTCGCTCGATTACGTCACCACGGCTCCATACGTCGTCAACGGTCTGAAGCGCGATGAGCTGATTGCCATTAACTCCACGCTGCTGCATGAACTGTATTTTGCGAGTCTGGGCGGTGATGGGAAACCGACCGAGGTGCTGGCGCAAGTGCTGGCTCGCGATTTCAGATCGGTGGATCGTTGGCGCAGCGAGTTCGTTGCGATGGCGAACGGACTGGCCGGCGGTTCCGGCTGGGTGTTGCTCGTTTACGTGCCGCGCGACGGTCGACTGATCAATCAGTACGCGGCTGATCATAGCCAGGCGCTGGCAGGCGGCATCCCGATCCTGGCGCTCGACATGTACGAGCACGCCTTCCACATTGATTTTGGCGCCAACGCAACGGCATACATTGATGCGTTCATGCGCAACGTGGATTGGAAAGCTGTGCAGGCTCGTTACGAAGATGCTGTAAAGGTCGCAGCGCCACGCCCTCTGGTACAGGAGGAGTTCGCCGACGTGCCGGCTGTATCCGCCGAAGAGGTCAAGGCGATGCTTGACGCCGGCAAACCGGTGCAGATCATTGATGCCCGCCCGCGGTATTACGTTTCCAGAACGCAGGACATCATGGACGGCGCTGTCTGGCGCGATCCCGATCGCGTGCAGGAATGGGCTGGTGAACTTTCGAAATCGCTACCGGTCGTCACATTCTGCGTGTATGGATTTCACGTCGGATGCCAAACTGCCACCGCCCTGCGCGCTGCGGGCCTCGATGCGAGCTACATGAAAGGCGGCCATTCGGCGTGGAAAGCCATCGGAGGAGCGACCAAGATTTATAAGTGACGGCTCATAGCCGCTCGACGATGGTGACGTTCGCGAGCCCACCGCCTTCGCACATCGCCTGCATGCCATAACGCTTGCCGGCGCGGCGCAAAGCGTGCACCAGTGTGGTCATCAGCTTTGCGCCTGATGCGCCCAATGGATGGCCGAGCGCGATTGCGCCGCCGCTCGCGTTCAGGCGGGCCGGGTCCGAGCGCGTCGCCTTCAGCCAGGCGAGCGGCACCGAGGCAAAGGCCTCGTTGATTTCAAACAGATCGATGTCGTCGAGCTTAAGTCCGGCCTTGCGCAGTGCGATTGGCGTCGCGGGCACGGGCGCTTCAAGCATGATCACCGGGTCGTGGCCGAGCACCGTCATCTGATGAATGCGCGCCATCGGCGCGAGCGGCGCGTCCAGCAATTTCAACCCGCGCTCGTTGACAATGAGCAGCGCCGCGGCGCCATCGCATATCTGACTTGCGGTCGCCGCGCTGTGCCGTCCGCCCTCGTGCAGAAGCTTAACCGCGCCGATGCCTTCGGCGGTGGCGTCGAAGCGGATGCCCTCGTCGATCGCGTGCATCTCGCCGGCCGGCGCGCCGTCTGCGGCGCGAATCGGCAGCGGCAGGATCTCGGCTTCGAAATTTCCCGCGCGCGTCGCTTCGCTCGCACGCTGGTGGCTGGACAACGCGTAGGCGTCGAGCTCGTCCTTGGCCAGTCCGTATTTCACGGCCAGCATCTCGGCGCCCGCGAACTGACTGAACTGCACATTCGGATAACGAGCCTGCATCGCCGGGCTCATGTAGCTGCCGAAACCGTGCTTGAACGGCAGTGTTGCCGGCAAACCCATCGGCACGCGAGTCATGCTCTCGACACCCGCGGCGACCACGATGTCCATAGTGCCTGACATCACCGCCTGCGCCGCAAAGTGCAACGCCTGCTGCGACGATCCGCATTGACGATCGATCGACGTTGCCGGCACAGACTCTGGCAGCCGAGACGCAAGCACCGCGTTGCGCGCGATGTTGTTCGACTGCTCGCCGGCCTGTCCGACGCAGCCCATGATCACATCGTCGATCAGCACCGGATCGATGCCGGCGCGCGCGATCAGCGCATCGAGCACCGATGCCGCCAGATCGGTCGGATGCCAGCCGCTCAACCGACTACCTTTGCGTGCGCCCGCGGTTCGCACCGCGTCGATGATGAATGCTTGCATCAAGGCTCCTTGGCGCCGATTCGGTGCGCGCGTTGACCGATTCTTACACCGTATTGTGCTGTGAGGCACTTGCAGCCGAACGTCGTCTACAGTTCGCCGATGAGCAGCCCCGATTCATCCTGGGAAACAAGCCGGTGAAGAGCAGGTTGTCAGAACCCTGACCGACGGACAGCAGGAACGCGTGCGCTGGGACGCATTGCAGGAGGTCTGCATCATCACCACCGACGATGGACCCTATGGCGATGACGTCTTCTGGGTTCTGCTGGGTGAGCCGGGCGGGTGCGCTGTGTCGAGCATCGCAGAGGGTTCGAGAGAGCTTGTGACACGACTGCAGGAGCTGGCGGGGTTCGACAACGAGGTTGTGATCCGCGCAATGGGCAGCACCAGCAATGCGAAGTTCGTCTGCTGGAAGCGAAGTTCGTAAACGGTGTCAATGACGCTTCTGTTCCTCGCGATATTCGCGCTCAACGTCATTCCTGCGTTTGCACCTCCGACGTGGATGGCACTGTCGTTCTTTGGATTCAAACATCCCGATGCGCAATTCTGGCTCGTTGCGCTGGTCGCGGCCAGTGCAGCCACGTGCGGTCGGCTCGTGCTGGTCCACTTCGCCAAGCGAATCGTTCGGACCCGCTGGCTGCGGCCTGCGATGCGCGAGAATCTGGCCGCAGTTGCTGAGGCGATTGAGCGACGGCGCGCCACCAGTGTGGTCGCGTTCCTTCTGCTTGCTCTGAGTCCTCTTCCGTCGAATATTCTGTTCCTGGCGTACGGACTGACCGGTGCGCCGCTGCGACTGCTTGCTGTGCCGTTCTTCGTCGGGCGGCTGGTGAGCTACGCCGTCGCAGTAGAAGGTGGCTCTTTGGTGGCGCGACACTTCGAGTCAGAACTGACTGGCGCTGGCCACTGGGCCTGGATTTATTTTGTTGCCGTCCAACTCGCGCTCCTCGCGCTGCTTTACGGCTTCACCCGAGTTGACTGGCGCAAAGCACTTGCCGAAAAGCGCCTACGCTGGCTTTGACAACGCACCGACCGTTGGACAAAAAATGCCACTCGTCACCCTTGAGGTTCGCAAGCCAAAGACCGCCCGGGAAACTGGTCGTTCGGGGGCACGGCGCCTGATTCCCACATGTGCAAGACCGACGCGGCGTGGTACGGAATAGGAACGCGGTTTACACGCGTGACTTTGTGCTTGCGTGCGATCTGCTGCGCGGACGACCTTCTCTGTTGTCCCTGACGAACGCACTCGGCGAAACGGTGCTGCACTTCCTGGCGGTGGCGCGAGAAGTCTCCAGACCTTAGTAGCATTGCGAATCATCACTAGACTCGAAACCAGGAAGCCAATGCGAACATTCCTCGCTATAGCCCTTGCGTTTGGTGTGTCAGTTGCCGACGCGGCGCCGCAGGTTTACAACGAGACGGCCGATGCAAAAGCGGAAATCCGAACTGCGCTGGCAGCGGCCAGGCAAGCGAAGGTTCCAGTCCTTGTCGTGTTCGGCGCAAATTGGTGCGGCGACTGCAAGGTCCTCGATATGTCGTTCAAGACCGGATCGAGCGCGCCGTTGATTCAAAAGAACTTCAAGGTCGTCAAGGTGGATGTCGGCCGCTTCGACCGCAATCTCGATGTCGCTGAGTCGTACGGCGTCCCGCTGAAAAGTGGAATTCCCGCTGTCGCAATACTCTCAGCCGACGGAAAAGTTGTTTATGCGACTCGGGGCGGTGAGTTGGCCGATGCTCGCAAGATGGGTGATACCGGGATTTACGATTTCTTTGCGAAGATATCCACCAAGTAAGAAAATCAACCTTAACTAGGAGGAGCTCGTGAAACGGATTGTCATCTCGCTGCTCGTCGTGTTGGCGTCTGGCTTGTCGTCATTGTCACAAACGGCGGTCGCGCAGACGCCGCTCGTCATAAAGCCGCTGGCCGAAAAGAAAGTTGCTGAGTTGCCTGCCGGCGCGCTCTTCTGGCGCATCGAAACGTTTCCGGCACTTGCCCCCGCGCAGGCGGCCGCAGGCGCTTGGGCACTGGTCGTCGAAGCGGCCGATAAAGTGTGGCTCTTCACGCTCGGCCCGTCGGGCGGGTCCTCAGCGGGTGCGACAAAGATTGCGGAAGTCGGACCGATTCCGCGCGTGACCGCATCGCAGTATCTACTTCGGATCAACGAAGCCAGCGGCTCTCCGGGCAGCGGCACGCCCGTGCATAGCCATCCGGGCTCCGAAGCGTTTTATGTCCTCGCGGGCGAGCAGAGTATCCGCAGTCACCATGGCGTGATGCGGGTCAAGGTCGGACAGGCCGAGACAGGGCACGGTGCCGATTCGCCGATGCAGGTTTCCAGCAGCGGCGCCACTGATCTTCACGCGCTGGTGATGTTCGTGGTGGACGCGAGCAAACCGTTTTCCTCTCCGGCCACGCTTCCGTGACCATCAACGCGCGGGAGCGAGCGCGACCGCGCGTGCCTTGCAAGCAACCATGCGGCGCATCGCTGCCGCGTTCTTGATATCGCCGGGTGTGGTTGCGTTGTTATTGGCGATGGCCGATACGGCCATCGGCCGCGACACGGGGAGCTCGATGGTTGCGCTCGCGACCCTGCCGATGACTTACGCGGTGGCATGGGTGCTGGGCATTCCAGCGCTTTGGCTGTTTCGACGATTCAAGTGGCGCAGCCTGTGGCAATTTGCGCTGGCTGGGACGCTTTTCGGTTTGGCCCCTCTGATAGTTTGGCGCCCTGGCTGCTGACCTTTGGCGTCATCCTCGGACTCTACGGCGGGACTGGATTGGTGTCGGCGCTCGTGTTCTGGCTGATCGGCATTCGCAACAATCCTTGGATGCAAACGGAGCATGTCAACGCAAACCACGGATGAGTGATTCACGACGGCTGGTAACGCTCCTTCTGACGGCGCTCAACGCCGTCATAGGGTTCTATCTCGCCTGCTTTGCCTACCGGCTGATCGCTCACGCGGCGATGTACCTGCTGTTCATCATCGGCGTCGTTTTGCACTACCTTGGAACGGACGCGCCGGCACAGGTGTTCGTCGTCGTCGCGAGCGTTGCATCGCAAATACGCGACAACATCCCGGCGATGGTGGTGAGCGCCGCGGTCGCGGTTGTGCTCTCATCGTCTTGGCGCGAAAGCGGCCGCAGCAGACGTACCGTCAGAACGTAATCACCTCGTCGATCCTCGCCGTCGTATTCGTGGCGGCTGTGGTGGCCGACGGCGTATACGGTGTCACTCCGCTGAACGATCTTCGACCGATCAGCAAGCTCGATCGAGTGTCGGCGCCCAGGTCCGATCTCAAACTGACCGTGCGCGACGCAATGACGCTCAAGGACGACCTTAGCGGGTCGTTTGCCGAAGTCGAGGGCACTCTGGACTACAGCGAGTCGATGCACAGGTTTCACCTATACAGCCTCGAAGAAAAGAACCAGTACATCAGCGCCTACTTTCACCGTGGCAAGCGGACGTCGCTGGGCCAGAGTCTGGCGCCTGACCGCGGGCCGCGCTATCTTGAATTCGTTCAACCATTGATCGGCAAGCACGTGCGAATGTACTGAAAGGTCGTGAATGGCGCGATCTACGCCGAGCTCGCCGACATCAAGCTTGTCGAATGATCGAGCAGCGAAGACTCGAACAGAACGTCGACACCGGCGGCGGGGCGGATCGCCGCAGCGGGCAGCGGCGCGCCACTGCGCCACCGAGCGAGCGCCTCGCGCTTGGAAGTATCCGCCACCAGAAACAGGACTTCGCGTGCGCGGCTCAGACGCGCCGCGCTCATCGACACGCGCTGCGGCGGCGGTTTCGGTGCGTCGAATACTGCGAGCACATCGGGCGCATTTGGATCAATGCCCCAGTTGTGGCCAGCAAACAGGCTCGCAGTGTGGCCGTCTTCGCCCAGGCCGAGCAGCACCAGATCAAAGTCGCCGAGCGCGCGCAACGTTTCTGAGTAGGCACGAGCGGCAGCGGTCGCGCCGAGCGCGGCGGGAATCGCGTGAACCTGTGGCTGCGGAAGCGGCACATGGTCGAGCCACTCGTCGCACGCCATCGTGCTGTTGCGCGCAGCATCGCCCGCGGGCACGCATCGCTCGTCTCCGAAGTACACGTGCCAACGCGACCAGTCAGTGCGCGCGGTGCGCAGCATTCGATACACACCGCGCGGTGTTTCACCGCCGGACAGCACGATCACGAAGCGTCCGCGTGATTCAATCGCATGCGTAGCAGCGTCGAGAATGCGCTGACACGCAATGCGCTGCAGTTCTTCTATATCGCTGACACCGATCCAGCGCACGGCCGCGACCTCACCTGCCAAAGTGCTCACGCTTTCTTGATCTCGTGCCCGCCGAACTGGTTGCGCATCGCCGCCAGCAGCTTCGCCGCGAATGAATCCGGATCGCGCGACGCCAGACGCGCCAGCAGCGCCAGTGTCATCGTAGGCGCCGGCGCGCGCGGCGGTTTGAGTTTCGCTGCCAGCGCGTCCAACGCAGCGACCGATGTCGCGCCCGGTTGCGCGATGCGCTTGCGTGCCTCCGGGTTGAAATCGAATCCGATGACACGATGGCCGCCGCGCACCAGGCGCTCGCTCATGTTGGCGCCCATGCGCCCGAGCCCGATCATGCCGAGTTCCATCAGCTTTCCTTAAAGAATTCGGTCAGCAAAGCGCACGCCGTGCCGCTGGGCTCGCAGCCGTGGATCGTGCGATTTCACTTGCGCAGGACGTCCCGCGAGCATTTCGAAACAACGCTCGAGCGTCTCATCCGCCAGCCGCTGCATCGCCTCGCGCGTGAAAAACGTCAGGTGCGGAAAGACAATCACGTTGTCCATCGCGTAAAGCGCGCGCAACGGATGCCCGGCCTTCATCAGCGGTTCCTGCGAATAGACGTCGAGCGCTGCGCCCGCGATACGTCGCTCTTGCAGCGCACTCAGCAATGCGGCCTCGTCGACCAGCGCGCCGCGCGAGACGTTAACCAGGAACGCCGAGGGCTTCATCGCCGCCAGCTCGCCTGCGCCGATCAGGCCGCGCGTGGCGGCGTTCAATACGCAATGCACCGAAACGAAATCGCTTTCGGCAAGCAGTTCGCGCAGATCGGTGCGCCGCTGCACGCCCTTCGCGTTGAAGCGCGCCGCATCGGCGTGCGGATCGAAACCAACGACGCGCATGCGAAAGCCGACGCCCGCGATGCGCGCCACGTTCGAACCGATGCGGCCGAGACCTACTAGGCCGAGTGTCTTCCCGGCAAGGTCGAGCCCCATCCACGGTGCAGCCGGCCAGACCCAGCCGTGTTCGTCCATCGCGTGCTGGATCGGTTTGAGCTTCTTCGCCAGCGCGAGCATCAGGGTTATCGCACCTTCGGCGACGGTTTCCTCGGCGTATTCGGGGACGTTGACCACAGGGATGCCACGCGCCTGCGCTGCTGCAATGTCGATCGCGTCAATGCCCACGCCATACTTGACGATGCCCTTCAGTCGCGGCGCGGATTCAATCACTCGCGCGGTGACTGGCGTGTAGCACATCAGCAGCAGATCCGCGTCGCGCAGCGTGTGGACAAGCTCGTCTTCGATCACCCCGTCGGGCAGCAGCGCGAGCTCGTGTCCAGCAGCGAGCAGCGCCGCATCGACGTGCGGGAGTTCGAGCTCGCGATCGGTGCGGACTATTTTGGCCACGGCTCGGACCGCGCTCAGGCAACTGCTTGTTTGCGAGTGACTGCCAATCCGGGTGGATGCGCCAGCGTCTGGTAGACGACGCAGTACCTTTCGGTCAGGCGCATCAGCGTGGCGAGCTGCTCCTCCGATGCATCAGTGTCGAGCGTGAACTGCAGGCGAATATTCTGGAAGCCGACCGGCGCCTCCTTTGACACGCCGAGCGTGCCGCGGAAGTCGAGGTCGCCTTCGGCTTGCAGAGAGGCGTTGCGCAGTTCAATGCCGAGCGCCGTCGCCACTGCGTTCAGCGTGACCCCGGCGCACGCCACCAGCGCTTCGAGCAGCATGTCGCCCGAGCATGCAGCGTGTCCGCTGCCGCCGGTGGCCGGATGCAAACCGGCAACGACGAGTGCCTTGCCTGTTTCGATCTTGCAGCTGACATCGTCACCGATGCGACCCTGCGCACGCAAAGTGATCAGCGCCGCATTTGGGAAATCGCGATAGCGCTCCTTCAGCGGAGCCTGGACAGAGCGCAGGTCGTCGGCATTCATCATGGTCTCCTCTAAATTGAACGTCGCTGCTTCACTCGATGCGGTCTGACTTGGCCAAATTGTGACGAGCGCAAAAGAAGTTGGACATTCGCCGCTGTGACTGAACTGCCGCCTTTGGAGAACGGCAAGATGTGGTCGAAGTGGAGCTCATCGCTGGCGCTGCAAATCGCGCACTATCCGGAATCGCGCTTCCAAACTTCAAGCTTCACATGCGATGGAATGCTTCGCCGCCGCTCCGCCGTGACCGCGGCCGAGCCGGCGCTGAAATTGAAAACGGTCACGGGGCGTGGAGCTCCGCAGCTAGTCGTCGCGTCAATTCAGCAGCGGGTATTGCCTTGCAGCCGCCCGCGTTCTGACCAGACCACAGCGGTGAGAAATCGCCCGATCCTTGGCTTTCCGCCTTGGCGCGCAACGGCGCAATAGCGGCAGTCGCCAATGGAAACGCCGGCGGCGCGGCGCTGATCGGGCCCAGTTCCCGCATGATGCGGTTGACGATTCCGCGTGCGGGACGGCCCGTAAAAAGATTCGTCAGCGCGGTGTGGTGCGCTGCTTCGCTGCCGAGGGCCGCGCGGTGTACGGCGCTGGTCGTGGCTTCCGGGCAGAGCAGATAAGCCGTCCCGAGCTGTACCCCTGCTGCACCCAGTGCCATCGCAGCCGCGACGCCCTTGGAGTCTGCAATTCCGCCGGCTGCAATCACCGGCACCCTGACCGCGCGCACGATTTGCGGCAGCAGTGCAAACGTGCCGACTTGAGTGCTCAACTCGTCCGACAAGAACACGCCGCGATGGCCGCCTGCCTCCAAACCTTGCGCGATGATCGCGTCGACACCTTGCGCTTCGAGCCAACGGGCCTCTTCAACGGTGGTCGCCGAAGACAGTATCTTCGCGCCCCAGCTACGTACGGCGGCCAGCAATTCGGCAGACGGCAAGCCGAAATGAAAGCTGACGACGGCCGGTTTGAATTCCCCCAACGCCTGCACTATTTCGGCACTGAAAGGCAGACGTCCCGGCCCCGCTGGAATCGTGTTCGAATCGATTCCGAACTCCGCGTAATACGGCGCCAGTGCAGCTCGCCAAAACGCTTCACGCTCCGCGTCTGGCGCGGGCGGCACGTGGCAGAAGAAATTCGCGTTGAACGGCTGGGTGGTTTGCGTCTTGATCGCTACCAGTTCATTGCGCATGGCATCCAGACCGAGCATGGCGCAGGGCAATGAGCCCAATCCGCCTGCGTTCGACACCGCGATGGCGAGTGCGCTGCCTTGCACACCCGCCATCGGCGCCTGAATGATCGGTAGTTGAACGCCGAGCAATTGCTGCAGTGTCGGATTACGCAAAGATGACTCGCAGTCTTCGTAAAAAGCAAGGGGTTAACCTGGTCTAGTTAGTGTAAGTTGAATCAGCGGTACGGCAAAGAGCGCTTATCAACATGCACGCATACGCCAGGTCTGCGCGAAGCGCGTCGAGAAGATCATTGGTCCTGAATCTGCAATGCGATTGGTTCGCGAGTTTTTGCATTGCCACACCCGTCGGCGAAACGGCGTGGGAGCCGATGCTGTACGCCATGCAGATTTATTTGAGTACCAGGCCCAGCGACCCCTCGCCGAGGTTCGTGTGGTCGGCGCTCTGATCGGCATAGCGCGCAAGGGGTGCCGGCGAGCCACACCATGATCGCCGAAACATGAAGAGTCTAGCGTCGGCCACCGCGCGGAGACATCCTGGAACATGTCGCCTCACTGCAAGTAACAAACCCGCGCGAACGGGATTGCCGTCTTGCAGGCCCGGTTTTAATGCCGTCCGGCGAGCGACAATGCACGGATAAATTCAATTGCCAAAATGCTGCTTGACCCGGTTGATATGACTCAACAGAACTCGGATGCCTTTGTTTTCTTCGGAGCAACGGGCGATCTCGCCTATAAGAAGATTTTTCCGGCACTGCAGGCGATGATCCGGCACGGCGAACTGGATATGCCGATCATCGGCATCGCGCGCGCTGGCTGGTCGCTCGACAAGCTGCGTGCGCGCGCGCGCGAGTCGGTGCAGGAACATGGGGGCCTCGACAAGGCGGCGTTTTCCAAGCTGTCAGCGCAGCTGCGCTATGTGGATGGTGACTACAACGAATCCACCACTTACGGGCGCGTTTCCCAGGCGATGAACGGCGCGCGCCGGCCAGTGCACTACCTGGCGATTCCACCGAGCATGTTCGGTACCGTGGTGCAAGGTCTGGCTCAAGCCGGATGTGCCAAGAACGCCCGTGTCATCGTCGAAAAACCGTTCGGACGCGATCTCGCTTCGGCGCGGGCTTTGAATCGCACGCTGCACGAAGTCTTTCCCGAATCGTCGGTGTTTCGGATCGATCATTACCTCGGCAAAGAGGCGGTGCAGAACCTGCTCTACTTTCGTTTCGCCAACTCGTTTCTCGAACCGCTCTGGAACCGCAACTACATCGACAACGTGCAGATCACGATGGCCGAAAAGTTCGGTGTACAAGGCCGCGGCGGTTTCTACGAGGAAGTGGGCGCGGTGCGCGACGTGGTGCAGAACCATCTGCTGCAGGTGATCGCATTGCTGGCAATGGATGCGCCGACCGGCCGTGATCCCGACGCGATGCAGGCCGAAAAGCTGCGTCTGTTCCGCGCGATGCGGCCGCTCGACCCGGGCGAGGTGGTGCGTGGGCAATTTCGGGGGTACCGCGACGAAGACGGCGTGGGCGCCGATTCGAAAGTCGAGACGTTCGCGGCGATTCGGCTGCACATCGATACATGGCGCTGGGCCGGCGTCCCGTTTTACATCCGCGCCGGCAAGCGATTGCCGATCACGACCACCGAAGTGACCGTCGATTTGAAGTGCCCGCCGCTGCCGATGTTCGAGCGCATCCCGGCGCAGCCGTCAAACTATTTTCGCTTTCGTCTCGGCCCTGAGGTCGTGATATCGGTCGGCGCTCGCGTCAAGGCTGCAGGCGATCAAATGCTGGGCGAACCAGTCGAGCTGATTGCGCGTCGCTCGCCTGCCAGCGCGGATTTTCCTTACGAACGACTCTTGAGCGGCGCCATCAAAGGGGATACGTCACTGTTCACGCGCGACGACAGTGTTGAAGCCGCATGGCGCGTGGTCGAACCCATCCTCGGCAACGTGACACCGGTTCATACGTACGCGCCCGGCACATGGGGGCCGGCAGCGGCCGCGAAACTCGTGGTCGCGGGGGAAGGCTGGTACAACCCAAAGCCGGAAAGGGCGCCGCCTTGCTAGGGCCGCTCAAGCACCGCAATACCCGCATGCATGGCAAGCGTTCGCAACCTGGCCCTGGGCGTCAATGGCGTCGCAGGCGAACGCGGCATGGATTCGTTAGAAGGCGCTGATGCTCGACAGCACCGTGTTCCTGCTCGATGTCGACAACACGTTGCTCGACAACGACCGCTTCGGCGACGACCTTGAAATGCGCCTGCAGCAGACGTTCGGCGCCGCCGAGCGCGATCGCTACCGGGCCCTTTATTCGGCGCTGCGCGATGAGCTCGGCTATGCCGACTATCTGGGCGCGCTGCAACAGTTCCGTGTCGGGCTCGAAGATTGCATCGAGTTGCTGCAAATGTCCGCGTTCATGCTCGAGTATCCATTTGTCGAGCGGGTCTATCCGCGCGCTTTCGAGGCGATTGCGCACCTGCGCACGCTGGGAACGGCGGCGGTGCTGTCCGACGGCGACGTTGTGTTTCAGCCGCGCAAGATCCAGCGCTCGGGCATCTGGGATGCGGTCGACGGGCGAGTGCGCATAGAAGTGCACAAGGAGCGCACGCTGGACGCAACGCAGCGCTGCTTTCCGGCTTCGCATTACGTGATGATCGAGGACAAGCCGCAGTTGCTGGCGGCAATGAAGCGCGTGCTCGGTGAAAAGCTCACTACGGTTTTTGTCCGCCAGGGTCATTACGCCGCTGACTCGATGCAAGAGAGCATCGATCCACCACCTGACATCAGCCTTCAGCACATAGCCGATCTGCTCGATGTCGAACCGCCACGATTCCTCGTTGCCGCCCACGCGGCGGCGAGGCACTAGGAGCAAGCATGAAACCTACGCAGCGTCTGCACGATCTCGGCCAGAGTTTGTGGCTCGACAACATCTCGCGTTCCATTCTTGACGATGGCACCCTGCAGCGCTACATCGACGTTTTCTCGGTGAGCGGACTGACATCGAATCCGACCATCTTCGATGAAGCGATCGGCGCCGGCGAAGCCTACGACGATGGCATTCGCGAAAAAGTTGGTGCCGGTAAATCGGGCGAAGCGCTGTTCATCGAGCTTGCGCTGGAAGACCTCCGGCGCGCCGCCGATCTGTTCCGGCCGATCTTCGATGGCACCGAGCGTGTCGACGGCTGGGTTTCAATGGAGGTATCGCCGCTGCTGGCGAACAACACACAAGGAAGCATCGAGGCAGCGGCCCGCATCCACCGGCAGGCTGACCGGCCGAATCTTTTCGTCAAGATACCGGGCACTCCGGAAGGCGTTCCTGCCATCGAGGAATCGATCTTCGCCAGCGTGCCGATCAACGTGACCCTGCTGTTTTCGCGTGAGCAGTATCTCGCGGCGGCCGAGGCGTATCTGCGTGCTATCGAGCGGCGCATTGCCGCCGGACTCGATCCTCGGGTTGCTTCGGTGGCGTCGGTGTTCGTCAGCCGTTGGGACAAGGCGGTGGCCGACAAGGTGCCCCTTGAACTGCACAATCGGCTCGGCATTGCGGTTGCAGCCCAGAGCTACCGCGCGTACCGCGAGCTTTTGGCGTCGCCGCGTTGGCGCAAGCTGGCGAGCGCCGGTGCCCAGCCACAGCGCCTGCTGTGGGCCAGCACCGGCACCAAGGATCCGAAAGCGTCCGACACGCTGTACGTCGAAGCACTGGCGGCGACCGACACGATCAACACCATCCCCACGAAGACGCTGCGCGCTTTCGCCGATCACGGCGAGGTCAAGAGCGCAATGGCCGAAGACGGCGGCGATTCGGAAGCAGTGCTGAAGCGTTTCGATCAGGCAGGTATCGATATCGGAGGGCTCGCCGGTCAGCTGCAGCGCGAAGGCGCGCAGGCATTCGTCAAGTCATGGAAGGCCCTGATGCAGCGCATTGCCGACAAAAGCGAAGTGTTGGTCGACGCCGGCGTGCGCAGCTCGTAGGCGACTCGCATTGCTTCGCCGGCTCTGATGCCGCCAGACCCGCCATGACTCTCGGCTACACCCGGCCGCTGTACCTGCTGCCGTTCGATCATCGCAACTCCTACGTGAGTGGCATGTTCCAGTACGAGCCGCCGCTCACCGCCGAACAGCACCGCAACGTTGCCGACAGCAAGCGCGTGATCTACGAAGGATTCGCGCGAGCACTCAACGGCAATGTGCCGCCGCAAAGCGCCGGCATCCTGGTGGACGAGCAATTCGGTGCCGATATCCTGCGCGATGCGAAAAGCCACGGCTACGTCGTCGCGCTCTCGACCGAGCAGAGCGGATCGGACGAGTTTGAGTTCGAATACGGCAGCGAGTTCGCCGAGCATATCGAAGCGTTCAAGCCGACTTTCGCCAAGGTTCTGGTGCGCTACAACCCGGAAGGCGATGCGGCGCTGAATCGTCAGCAGGCGCAACGTCTGAAGCGGCTTTCCGACTACTGTCGCACCGCGAATCAGCGTTTCATGTTCGAGCTACTGGTGCCAGCGACCGAGGCGCAACTGGACCGGGTGCAGTCCGACAAGAAGCAATACGATCGGCAGCTTCGTCCGGACCTGATGCTCCAGAGCATCCGCGCATTGCAGGATGCGGGCGTCGAGCCCGACGTGTGGAAGATCGAAGGGCTCGATCAGCGCGAAGACTGCGAGCGCATGGTCGATGCCGCGCGGCGCCAAGGCCGGGATGAGGTCGCATGCATCGTGCTTGGACGCGGCGCTGATCAGAGCAGGGTGGTGAGCTGGCTCGAGACCGCGGCGCGGGTGCCGGGCTTCATCGGCTTTGCGGTCGGACGCACGACCTTCTGGGATGCGGTGGCCGACTATGTGGCTGGACGCGCAACACGGCAACAGGCTGCGGCGCTCATCGCCGAGCGTTTTCAGAAATGGGTCGCGACCTTCGAGGCGGCGCGCGCTGCGCGCCAGCAAGGGGTGTGATGCTGCGGCGCGCACGGCGTTGCAGCCGAATGCTGGCTCGATGAAACTCAGTCCCCTGGCAGGCAAGCCGGCCACGCCGGACATGCTGATCGATGTTGGCGATTTGGTTGCCGCCTACTACGCGGAAGTACCGGATCCATCGGTGCCGGCGGAGCGGGTTGCGTTCGGCACCTCGGGACACCGCGGTTCTGCGTTCGAAAGGTCCTTCAACGAATCACATGTGCTGGCGATTACGCAGGCGATTTGCCTTTATCGACAGCAGCACAGAATCGATGGCCCGCTGTTTCTCGGCATCGATACCCATGCGCTGTCGGTGCCGGCGTTTCAGAGTGCGCTCGAAGTCCTCGCCGCCAATCACGTTGACGTACTCGTCGCGCAAGGTGGCGAATACACGCCGACCCCTGCAATCTCGCACGCGATCCTGGTCTACAACCGCGCTCGCACAGCAGGCCTCGCCGACGGCATCGTCGTGACGCCGTCGCACAATCCGCCCGCTGACGGCGGCTTCAAGTACAACCCGCCCAACGGCGGACCTGCAGAGGCGGGCGTTACCGACTGGATCGAAGCCAAGGCCAATGCGCTGCTCAAGGGCGCGTTGAAGGATGTGGCACGCATCCCGTTCGAACGGGCGCGACGCGCCGACACGACGCGCGAGC
>JBDUCU010000252.1:0-2765 GCA_040003315.1 Burkholderiaceae bacterium | reverse complement strand
TCTCCAGCGTCCTTGAAAAACGAAATGATCGACATCGATTGCTCCGGTTGACTGCGGTTAAGGGTTACCTGGGGTGACGGCGATTCGCAAGTTGCGCCCGAACCGATTCGACCGTAATGGTCGTAGCGCCAACCGATTTCGGCTCCGGCTTCCAAGCATGGCCATAGGCCACCTCGAAGGTTAGTCGAATCCGGCCATCGTCTCCCCGCTGCGCCTCGAGTGCGCGAAGCAGAGCGCGTGCCTGCGAGCTCCGCGGCAGCCATTGTGAGCGGTCGTCGCGTGGATTTCCACCCAGCGCGCGCACCTCACGCAACAAGTGTTGCGGGGAATTGTAGGTCAGCGTGATGACTTCGGCATCCATTACAGGGGTCGCAAAGCCGCTTGCGACCATCATGTCGCCGAAGTCATGCATGTCCACAAACGGCATCGCCCGCAAATTGGGCAGTGCTCTTGCCGCCGCAGCGCGCAATTCCTTTAGCGTATCGGGGCCGAAGCAACTGAACATCAGCAAGCCATCGGTTTTCAGGACCCGCTTCCATTCGGGGAAGACGGTGTGCGGCTCCGGATGCCAATGCAGCATCAGATTCGAAAAGACAAGATCGACGCTGTCATCGGCGATCGGCAAGCGCCCGCCGTCGCCGGCCACGCGATGAGATGACGCGCCGCGCAGCCAGCGCACCGCCCGCTCGCGCATTCCATCTTTTTCGGCTGCTTTCAGCATGCGCTCGGAAATGTCGAGCCCGATCCAGTCGGCGTTCGGATACTGCATTAGCAGCGGCGCGCGCGTTGCCCCCGCTCCGCAGCCGACATCCAGAATTCGGCGCGGCGCCAGGCGGATGTACTGAAGCCGCTCGATCAGCCGTCTTCCCACTTCAAGCGGCAATGCTGCGCTCGCGCCGAAACGCGCAGCGCGCGCGTCGAACTGGCGCCGCACGGTGGCAACGCGTGCCGGAATGCGCGGCGGCGCGACCATCGTAGGCGTAAGTTCGGAAGATCCAGGACCGAGCGGCATCGTCGATTGAGTATATGCAGCTATGCTCGATCGAACCTGCCTACCCAATCCATGTTGCGTGCTCTGGCATACCGGCTGTTGCCTCGGCGTTGTGTCGTTTGCGAACTCCACCCCGGCGCACCGGCGACTTCGATTTGCACGCAATGCGAGGCAGACTTTTTTGCGCCAGCCACCGTGCGCTGCGAGCGCTGTGCGATTCGCATTCCGGATGGGAAGACCGGTTCACCGCGCATCTGCGGGCGCTGCCTGGCTGCTGTACCGCACTTCGACGCAACGACGACTTTGGCAGACTACGTTTCGCCGGTCGATGGGATGATCATGGCGCTGAAATTTACCGCCCGATTGGACCTAGCCCAATTTTTCGGTCGACTATTGGCAAGCCGATCGTCAGCGATGCCACCTTCCACGAACGAGGCCATCGTTATCCCGGTGCCTTTGGCATTCGAGCGTGTGCGCCAGCGCGGGTTCAATCAATCGCACCATATTGCGCGCGCTTTCGCGTCCGCTGCCGGCCGCCGTCTCGTCGTCGATCGATTGCTCCGCATCCGGCACACGCCACCACAACAATCTCTGGCGTTGAACGAGCGGCGACGCAACGTTCGGGGTGCATTTGCCGTCGAGGGAAGCTTGAACGGGCAACACGTTTTTATCGTCGACGATGTGATGACCACCGGCAGCACGCTCGATGAAGTGGCGCGCGTGCTTAAACAGGCCGGCGCGGCGCGTGTGCACAACTTGATCGTCGCGCGCACCCCGTAGCCTGATGTTTCACATCGTTCTGGTCGAGCCCGAGATCCCGCCCAATACCGGCAACGTCATTCGGCTTGCGGCAAACACCGGTGCAGAGTTGCACCTCGTTTCACCGCTCGGCTTTGACCTGGACGATAGGCAGCTGCGGCGCGCGGGACTCGACTATCGCGAATTCGCGGCGGTGAAAGTGCATGCAAGCTTCGATGCCCTCGTTGCAAGCGAGAACCCACCCGCCGAACGCATGTTCGCGTTGACGACGCGCAGCACGCGTTTGGTCAGCGACGTGACGTTCGCGCCGAACGACTGGTTCGTGTTCGGCAACGAAACTGCCGGGCTATCGGACGCCATTCGTGAACGGTTCGCGCAGAACCAGAGGATCCGGCTACCGATGCGTCCCGGAAACCGTAGCCTGAACCTGTCGAACGCCGTCGCGGTGGTGATATTCGAAGCGTGGCGTCAAGCGAACTATGCAGGCGGAAGTTGACGCGCCGTTATCCCAGCGACACGTTGCCGGTAACCGGACTCGTCGACTGCGCCAGAGCCATATCGGCACTTAGCCGCGCGAGCAAACGCGCCGGCGTGCGCTCGACTCGCAGCAGATCCCGGTGCTCACCCCTGATCAAGCCTTCACCGGCTGCATGCTCCAAGAATTGCAGCAACGAGTCAAAGTAGCCTTCGACGTTGAGCAGCCCGATCGGCTTGGCTTGCAGCCGCAATTGCAGCCACGTCAACACTTCGAACATCTCTTCGAGCGTTCCGAATCCGCCCGGCAGCACGATAAAGGCATCGCTGCGCAACGCCATCGTCTGCTTGCGTGTGTGCATCGAGTCAACGACGATGAGTTCGGTCAAGCCTTGGTGCGCGACCTCGGGGCGCATCAAGTGCTCGGGAATGACGCCCACCACGCGACCCCCGTGCACAAGCGCTTCGTCTGCCAGCGCGCCCATTAGTCCAACGTGGCCACCGCCGTATACGAGCTCGATTCCACTTTGCGCCAGCATCC
>JBDUCU010000251.1:0-2766 GCA_040003315.1 Burkholderiaceae bacterium | reverse complement strand
AGAATGAACATCACGCCGATCAATGCCTCCTGTTGCTGTGGCGCGCGCCGCTCGGTCCAAGTGAGCAGTAGCGCTCCGAGCAAAGCTGCGCACACGGCCGCTACCTGGATCGCGAGGCCGCCTTCGGGCATGCCTAGCGCGTCGGCGGCGATTACACCAAGCCCGGCGATTTGCGCAATCGCCAGATCAATGAAGACGATCCCACGGTCGAGTACCTGAGTGCCGAGAGGTACATGGGTCGCGAGCACCAGCAGCCCGGCGATCAGCGGCGGGCCCAGAATGCCCCAGTCAAGCGCGCTCCAGTTCATCGCTTCTCTGCGGCGGCGAGGAGGCGGGCAATCGTGTCGTCGAAAAGACCGAATAAGTCCTTCGCGCCTTCGGTGCCTCCGACGGTAAGGGGCAGCTTCACCACCGTGATGCCGGCATTTTTGCTCAACCACTCCGACGGCCGCGGATCCTGATAGGCCGCGTACAGCACCATGCGTGGAGGCGCTGTCTTCAACACGGACAGCACCTGCTGCAAGTGCGACACCGTGGGCTCGACACCGGGCTTGGGCTCAAGCACGGCCACTTCGTTCAGCCCCAACCAGTCGTAGAGATACACGAAGGCCTTGTGCTGCGAGACCACCGGCACGCCTTTCAGCGGCGCCGCCTGCGCGGTCCAGCGATTGATGGCCTGTTGCCAACGCTGCACGAAGTCGGCGTGGCGCTGTGCGTATTGGGTCGCATTAGCCGCGTCAATCTGCTGCAGCCGCGCAGCAAGCGCAGCGGCCACCTGCGCGACATTGCGCGGGTCGGTTTGGATGTGCGGGTTGCCGGCCGCATGCACGTCACCTTGCGAGCGATCGAGTTGGCGCGGCACGTCGAGCTTGCGCACGAAGTCCGCCGCGGCAAAGTTTCCAGGCTGGCCCGGCTGCACTTTCGCGTTACCCGATTGCTGAAGCAGCACCGGGAGCCAACCGATCTCGAGTTCGGCACCGGTGCAGACGACAAGGTCGGCATTACGCGCGCGCGCAATCAAGCTCGGCTTGGCCTGAATCTGGTGCGGATCCTGTAGTGCACTGGTGGCCACCGACACGTCGACCAAGCTGCCGCCGAGCTCTTGCGCCAGCGCGCCCCACTCGGGCTCGCACGCAAAGACACGCAACGCGGCATGCGCCGGAAAAGCGAGCAGCACCAACGGTGCGGCAATCAGAGCGATCAGGGTTTTGCGATCCATCATGGAGTGCTCCTCTGCAAGAGAAGTGTCAGTAGCTGTGCGCGCCGTGCGCGCCCAGACTCATTTGGTACTGGATGAAGAGCTGGTTGTCGGTCAGTCCCTCGCGCGAGCGGTCCTGGGCGAATTGCAAGCGCACGCGCGAGAACTCGCTCGGACTGAAATCGAACATCAGCGTGTTCTTGTACGGGTGGTAGCCGCTACTCGCGAACGAGGCCGCGTTAAGCCCGTAGTCCGGTGTGCCTTGGCTTAGCCGCTCGGTACGTAGACCGACGCGCCAGCGCGGAATGAACTGGTAGATGCCTTGCAGGTACCAGCCCGATTGCACCGCGCGGTAGGCGTCCGCAACGTTGGCGTTGCTGACGTCATAGGTGAGGCTGCCGCTGCGTGTACTGCGCAGGTATTCTCCCTGAAGTTTGAAGCTGGTGCGCGTGGCGTTGCCGTTCGGCGCCCATTTCCAGACGGCGTCGGCCACCCAGACACGCGTGTTGCCGCTGAACACATTCGTCACCGCACTGCCCGCTGCGTCGATCGCGAGGAGACTTTGATCGTTCGCCTTCGCTCGCAGCATTGACAGGCCGGCGCGCCAACTGTGGCTCTCGCCGAGATCGCCGCCGGTGTGGAAAGTAAGCGCAGCCATTCCGGCGCCGTTGCGGCTCGTATCGCTGCCCGGAAAGCTGCGCCCGCGGCCGAGTTCAGCACCGAGCTCGAGGTACAGATCGGTCGGCGCAATCCAGCTCAGCCGCACACCGTCGTCGCCGTATTGCGTGCCGAGCAGGGCTTGATAGGCCAGTGGGTTGTCGACGAAGTCCCAGGTGTGCGCGTGCTGTGGATTGAGATATCCGATTCCGGAAAAGAACCGGCCCGCTTTCAACGAGAGACCGTTGCCTAGCGCGGTGGTCTGGACGTAGGCCTCCTCGACCGAAATCGTGTCATCAGGACGCAGCGAGATATTGGCTGCGCCGCGTAGCCACGGATCGATGCTGGCGGCAAGGTCGAGCTCCGACTCGGAAAGGCTGAAACCGCGCGTACCGGGTCCTGCGCCGACGCTCGCGGGCAATTGGAAGCCGGTAATAGCGTACTTCGCCGGGTCTTGCGAGGTGCGGGTGTAGATACCCGAAAGAATCAGCGATATCGACGGGTTAAAGGCGTTCATGCCGCCGCCAGCCGATGCGATAGCGGGTGCGGCTACGGATGGTGCAGATGGTGCCGCTGGTACAGACAGCGCAGCCGGAACTGCAGCGCCCGCTGCGGGTACCGGTGTCGCAGTCGCCGCTTCCGCCGCCTTGAGCCGCTGCTCCAGCGCCTGCAGCCTAGCTTCGTACGCGGCGCGCATCGCTTCGATTTCCTGGCGAAGCGCCTTGATATCGGTCGGAGTGTCGGCCATGGCGGAAAATGGCGCGGCCAACGCGAGCGCGAGGCTCGCCGGTAATAGTTTGTGCATGTGCTCTCGCTCCAAGCAATGACATTGAGAACGCGCGCGCCCGCTCAGTGCGGGCTGGCGCAACGACGCAACGGTCAGAGCTGGAGGGAGGGTGGAGCGCGGCTCT
>JBDUCU010000250.1:0-2789 GCA_040003315.1 Burkholderiaceae bacterium | reverse complement strand
TACGATGGGATCGGACTCTAAACCCTGGTGATACTGGAAGGTGGGGGGACGTCGCACCGCGTCTCATCGCGCAGCGCGGGGACGCTGAGCTCCAGCAGGTATATCCAACGTGAACTCGCTTCGACCGTTGTGAATCGTGTTTAGATCGCTCGCTGACCGGCAGGACAACGAGATTCACAGCGCACATGTAGGGCGTCGAGACGCGCATGGTGAATTAATGCGCGCTTGCCTCCTTCCGGCAGGAATCTCAGAAGGTCCTTAACGATTTAGAAGGTGCATCGAGTTTTGCCTGTTCCGGGTTGCCAACATCACTAATATGAGATGAGCTCATATCAAATGAACAGCATCTGATAGCGCGGCTGAGGTTTGGAAGTGATCGGCATTACACCTAACGCCATCGCCGTCGCAACCATCGCGTCGATCCGCCCACTTGATTTAGCCTTGTTGAGTTTCCTGCCGCCTGCTGGATCTAGACTGATAGTCGCGTTGGAAGCGCACATGGTAAGCACCGGGTGTCGGCCGTGGCGTACCCTGCAGTTCAGAAGCAATGATTCGGTCTCATCCAAGGCGGGCGCCATGTCCTTGAAACCTTGCCCGAACTCCACCAGCCGCTCCGCAATGAACTGGTCGGAGACGCCAAGCCGGCGTAGCGCGGCCTTGAAGATGTCGACGCGCCAGCGATCGAAGGCGATTCTTACAATGTCCCAGTCTTGAGCCCGTTGCATGATGGCATCGGCCACAAAGTCGTAATCCACTGTTGCGCCAGGTGTCGTAAGAAGCTTCCCTTGACGGATCCACACATCGTAAGGCGCGCGATCTCGCCGCACGCGTTCGTGCACTCCCTGCTCGGGCATCCAGCAAGTTGGGAAGACGTGCACGATGCCGCTGTCGTCGGCCGCCGCAAACACGCATGCGGTCAAGTCCGTGCGCGCTGATAGATCAAGCCCAACGTATACCGGGTGCGTAGCAAAAACTTCCATATCTGGCGCGCTGCCGTTTTGCTCCCACACCACTCGCGATATAAAGGGATCGTCGGACTCCACCCATTGGCAGAAATTGAGCCTGCGCACGCGCGACTCCTTGGAGGGCATGCCCTTGGCCTCGCGTACTTGATCGCGCAAGTATTGCGGCTGGATCGATACGCCGAGGTTTGGGTTAGCCTTGATCCAGCAGGATTCATCTTCAAAAGGCTCGTCCTCGGCATCGACCGAGCAAATGAAAGCGAAATAACGCTCATCGGCTATCTGCTCGGTCACAACGCGTTCGCCGTACTGGTGCTGAGTCCAGCACACGCTGGTCTGATCTCGACCGCTATTGGTGATCATCAACAGCAGCGGTTGGCGACGCCCCTTGAAACCAGCACGCATCATCTCAACCACATCATCGTTCTTGTGCTCGTGAATCTCGTCGATTAAGGCGCAGTGGGGGCGAGGCCCTGATTGTCCATCATCGCTGGAGATCGCCCGGAAGAACGATCCCGACTCAAGGTGGGCGAGGTTCCACGTATGCTGCTGCCCGCCTGTTCGTGCGAGCAGGTCGCTTAACTCCGGACTCAAATCGACCATGGCGACCGCATCACGGAAGAGGATCATCGCCTGATCTTTCTTAGTCGCCGCCGCGTAG
This sequence comes from Burkholderiaceae bacterium, assembly GCA_040003315.1. Lineage (GTDB taxonomy): Bacteria > Pseudomonadota > Gammaproteobacteria > Burkholderiales > Burkholderiaceae_F > JACCZX01. The sequence goes on along the minus strand of JBDUCU010000250.1, from coordinate 1,166 downwards.
ACCTCGGCGCGGGGTTCGCTATCGGCTACCAGCATAAAGAGGCCAATGCCTGCGGCAAGCGGGCTCTTGCCGCTGCCCTTTCCGATCTCTAGATACGCGACTTGAAAGCGGCGGACGCCGAGGCTGTCCACCCAGCCGAAGAGACTGCCAACGATGAATTTCTGCCAGGGCTGAAGCACGAACGGGCGGTCTTCGAACTCACCGCCGTTGAGCTTCAGTACGTCGGCAAAAAATTCGATAGCACGCTGCGCTCGCTTGATGTCGAAGTGATAGCCGAAGTCACTGGGTGCGTCCAAGTCCTGCAAGTGCCGTTCGCAAGCCGCGCGCACCAGCGGCCCGGCGATTTGCTGGGCCGCCTTAACGCTTAGCGCGTACTTGGTGACCGGGTCACAAATACCTGGCGAGCCCCGTTTTGCCTTGCCTCGGTTTCTTGACAACTTCCACCCTCGTTCTCGCGGCCGGTGTCATGCCGAATTCAATCAGCAGTTTCACCATCTGGTCGTGCGCCTTGTTGGCGATTGCTAAAAATGGCGATTGAATTGGAAAGCCAGACGGCGCTGTGACCACCGTTCCGAATTTCAAAACGTGTTCGTTGGCGTCCTTCCATCGCGCGAATGCCTCACAGTAAAGGCCAAGTGCCGGGGCATCGATAACTGTCAGCACGCCGACCTCATCGAGCTGCTGGGCGATCAGGGGCCAATGCTTAATGGCCTGCGGTGATAGCCACTCGGGTGGTGCAGCGCCCAACTCGGGTTCAGGCTCGTTCGCTGACAATTGCCGCTTGCCGGGATTGCCTTGGACAATTTTTAGACGCGTTGGCTTTCTATGATTCATTCAGGTGCTGCTCTCCCTCTAAATGCGCTCACCACTCTACTGGGAAACGATTCGCGCCAGCGCATGACTCACGTTAACATGCATCAAGGTGATTTGTGTGGTAACAGCATTTCGCTTCACACCTCGCAATGACTAATTGCTCAGCCCCTTGTATTCGGGCCATGGCGACGTTTATTGGCCCATCTTCTCGGACCAATTGTTCGAACGCGTCGTTACTCAAGCATCTCACTCCGCTTATAGGACAAATACCCCCTTACCTCCAAGTGCGGAGTTGCGAGCGAAAGACCGAAGCCGGTACTTTGGGATTCCACTTTTAGCAGGGGAAGTACCCC
>JBDUCU010000115.1:0-9355 GCA_040003315.1 Burkholderiaceae bacterium | reverse complement strand
GGCGATCGCGCTGAACGGCATCGCCATGAACACGTCGCGCGTGGTCGGTCCGGTGATTGCCGGAGCGCTGATCGCAAGTCTGGGCAGTGCGTACGTGTTCCTGGTCAATGCAATCCTGTCGGTCGTCGCCGGTTTCGTGATCATGCGCTGGAGACTCGAAACGACGCCCAGTGTCTTGCCGGGCGAGCGGTTCTTCGGCGCGATGCGGGTCGGTGTTCAGTACGTTGCGCAGTCAAGCCTGATGCGCTCCGTACTGCTGCGCATAGCGATTTTCTTTCTGCAGTCGACCGCGCTGCTGGCTCTGTTGCCGCTGGTGGCAAAGCGATTGCCAGACGGTGGCGCTTGGGCGTACACGGCGTTACTGGGATCGCTGGGGCTCGGAGCAATCGCGACCGCGTTCTTGCTTCCGCGTTTGCGCGTGCTGATCTCGCGCGATCGCTTGCTGCGCGGCGGGTTGCTGGTGCAGGCGCTGGCAATGATCGCGGTCGGTTTTGCACCGCATGTCTGGATGGCGATACCGCCGATGTGGGTCGCCGGCGGTGCGTGGCTCGCAGTGGTGAACACACTGACCGTTGCTTCGCAGCTGTCTCTTCCGGATTGGGTGCGCGCGCGCGGGATGTCGATCTACCTGATGACGATGATGGCGGCGACGTCTGCCAGCGCTGCGCTCTGGGGGCAGGTGGCCAGCATGATCGGCGTGCCATTTACGTTCGTCGCCGCGGGCGTTAGCGGAATCACGCTTTGGCTGGTTCTCGGGCGCTTGCACGTGGCGCCGACCGAACAGATCGATCTGACGCCGGCGCGACTGCTGCAGGAACCGGTGCCGGCGTTCCCCGTCGAGCATCACAAGGGTCCCGTGATGGTGACCATCGACTACAAGATTGACCCGTTGCGTGCGCCCGAGTTTGCAGCGGTAATGCGCGAAAGCCGCGCCAACCGGCTGCAGATGGGCGCGTTGTCGTGGGGGCTGTTTCAGGACACCAGCGAGCCCGGTCACTACATCGAGTACTTCTTGGATGACTCGTGGGCCGACCATCTACGCCGCTTCGACCGATTTACGGCCGCGGATACGGACTTACGCGAGCGGCGCTATGCATTTCATGTCGGGGCGGAGCCGCCCAAAGTGTCGCGCTACATCGCCGAGGCGCTCTGAGAATAGAGAAGAGAACGGGAGGACCGATGCGAATCGAACCTTGGACACCGGCGCGTGCACCCCGCAACGAAGATCTCGTCAAAGCGATCGAGGCGCGTCGTGGCGGAGCGCTCTATAACCTCGACCGGATGCTGCTGTGGTCGGAGCCGCTGGCGCGAGGTTGGAATGTTTACCTGCGCGCGCTTCGTCAGGAGCTGTCGCTGCAACCGTTCGTGCGCGAGCTGGCGATATGCGTCGTCGCGCGCCTGACCGGTGCCGAATACGAGTATCACCACCACGCGCCGGAGCTTAAAAAAGCGGGAGCCACCGATGAACAATTGGCGGCGCTTGACGATCCTGACATCGCCGCGATCAGCGAGCACTTCGACGATCTGCAACACGCGGTGATCCGGTTTGCAATTGCAAGCACGCGCGACGTGCAAGTTCCGGATCCGGTATTCGGGTCGTTGAGAAAGCGGCTTTCGGAAACCGAAGTTGTCGAGCTGGTCGCGGTCACCGCTGCCTACAACATGGTTGCGCGGTTCCTCGTCGCGCTAAAGGTGACGCCCGAAAGCTAGCGGTTCAGGTACCGGCGGTGATGCGATTCTGCTTGACGATCTTCGACCACCGGTCGATCTCCTTCTGCATGAACCCCTTGAATTCGGCCGGGCCCTGGCCGGTAACGGTCATCCCCTGCGCCGCGAGGCGCTCCGCGACCGCAGGATCTTTCAGCGCTTTCTGAATCTCGGCGTTCATCCGCTCGACCAGCTCGGGAGGCGTCTTCGCCGGCGCGATCACGCCCCAGTAGGCTAGGGCTTCGAAGTTCTTGATCCCGGCTTCGGCCAGCGTCGGCGTATCGGGCAGGCTCGGATGGCGTTTGGCGCCGGTGACTGCCATCGGCCTGACGGTGCCCGCTTTGATGTGCGGCAGCACCAAGAACACAGTGCCAATGCAGAGTGGCACATGACCGGCAACGACGTCGTTCATCAGAGGTCCGCCGCCGCGAAACGGGACATGCGTCCAGGTCCAGCCGGCTTGCTGGCCTGCCTGAACCATCGCGAGGTGGCCGAGACTGCCGGTACCGATCGAGCCGATTGCGATGCCCTTGATCGTCCGTGCGTCGGCGGTCACGTCGGCCATTTTCGAATACGGCGATTTGGCTGACGCGACCAGAGCCATTAACGACGTTCCGATCAGCGTCACATGCTGAAGATCCTTCAGTGTGTCGTATGCGATATTCGGAATCAAACTTGCATTGGTGCCGTGCGTGTCGAACACGACACCGAAGGTGTACCCATCGGGGTCGGCTTTCGCCACCGCGTTGGTGCCGATCGACCCCGACGCGCCACCGACATTTTCGACCACCACACTTTGCCCCAGTTGCTTTGATAACGGTTGGGCAAGGATGCGAGCGACCTGATCGACCGATCCGCCCGGCGGAAACACAGAAATCAGCCGGATTGGCTTGGTCGGCCAGGTCTGCGCAAGACACGGATTGAAAGCCAACGCGGCCATCGCGCAGGCGAGCGCAAGGTGTCGGAAAAGGGGCATTTGAATCTCCTTCCAGGAATCTTAGAAAACAGCACCGCGCGCGTCCACCGGCCAGACGGCCTCGACGCGCTCGTTTCGAACAGCGACGATCCAGTCGTGCAGGTTGACCGTTGGATCGATGTGGCCGGGAATCAGTAGCGGCTTGTCGCCCAGCGCAAGCTCCGGGCCCGCCGCGCTGCGCTCCAGCACAGTGTGCTCGTCCGAGACATCGCGAACACGCCAGCCAGTAAACGCCGGCGACGCCGGACCCGAATCGGTTGAGAAACTCTTCAGCCCGGCGTCCAAAGTGGCACGATCGGAGTGCGCGTCCTTGTGCCGGCTCATCACCGTCGTCATGATGAACAGCGACTGTTCGAACGCGGGCCAGGCGGGCTCGGGCTCATTCTTCGCATAGTCGAGGTCCATCAATGCGTAAGAGCCTGGCTGGATCTCGGTATACACACCACTGGTTACCTCGTGCATGAAGGTGCCGGTGCCGGCTCCCGTGACGACTTCGCACGGCAAGCCCGCGTCGATCAGTGCGGCCCGCGCCGACCGGGCCAACGACGTCGCCGTCGAAATAGCCTGCCTGCGCTCCGCCGTGCTGCGCCGATGTTGCGCGTTGCCGAAGTAGGCTTGCAGTCCGCGCAGGGCTAACTGTGGGTGTGCCGTGACAGCGCGTGCCAGTGACACCAGATCGTCGACGGCGGCCACCCCCGCCCGGTGGTGGCCGACATCGAGCTCGATGTAAACGTCGAGTCGCGTATCCGAGCGGTCGCAAGCGCGCGCAAGCTCTGCGACTGCGCGCGGATCATCGACGCATACGCCGACTTTTGCGTCAGGGTAGCTCGCCGCCATCTGCGCCAGCTGTGTTGTTTTGCGGCTGCCGACCACCTCGTTGGTAATCAGCACGTCGGTAATGCCGCCCGCCAGGAACGGCTCGGCTTCCGAAGTTTTCTGGCAGCAAATGCCGACTGCGCCGGCAGCAACCTGGCGGCGGGCAATTTCGACGCATTTGTGACTCTTGGCGTGTGGCCGCACGCGTACACCGCGCCCCTGGACTGCACTCATCAAGCGCGCAATGTTCGCTTCGAAACGATCGAGGTCGAGAATCAGCGCCGGTGTGTCGACATCGGACATCGCGTCACCGGTGCGGGCGGGAATCCATTGCGTATTCATCATCGGCAGTCTATCGATGCGGTGCAAAACCGTAGAATCGCATTGCTTTCCAATCAAACGCAGCGACTACGGGTAATGAGCATCAAGAGTGACCGCTGGATTCGCCGCATGGCGGCGCAGGGAATGATCGAGCCGTTCGAAGCTGGCCAGGTTCGTCATATGAACGGCGAGCGCATCGTCAGCTACGGCACGTCGAGCTACGGTTACGACATCCGCTGTGCCGATGAATTCAAGATCTTCACCAACATTAACAGCACGATCGTGGACCCGAAGCAATTCGATCCCAATTCGTTTGTGGATTTGAAGAGCAAGGTTTGCATCATCCCGCCCAACAGTTTTGCTCTGGCGCGCACCGTCGAGTATTTCCGGATTCCGCGCAACGTACTGACGATCTGCCTCGGAAAATCGACTTACGCCCGCTGCGGAATCATCGTGAACGTCACACCTCTGGAGCCGGAGTGGGAAGGGCACGTGACGCTCGAATTTTCCAACACGACTCCGCTGCCGGCAAAGATTTACGCGCACGAAGGTTGCGCGCAGGTGATCTTTATCGAATCCGATGAAGTGTGCGAAACGTCCTACAAGGATCGCGGCGGCAAGTACCAGGGGCAGCGAGGCGTCACGCTGCCGAAGACGTGATCGACGCCAAATCTCGTGAAAGCGCCTGATGCTGGTCAACTGCGTCGCCTACGAGAAAGGTCGCCGCCTGTGTGACCTGCAGTTGGCCGAAGTCCGCGCGTGGCTCGATAGCCATACGGGTTTTGTGTGGGTCGCGCTGCGCGACCCGGATGTCGACGAAATGTCGCAGGCTACGGCCGCGTTTCGCCTTTCCGACGAGGTCATCGAGGAAGCGAGGCTGGTCTCGCAGCGGCCGATCATCGCCGAGTACGACAATGACGTGCTGTTCGCTGTGGTCAAGCTGGTCGAGTACGTCGACCACCAGCTGCGCGTGGGCGAACTCGACGTATTTGTGGGGCCGCGGTTCGTGTTGTCGATCCGCACTCGCAGCGAGCGCAATCTTCTGGGCGTCAGGGCACGACTCGAGCGTGAGCCAGAATTGCTCGAGCTCGGCCCGGGGATCGTGCTGTATGCAATATTGGAGACCGTAGTCGATCGATATTTTCCGGTCATCGATGCGATGGACCTGGAGTTCGAACAGGTCGAGCCGATGATTTTCGGGCAGGGAGTCCGGCGCCAGACGCTGGAGCGCTTGTACGGATTAAAGCAGCGCGTAACCGAGATGAGACATTCGGTGGCGCCGCTGTACGACGCGGCGAGCAAGCTTCACGGGGGTCGTGTGCCGCGCGTCGTTGCTGCTCTCGACGACTACTTTCGCGATGTGTCCGAGTACATGCACCGTGCGCTGCAGGCCCTCGACGCGCTGCGTGACTCGATCACCACCGCGATCGCGGTCAATTTGTCGATGGTGACGATCGAACAAACCGAAATCTCGAAGCGCCTGGCAGCGTGGGCCGCTATTTTTGCCGCCGTCACTGCTCTGGCGGGCATCTGGGGCATGAATTTCAAATACATGCCGGAGTTGAACGAGCCATGGGGCTATCCAGCCGCGCTGGCTCTGATGGCGGGCACCGCGGGCTTTCTCGCGTGGCGCTTTCGCAAGGCCGGTTGGCTGTGACGCAAAGCGGCTGCGCCGATGCCGTTATTGCGCAGCCTGCTTCGAGCGGGATAACTCGTGCACGATTTGTTCTTTGGATCGCGCAGGCCCCGCACCGGGTGCGGGGTGCGGCGCAGCTGTTGGGCCCGGTGCGCGTTGAACCATCGGCGGCGACGAGACCGGCGGAGCACTCTGCGCGGGCTGAACCTTTGGTTGCCGCACAGTCGGCGGAGCGCCGGGCGGGAAACGCGCCGGCTCGGTCGGCGCGGCGCGATTGTTCTGCTCTGCCTGCGGCAGCAACTCCTGTGGCGCGCGCGCGCGCGGTTGCGGGCGCGCCATATCAGCTGACGCTCTGGGCGGCATCGGCGCCGGCTGGATCGCGGTGGGCGCAACCCGATTGAACTTTGGCGGCTGTGATAGCGGCGCTGGGTCATTACCGGGCAACGGCGGTTGCGCCGCAACGCCGCGGTTCGGAATCGGCTCTGCAGTCATCGGAGGCGACACGCGACTGGGCTTCGGCGCGGTGCGCGTCGGTGCAGGCACCATCGACGACGCGGGCACCGATGCACCTGCACCAGCGGATGCTGGAGCAGCCGCCTGCGGTGATGGCTGCACGGTATTCGGGCGGCGAACCATCGTGCCTTCGCCAAACTTGGGCATCGGGCTGATGTTTCGGGGCGGCGGCGCAACCGGCTGCAACTCGGCCAGATTCGTTCGTACCGGCAGCGCAACTTTCATCACCGGGTCGCGAAAGCGCGGCCCCGGCACCATCGTCGCGCCTTCCTGATTTCGCTGCGGCGGCGCACCGCGTGGCGGGTTGTTGATGATCGTCTGATTGATGACGGTCACGTACGTATTGTTATGCGGATAGTGCGGCTCATAGCGATGCCACGGAGCGAGCGGATACCAGCCGACCACCGGGCCGCCGAATCCCACTGACACGCTGACATTGCTGCCGCCAACGAATCCAACCAGCGCCGGTGCCCACACCGGTTGCACGACCCGACCGCCGGGCCACCAGCACCAGCGATCACCGATCGTTACCCAGCGCCCGTAGTGAAACGGTGCGTAACCCCAAGGCGCGGTATCGACCCACGTCCAACCCCACGGGGGTACCCAGCGCCATTGACCCGAACGGTACGGCGCCCAGCCGACCGCCACGACGCGCGGCACCCAGACGTTGCCGTAGTTGGCATCGGGAATCCAGTCGCCATGAAAATCGAGTTCTTCATAGCCGGTCATGTACGGAGATACGTAACGCGCGGATTGAACGTTGCGATATCGATCGTCGCGACTGACCGCCCATTGATCAAGCGATGTGGACGTCGCCTGTTCGTACTGAGCGCCCGACAGTCGGGGGCCGAGCACCAGGGCCTGCCCGCTGGCAACATTGATCGCATTGCCACCGGTCGACACGCTGCCTTGGCCACTGAAGACGGTGACGCGAGCCTGCCCGCCGTTGCCCGCGGCATCGATGCGATACCGCCCCGGGGCCGCAAGGTCAACGCGCATTCCTTCAAAGGTGACAGCCGAAAATTCGCTGTTACCCGGCCGCGCAAGTGATATGTTGATCGAGCCGGTTTCGAGATTGAACACGCCGCCGGTGTAGTCGAGCTGGCTGAATCCGCCTCGACTGCCTGGCGAAAAACGGAAAGTGTTGGGACCGACCCTGAATTCAGTGCGGCCATTGCCGCCGGTGTAAAGCCCGGTCCCGACCGTGACGACATCGTTGACCTGCGCAAGGTCCCATTGACCGCCTGCTTCTTCTTCGGTGCGCCAGATCTGCACGTCGCCTTCAGCGACCGAAACGCGGCCCGCAATCAGTGGCGGGCTATCGCGGGACTGCGATTGCGCAGTCCCCATCGCGCAGGCGGTGACCAGTAAAGCGGTGATCATCATAAGCAGGCGTTGCATAAGCTCTCCGACCCCTAAGGAATACATCCGTGTGATAACCCTAACGGGCAAAGGTTCGCACTGTTGACCGCACCGTACGCCGTGCGGCGCTGATAGGCTGTAACACCGTGTAACAGCAGCGGCTTTCGTGCGCGGACCGAGCTGCTTGCTGCGTGCCGCGGCGAGCGCCGATAATCGCGCTCTTTCGTTCGCCGCGCTCGCGCACCGGTCACCATGCGATTTCGCTTTCCGATCGTCATCATCGACGAGGATTTTCGCTCCGAGAACTCAAGCGGACTCGGCATTCGCGCGCTTGCGAAAGCGATCGAAGCTGAAGGTGTCGAGATCCTGGGGGTCACGACATTTACCGACGTATCGAGCTTCGCGCAGCAACAAAGCCATGCATCGGCATTCGTGCTGTCGGTGGACGACGAAGAACTCGCGGAAGGACACGCCAGCGAAGAAACGATCGAGAAGCTGGCAGCGTTTGTTCGCGAGATCCGCCGTCGCAACGCCGATATCCCGATCTTTCTGTACGGCGAAACGCGCACCACGCATTACATGCCGAACGATCTGCTGCGCGAGCTGCACGGCTTCATTCACATGTTTGAGGACACGCCCGAATTCGTTGCGCGCTACATCATTCGTGAAGCCCGGGTGTACATGGACGCGCTGGCGCCGCCGTTTTTTCGCGCGCTGACGCACTACGCGCAGGACGGGTCGTATTCCTGGCACTGTCCCGGGCATTCGGGCGGTGTGGCGTTTCTGAAAAGCCCGGTCGGCCGCATGTTCCATCAGTTCTTCGGCGAAAACATGCTGCGCGCCGATGTCTGCAACTCGGTCGATGAGCTTGGCCAGCTGCTCGATCACACCGGACCGGTCGCGGCCAGCGAGCGCAACGCGGCGCGCATCTTCGGCGCCGATCACCTGTTTTTCGTCACCAATGGCACGTCGACGTCCAACAAGATCGTCTGGCACTACGTTGTCGCGCCGAATGACGTCGTGGTGGTCGATCGAAACTGTCACAAGTCGGTGCTGCATGCGATCACGATGACCGGGGCGATTCCGCTGTTTCTGACGCCGACGCGTAATCACTACGGGATCATCGGTCCGATTCCGCTCGAAGAGTTCAAGTGGAAATCGATCGCAAAAAAAATCGCGCGCCATCCGTTACTGAAGAACAGAAAGATCAAAGACGCTGAGAACGGCGGCGGAAGGGCCAAGCCGCGCGTCTTGACGCTAACGCAGAGCACGTACGACGGCATTTTGTACAACGTGGAGACGATCAACGAACAGCTGGACGGCAAGATCGATACGTTGCACTTCGACGAGGCGTGGTTACCGCACGCCGCGTTTCACGACTTTTATCGCGACATGCACGCGATCGGCGGGGTCAATGCGGTCGGCGTCGAATCGACGCGCCGGCGCAACAAGGACTCGATGATTTTCTCGACGCAGTCGACGCACAAGATGCTGGCCGGACTATCGCAGGCGTCGCAGATCTTGATTCGCAACTCGCAGAATGAAAGCCTGGATCGCTTCATGTTCAACGAGGCGTTCCTGATGCACACGTCAACGTCGCCGCAGTACGCGATCATCGCTTCGTGCGACGTGGCCGCTGCGATGATGGAGCCGCCCGGCGGCAATGCGCTGGTCGAAGAATCGATCACCGAAGCACTGGATTTTCGGCGTGCGATGCGCAAGGTCGATCACGAATACGGTGAATCGTGGTGGTTCAAGGTGTGGGGTCCGAAGCATTTGCCCGACGCCGGTATCGGCACGCGCGACGATTGGATCTTGAAGTCAGGTGACGACTGGCACGGTTTCGGCGATCTGGCGCCCGGCTTCAACATGCTCGACCCGATCAAAGCTACGGTGATCACGCCCGGGCTGAACCTCGACGGATCGTTCGTCAATCCGGGAATTCCGGCGGCGGTTGTCACCAAGTATTTGGCCGAGCACGGCATCATCGTCGAGAAGACCGGGCTCTATTCGTTCTTCATCAT
>JBDUCU010000114.1:0-9380 GCA_040003315.1 Burkholderiaceae bacterium | reverse complement strand
TGTACCCCTCGACGGACTTCTACGACGTGTCGATCATCAACGGCACCAACTTCGCAACCGCGTTCGGGCCCACCAGTCTTTCGGCCTCGACGACCAACGGCTATTTCTGCGGCACCGCGGGCAGCAGCAGCGCAACGAACGGCGGGTACACGAGCGGCTCGATCGCCGGGCTGCCCTCAGCGCCATGGACCATGACGCCGACAAGCGCATCGTTCCCGCCTGGCGTGACGACCGCGCCTCAGAGCGCCGCCAGCTACTTCCGCGTGGTGAATCCCTCCACGAGCAGCCCAACCTCATGCACGTCGAACAGCGGGTGCACGTCGGCGCCGGACACCGCCTGCGGATGGCCGATGTCGAGCGTCAAGATGGGCGCGGGCTTCAACTATCAGAGCGGCAGCCAGGTCTGCGGCAAACCCGTAGCGTGGATGACAGCAGACACGATCTGGGGGCAGAACAGCACTGCGTCGAACCAGGCGCCGTTCGCGTTCACGACAAGTTTCCCCAACGGGAATAGCGGAACAGTCGCGGTGAGCGACCTGCAGCTTTGCATCAACAGCACCTACAGCGCCTACATCAACAATGGCACCTCGAGCACGTTCCCCATTCAGCCGGTCGCGCTCGCGTGCGGCGGCGTCATGTGGGACGCGACCGAAAGTCCAGGCCCGCAACAGAATCCCGCGACCAACGTCGGGCAGAACCTGACCCAGCCGACGCAGTCGGTGCAGACAGCAAACGCGAATTGGCTTAGCTACGTGCTGCCGACGATCAATTGGCTGAAACAGGCGTGTCCCACCTGCTACACCTATCCGTTCGACGACATGAGCTCGACGTTCACCTGCTCCGACACCCCGCCCAACCCGAATCCGAACACGATGCCGCCGAGCACGGCGTACAGCATCACGTTCTCGGATCTGAAATAGTCGCCACTGGTCCGGCCCGGCGACGGTCGGACGTCGTCCGCGTTTGCGATTGAGCCCAGAAAACGTAGAGGCGTCTCTCCTTTCCTTTCGTCGCGCGAAAGAGGGATTCATTCCACCTTTCGCTGGATTCGTCGCGTCCGTCTTGAGCCGGTTCTCGGTCCTCCCTAGGATGCAGCCTGAACGCACCAGCACCGCGCGTCGCATCCCGCGACGAAGCAGGCTGGAGAGGAGCGAAACATGAACAGCTACAACCCAGGGACGCCACGCATTGCATTCATGATTGCCGCGGCAGCGTTGACTGCAGTGACCATTGGCTTGTTCGTCATCGTGCCGGCAAAGATGGATTCGATAACACCGGACGCGACTGTCCTCACCGTCGAGAAGGGGACCGTGGCCGAGCCCGCCGTCGTCCTCATCATTCCCTCGCACGTCGAGGTGATTGGCGAGCGCGAAAGGACCGTCGCGTTGGCGGAGGAGCCAGCTGTGGATGCGAAGATCGTTCGCCAAGTGCCGTTTGCTGCCCGCGCCATCACCCAACGTGATGGCAGCCGCTGACGAAGGATGCCGTCCAGGCCTTGCGGTGCGTTCACCAGCTTGGCCCTCAGTCGCGACAACTCCCGATCAGGAGCGCTATCAGTTGAAATTGTAGATAAACCCAAGGCTCCAGAAAGGTCCAACCGCACCGATCTGATGCAGCGAGGGGTTCAAGAAGGTACCGTTGAAGAAGGCGTTCGCCTGTGCACCGTTCACGCCTCCATAGGTTTCGAAGTCGCTCGGCGCCTTGGCGTTGAACGCATTCTGGATCGACGCCTGTAACGTCCACTGCTTGTCGAGTTGGTACTGGAAGTTCAGGTTCACATACGTGAACGAGGCGACGTTGCAGTAGTTCGGCGCGACGCCGGTATTGGCCCACCGTATCCCGTTGTTGTTGTTCAGTGAACCTTGACAGTCCGCCGCATTCGGGACGGACGGGTCGGTGACGTTGAACCTGCCGACATAGTTGACCGTCGCGGTCGCGGTGAACAGCCCCTTCGTCCACTGGAAAGTCGCCTGAGCGCGATCCTTCGGGGTGCCGGTGTCGCCGCTGATGATGGTCGGCCCGTGCGTTCCCGCCAGCCTGGACTTGAAGCCCGCGGTCAGCTTCAGGTCATACGTAAAAATATGGTTCCAGGTCACGCTGGTCAGCAACCTGCTGCTGTCCGGCAGCTTCCAGGTGTATCCGCTCGACAAATCAAAGCCGCTGGTCGTCGTGGCCAATGCGTTGACAAAAGGTGCGCTGATGTATGCAATGGGACCGGCGGGAGAAAGTCCGGTGTGGCCGTCGCCGAAGGTCACGATCTGGGGAACATCGCGAACCGCATTGCCCAAGGCATCAAAGTCGGGCAGCTGCAACACGGGGATGATCTGGTTCTTGAGCTTGATGTAGTACCAGTCGAACGTCGACGACCAACCCTTGACGGGTTCCCAGATGAAGCCCGCGGTAAAGTTGTCCGACTTTTCCGGCTTCAGGTTCTTGTTGCTGCTTTGCAGATAGGCAGGGCTGAACGCGCAGAATGTGGGCACGTTCTGCGGCGATGTCAGATTTGGCGTGCCGTCGGTATTGCTGACGGGGCATAGTGCCGGATCCCGGAGCGTATTGACTTGAAATCCTGCTGCGGCGTTGCCGGCCTCGGTGATGAAGGGCGCCCGGAACCCGGTGCCCGCCGTGCCGCGCAGCGCAAATTGCTGCACCGGCGTCCATTTGACACCGATCTTGGGGTTCCACGTGCTGTTGGACGGCGTGTTGTAATAGTCGTAACGCAACGCGGCGTCGATTTCCAATGTCTTCAGCACGGGAGCGGACAGCTCCACATAGGCGTTGGCATTGTTCTGGCTGCCAACCGCGTAGGTCGTCCCACCGGGGGTGCCGACCAGCCCGTCCTGACTCGCTCCGGGGTTCGGCGCGCTCAGGTTCCGGTAAACATCACCGGCGCCAATGGCGATACTCAGAGGGCCGCCCTCCAATTGCAAGAGGTCACGCGACCCCGCAGCCTGAACGAAGCTTAAACTGTTCCAGTCGGTGGCTTTGACGTCTCCGGCGACCGCGTTTTGGACCGACTTGGCGTTGCCGCCGGTCAGGAAAAAGGGGTTGACCGGGTCGTTAAGCGCCTTGTAAAGCGTGGGTACGAAGAGGTAACCATTCCAGGTGATGGCGCTCCTGACATTGGTGTAACCCGCCGCACCGACGATGTCCCAGCCCAACGCCGACCCGGTCAATTGCGCGACGAAGCGGCTCGTTCCCGAATCGATGTTCGACGATCGGCTCTCCAAATCCGGCAACAGAGCACGTATGTTGGCGGGTGTGCCGAACGGGTTGCCGGGATAGCCCGCGGGCACCGTGAACCTCGGGATGGCGTTCACGCCGGTCTTGACCGCTCGGTTCGGGCCGCCCGTAACATAACCGGCAAAGCTTCCGAACGGGATCGCGACAGGATTGACGTGCTGCGTGACCTGGCTGTCGAAGTATGAGCCCGTGAGATTGAGGCTCCATCCGTCGCCGAGCTTCCCGGTCACGCTGAGGATCAGGTTTACGTTTTGCGAACGCGGCTGAACCTGCCCCCAGGTGTTCTCGTACACGCACTGATTCGCGTTCCTCATGGCGAAATTGCAGTTGCTGTCGAGAAAGGCAAAGGTCGAGGCGCTCGACCCCGAGCCCACTGGACTCTGGAGATAGGGCGTGCGCAGCGCAGGGTTGGCGACGTTTGCGCTCTTTGCGCCAGGGTTGAGATTATTTCCACCCCACGGGGTGTAGTCCGTCACGTTCCACGGCTCGCCCTTGCGCTGCTTGAGCAGGATCTGTTCTTGCGAGCGGTACTCGAACGCGGCGTAGCCGCCCAGTCCGGCGGCCACGTCTCCGAATCCCTGCATGATCTGCGCGTTCCAGGTCGTGCCGCCGCCCTTGGTCGTCGTGCCACCGGTCGCGTTGACGTTCGTGCCCTTGAAATCCTTCTTGAGGATGACATTGACCACGCCGGCGATCGCGTCAGAGCCGTAGATCGCGGACGCGCCGTCGAGCAGAATCTCGATCCGGTCGACCGCGACGAAGGGAATGCTGTTGAGATCGACGAACTGACGCTGCGCGTCGTCCGACAGCGGGTTGCCCGCCGTGCGGTAGCCGTCGATCAGGACCAGGGTCGAGCCGACCGTCAAACCGCGCAGGGAAACGCCGCTGGCGCCGCGTGCGAATGCAAGGCCAAAACCTGACGTCAACGTGCCCTGGCCATTGGCCGTCAGGTCGCGCAACACCTGCGAGACGCTCGTGTACCCCGACCTGATCATCTGGTCGGCGGTGATGACCTGAACTTCGCTCGGCGTTTCCGAATCGACGCGGCGAATGTTGGTTCCGGTTACATCGATCCGTTCGATGAGCGTCACGCTCATCTGCGCATTCGCCGGAACCGCTGCCAAAGCGGAAAAGGCCCCTGTTGCGATCGGAGTGCCAAGCCTCGCCAATGCGACAGCGACCGAGAGTGCTTTTCTTCTCAGTGAGTGCCTGGCGGCCCGTGGTCGCATGTTGCCTCCCTACATCTGCTTGAACAGATGAACGTACGATTCGCTGACGGCCAGCGTTTCCTTGCGTTGCTTCAGGCGCACCGTCAGGTGGCCGCGGAAATCGCGCGTGACGCCGGCGATCGCGCTGACGTTGACCACCGTACCGCGATGTATCTGCCAGAATTTCACAGGATCCAGGCGCTCGATGAGTTCCTTGATCGGCACGCGGATCGGGATGTCGGCCGTCGCCGTGACGACCATGGTGTACTTGGCGTCGGAGCGGAAATAGCACACTTCATCGACGGTGATGAGCTCGAGTTCGTTGCCATGCGACGCCGTGATCCAGCGCAGCGCATCGCCGCCCTGCTCCAGGCGCGCCGCAAGCGTGCGCAGGATGCCGTCCAGGCTTTGCGGCGCGCTTCCCAGCTTGGCCTTCAGTCGCGCAACGGCTTTGGCCAGGCGAGCGGTGGAAAATGGCTTCATCACGTAGTCGACCGCGCCCTGTTCGAACGCTGCCACCGCGTATGCGTCGTAGGCCGTCACGAAGGCGATATGGCAGCGACCGGCGACCGCCTGCGCAACCTCGAGCCCGCTCATTCCCGGCATCTGGATGTCGAGAAACAGCACGTCAGGCGCATGGCGCTCGATTGCCTGCAATGCCGCCACGCCGTCGGCAACTTCCGCGCACACTTCGAGGTCGGGCCAAAGTTCGGAGAGCGACCGCCTTAATTCCGCGCGCAGGACCGGCTCGTCTTCAGCGATGATCGCCTTAGCTGCGCTCATGTGGAACCTCCAACGTGATTCGGGAACCTCCGTCGGGACCTGCGACCAGATCGACACGCGCGTCGGCACCAAACAGTGCACTCAGGCGCTCGCGCACTCCGCGGATTGTGGCACTCTCCGCAGCGCCAGCCAAGGCAACCGCGCCGCCGTCGATGGCAATTTGCAGTTTCTCTCCGATGGTGCCGACGCCAATCGAAATCGGCTTTGCCGCGACCGCCGGACCCTGGCAACTTGCGGTCGCATGCTCCACGAGCGGCAGCAGCAACATGGGCGGAAACACCGTGTGCGTCCATTCCCCATCGGATTCGCGTTCAAGTTGCGCATCGTCGTCACCCGAGTCGCTCATGATGCGCAGGTAGCTGCGCGCCAGTTCGAGCTCCCGCGCAAGCGTGGACGACGTGTCGCGCATCTGAGGCATGGCGGTGCGCAGGAAAACGATCAGGTGATCAAGCACTCGCTGACCCTGCGCGGGATTGTCGTCATAGAGCTTCCTGATCCGGGCGAGCGTGTCGAACAGGAGCTGCGGGTCGACGCGGGCCTGAATCGCTTGCAGTCGCGTCTGCAGCACATCGCGCGCGACGCGAGTGCGCTCCAGCTCCGCGGCGTGCAGGCGCTCGACCGATTCACGGTTGCGCTGCCAGTCGGCATATACGAACGTGGCGAGTCCGCCGAGCAGTGCTCTCCACATGAAATTATAAAGCGCCGATACGGGGATCCATGGATTTCCAAAGTTGCCCCAGCCGATGACGTATTGCCGCAGGTTCCATTCGGAAGCCGTGCTGAGCGTCGCGCCGACGAGAACCGCGTACCCATAGGCCCGGAGCCGTGGCGCGCCGGCTCTTGCTGCGTGGCGCGCGGCGATGATGCAAAGCAGAAAGATGAACGCGTCGGTCACTCCGATACGGAGAAATTCGAGGAATCCCCAGGCACGCTCGCTCCAAGTTTCTTCGAGAAAGATGTCGAAATACTTGGAGATCGTCAGGAAGAGCACGGCGGTGGCGACACCCATGGCCGCGGTCCAGAGCACATTCAGCCAGGTGATCTGGCACCATGCGTCGCGTAGAAAACTGAATGGATTCGGCGCCGTCCAGAACGTGCTCTCGCGCAGCGATTTGGCGCTCATGCGGCAACCTCGGCGCCCGCAACAGGAAGCACCAGGGTCGCCGTCACACCGCGTGGCCGGTTGAGCCCGAGGCCCAGGCGGGCCGAGCTCCCATATAGCGCCCTCAGCCGTGCTCGGATGTTAGCCAACCCCGCCCCGCTCCCGAGGTTCGCGACAAATCCGCGCCCGGTATCGACCACCTGCACTATAAGCTTGCCATCGGCTCGCGTTGCACTGATGCTGATCGCACCGCCTTCAGGCAGGGGGGCGATACCATGCTTGATCGCGTTCTCGACGAGCGTCAGCAGCATCATCGGCGGCATGGGTGAGCGTCGGAGGTCGTCCGGGACATGGATCGAGAATGCAAGGCGGCTGCCCATCCTGATTTGCTGGATGCCCAGATAGGCCTCCGCAAGCGCGGCTTCTCGGTCGAGCGTCGAATCCGCTTCCCGCATGCGCGGCAGGGCGATCGTCAGGTAGCGGGTCAGCTTGTCGAGCATGCTCGTGGCCGCCGCGGGTTCAGTCTGGTAGAGGCTGCGTACGTTGGCGAGCGTGTTGAACAGGAAATGCGGCTCGATCTGGGCGGCAAGCGCCTGCAGACGCGCCTCGTCCATCTGTTCGCGTAACCGAGCCCGGTCGAGCTCGGTGCGCTGGAGCGCCTCCAGCCGCTGCTGTTCGCGCCGCCGCATGGTGTAGACCGCAGCAAACAGCCCGCCGATGATGAGGTAGCGCAACAAGAACCAGAACGCGAGCATTGCCTGACTCTGGAACCCGTAATTCTCGAGAAAGCCTGACTTGGCGTCGACGTAGGCTCCCCAGTGGAGCTTCAGGAGCGTCCCGAGTGCACATGTCACGATTACCGCAATGGCAACCGCAAGCGACTGCCGGACGCCTGGCTTGGAAAATCGGTTCAGCGTGCCGACAACCACGAGGATCAGCAGCAACGCAAGCAGCACCGCGGTGAAAAAGTGAACCGTCAGGACATGGCTCAACCAAGGCAAGAAGGGCCTGCGGATAAAGAACTCGAGGTCATCCTGGACGGCATCGATAAGGCATATGGCGATGGCCAGCGCGAGCCCGCGCCAGGTGATGCCCGCGAAGCTCTCATTGAGGCGGATTCGCCACGACGCCACGGCAGGAAGCGAGGAGATCATGTCCTACCCCCTGTCATACCTGCGACGCGTAGTCCGATTGCGACAATCGTGCACAGAAATGGCAGCTTGCGCTTGCATCGTCACGCTGGCGCCCTCAGTGGTCGCTCACCACCCGAACCTGCCGACCCGGGCGAGACGGGTACCTCTCTTCGCCCTCAGGTCAGTCTAGCGGTCTGCCACGACCGGGCGCAACGGCGCGACGAATCCCGAATTTGTGGGAATGGGTCCGCCCCAGCGAGGAATGAATCCGCACTCTGACGCGACGCCGCACAATCACCCCTCGAACTTTGCTACATGAGGCGGCAGCGACCGTGCGACGTTCTCAAAATCCGCCGCCAATACGTGCAGGATCGCCGTCTGCTGCTCGCACAACATAAGACCGGTGCGAAGGTACGAATTGCGGTTGTCGGCACGCTTGCGGCTGTTTTAGCGCGGCTTGCCGAAGTCCAGCAGCATCGGTGTTGGTGTTGCCAATCGAAATTGCGGACAAGCCACCAATTTTTGCGGGCGACGATTCTGACGAATCCCGATAATGTATAATTAAA
Organism: Burkholderiaceae bacterium; assembly: GCA_040003315.1. Lineage (GTDB taxonomy): Bacteria > Pseudomonadota > Gammaproteobacteria > Burkholderiales > Burkholderiaceae_F > JACCZX01. The sequence goes on along the minus strand of JBDUCU010000114.1, from coordinate 1,345 downwards.
TCAACGCGGAGAGATGGCAGAGTGGTCGAATGCGCCTGACTCGAAATCAGGTTTAGGGCAACCTAACGGGGGTTCGAATCCCTCTCTCTCCGCCACTTCCGCTTCAGCGACCTGCATTAACGTTGCGCGCTGAACACCCCCGCCAAGCGGGGCACGCTTGCGTTCCACAGATTCCAGCGACGCGCCGACAGCCAACGCATGAGCCCCGAGCAAAAGCGACTGACCTATGCTCTGCTGCTTTCGCTGCTGATTCACGCGTCGCTGTTGAGTCTGATTTTCGGCGGCCAAGGCCAGGGTCGCCGGATCGATTCACTCGATCTGCGCGTCGTGCTCGCTGCGCCCCAGGTTACTGTCGCGCAGCCCGCGGTCACGCCGGGCGCGGAACCGGCGCAGCAGGCACCGGTCGACCAGCCCGTGGCGAGTGCGCCGATGCCGACGCCACCCGTGTCGCGCGCGCCGACCCCGCCCGAAACTGCACAGGCCAAGCCGACGGCAGAGACTAATCCGAAGGCGCAGGCCCGCCCGAAGTCAGAGGCTAATCCGAAGTCGGAGCTCGATCCGAAGTCAGAGCCCAATCCGACGCCAGAGGTCAATCCGAAGGTGGAGGCCAAACCGACGACAAAGGCGACGCCGAAGTCAGGGCCCGGTCAGACGCGAAAGGCCAAACCCAAGGCAGCGGCGGGACCAAGGATAAACGCCGCGCCCGCTCCGGCTCCTGCTGACGCTGCGCCCTCGCCGGCGCCCGCCCCGGCCGTGATCGCCTTGGAGCATGCCGACGAGCCGACGTGGCAGGTGCCCCCCACGCCACCGACGCCACCGCCCGTTATTCCCGACCCGCCTTCGGTGTCCATTCCGGAAACCAAGACGCCGTCGCTTCGAGATGCCGGCGATGCAGCGCGCGCGCGAATCGAACAAGAGACGCGTGAGCGAGCCGTCGAGCTGGCAAGGCTCGATGCTTCCAGGCAGGAGGCGCAACGGCAGGGGGAACTGCTCGAGGCGGCCCGGCAGGACGTCGCGCGTCAGGAAGCGGCGCGGGCCAAGACCGCACGGCTTGAAGCCCAACGCCAGGAGGTCGCACGACAGGCGGCGGCCGTGCAAAAGGCCGCGCGAGAAGTTGCAGCACGGCAGGAGGCCGCGCAACTTGAAGCCGCACGGGTCGAGGCCGAACGGCAGGAGGCCGTACGCCAGGCGGCAAACTTGCAAGAGGCGATGCGACAACTGGCGACACGACAGGCACGCGTGGACGCCACACGTATCGAAACTGCACAGGTGAACGCCGCGCGGGTCGAGGCCGCGAAGGTCGAAGCCGCGAAGGTCGAAGCCGCGAAGGTCGAAGCCGCGAAGG
>JBDUCU010000249.1:0-2809 GCA_040003315.1 Burkholderiaceae bacterium | reverse complement strand
CGCACGCTGGATCTGACGCTGGAGTATCTTCGCACCCGCAAGCAGTTCGGAAAGCCGATCGGCAGCTTCCAGGCTCTGCAACATCGCGCGGTGGACTGTTACGTTCAGAAAGAGCTGGCGACTGCCGTTATGCAGCACGCATTGACGACATGTGCTGCTTCTCGGGACCCGATGGCGCGCGCCGCAGCGGCGAGCCGAGCCAAAGCGCGCTGTGGTGAGGCAGCGCTCCTGATCACGCGCGAAGCGATCCAGATGCACGGCGCGATTGCGTTCACCGACGACTGCGATGTCGGCCTCTATGCGAAGCGCTCGATGCAGTTGTCGGCGTGGTTGGGCAACGGCCGACAGCATAGGCGCCGCTACGCTGAGACCGTCCCGGTCGTTGCGGCAGAGAGGCCGCGGCGCGAAACAAGCGTTCCCGAGAGGCTCGCACGATTGCCTGCCGATACGGACTGGAACGCGCTTCCCGATGAGGATTTTCGGATTCTGGTGCGCGGATTTATCGAAGAGCATTACCCGGAACATCTGCGTTACATGCCGCGGCGCGTCAGATGGGAGGAAGTGCGCGATTGGAACCTCAAGCTTGCGCATAGAGGTTGGATCGCACCCGCCTGGCCGCGAGCGTCGGGCGGCATGGGGCTTTCGGCTCCGAAGCAGATGATTTACTGGCAGGAGCTGGAGCGCTGGGGCGTCGAACGCGCGCCCGATCAAGGCGTGAGGCAACTGGGGCAGGTCCTGATGCGCTATGGCACGGAACAACAAAAGGCTGCGTATCTTCCAAAGATCCTCGCGTGCGAGCATATCTGGTGCCAGGGCTACTCGGAACCGAACGCAGGTTCCGACCTGGCCAGCCTGACCACCTCCGCAGCGCTCGACGGCGATGCATTCGTGATCAACGGACAGAAAATCTGGACGTCGATGGCGATGGATTCGACCCATATCTACATGCTCTGCCGCACCGACACGACAGTGAAGAAGCAGGAAGGCATCAGCTTCTTCGTCGTGGACTTGAAGACGCCCGGCATTACGGTGAGGCCGATCCGCAACATTGCCGGTCACGATGAGTTCTGCCAAGTGTTTTTCGAGAACGTGCGTGTGGGAAGAGAGAATCTGATCGGCGAGATCGACAAGGGTTGGTCCGTGGCCAAAGCCGTGCTGGACCTGGAGCGGCTCGATAACGGCAGCCCGCGGCGTCCGCTGACCGCTTTCAACCGGTTGGTCGCGCTTGCGACGAAGCTGGGACTCTTTGCGGACACTCGCTTCGTCGAGACGTTTACGCAACTGCGGCTCGACCTCGAAGACCACGCGACGCTATACGGCCGCTTCGCGGACATCGTGAAGGCAGGTGCTCATTTGGGACCGGACGCATCCATCGTAAAGATATGGGGACTGGAAGCGTTTCAGCGCGTAACGGAGTTCGCTCTGGAGTCGAGCGGGGCGTATGGCGCTTCCGGCTCAGTCGAGATCGATGGCGAGAAAATCGATCTCCTCGCGCCGTTCTATCTGTCGCGCCTGGTCACGATCGGCGGCGGCAGCAATGAAATTCAGCGCAACATCGTCTCTAAGTACGTATTGCGCCTGCCTGGCTGAGGCGTGTAGTTCGAGGCGTATCTGCAAGAAGAAACCTGGCGTGATTGGAGTGCTTCGCTGAACACTACTCTGGTACGAGCTCGGCAAGACTGGTAAGGTCCGCCAAAGTATTCTCGCGCGTGCGATAGGTCAGAAGCTGAGCGAGCAGTGAGGCCAGCAGGCGATCATCGACAACCGAGCGGGCGTGAATTGCAGTACCGCGCGCAGAAGCACAGCAAGATACGGACGTTAGAAGAAAAGATCCGCTCAGACTTTGAGTGGACCTGGGAGCAGCTGGACGTACAAGCGACGGGTCCCACGCTTTAGCTGAGGTTAAGCTTAAAAGTAGCATATAGCAACGCTGAGCGAAATCCGATACTCTTGTTTTGGGAATCCGCATTTTGCTTACTGATGACGCGAACTCGTCTACATATGAATATCCTCAACCGGATCGTGAATCGAATCAAACTGAGCAACAGATCTGGCGATGACGCGCCCATGCTGGATTACATTCCGGTCGAGGTAAGAGATGACTGGCGCGCAGGCCGCCTGGCGCAGGCGGCGCAGAGGCACGGAAAACCATTCAAATGTGCGAGTGATGCGCTGCCGCGCGAAGTGCTGATTGGTGGTAAAAATCGTATCGCCGTCGAGAGCAGCAATCCCGGGCGCTCCACGCTCTGAGGTCTTCAGGGACTGAAGCGTCGGATGATTCACGGTCGAACGAGCGCGGCGCGGCGATGCACGACCATCACACTTATCTTCGAAAGCGGGAACCGATACCGCCTGGCGCGATCCAATGTGGCCGCTCGTCGGCATCTTCCATAGATCGCCCTTTAACCCCGCTCGAGACGAACGATGCCAGTGTGACCGCTGGCATGCTTCCCTCATGGCGGACGGTCGGGCTATGACGCGAAAGCGGCGCCCCGCCTGGGGCCAAAGTGTGCGAGTTCTACTATTTGATATGCCATTCTAAGATGCCGCGATTACCGCTACAATTTGCCGTGCTGATGACTTGAACGGGAAGTGTTTGGATAAGACGGCGGTCAAGGTGTTTCGGGCATTCGAGCATATCTGCCGCGATGACAAGCCCATCGGCGTAAGCGCCTTGGCGAGCAAGCTGCGGCTCACGAAAAGCAATGCTCATCGGGTGTTGAGAACGCTTGTCGAGCTTGGTTACGTGCAGCAGCATGAAAATGGCAACTATGGGCCGACACTCAAGGCGTGGGAACTTGGGAACCTT
>JBDUCU010000113.1:0-9442 GCA_040003315.1 Burkholderiaceae bacterium | reverse complement strand
TGGTGTCGATCTCGGCCCGCAACGCGCCCAGATCGTTGCTCGCCATCTTGGCGTTATTGGCCACGGCCTGCGCGTCGGTCAGGATCCCGTCGACTTTCTTCAGGCTGGTGCGCGCTTCGTTGAGCGCAGTGTTCAATTGCTCGACCGCGGCGCGTGCTTCGGGCATCACACCGGCCTTGCCAAACACCTGCGCATCGGTCTTCGCCGCAATGCTGTCGACCTTCGCCAATAACGAGTTGGTGCGGTCCAGCGCGCTGAACAGTTTCTTCGCGTTGGCCTCGTTGCCCATCAGCACGCCGAGCGCGCCGCGCGGACCCTTCAGCTCTTCGGTGACGGCCTGCAGATTGGCGATGCTGGTCGCAAGCGCCGAGTTGTCCGAGGTGAGCGCAGTCAGGTTGCGCATCAGCTCGCGCGCATCGGCCACCAGGCGCGGAATCTCCGCGGTGGCATCGCCGATCAGCACCTTGCGCTCGGCGCCGTCGGGCAACAGTGGATCGGTCGGGACACCGGTGAACGCGCGCAGGTTGCTGCCGCCGACGAGGCTGCGCGTCAGCGTGAACACGCTTGACTCGGTCAACAGGTGCGCGTCCTTGCGCGGCACGTCGATCAGGATGCGTGCACCGCCGCCGTCTGCGAGCTCGATGCGTCGCACGCGGCCGATCGGGAAACCCGAGAACGTCATGTCCATGCCGACAAACACGCCTTCTGAATCCTCGGCCTGCAAAACGAGCCGCTGCGTGTCTTCGAACGCGCCGCGCGCATACATCACGTACAGCGCCGATGCAGAGACCAGCACCGCCAGCAGAATCAGCAGCAGCACGGCCTTGAACTCGACGTTCTTGGCTGCGGGCGGCGGCGGAAACGGGGGCTCGTCCATGATCAATAGTAGTTGCCGACCAGCGAAGCCACTTCGATCAGCAGGATCACCGAGAACAGACGCACCAGGCCCTGCAGCTCCGCGCTCGTGCGCAGCCACGCGGCACGCGATTCGTAGGCGACAGTGGCGATCGGAATCAGCGCGACCGCCAGGCTGAAGAAGAATGTCTTCAGCGTGAGGATCAACACCACCGCAGGGGTGAACACGTGCCCCACGGCGCGCGTGTAGCTCACCAGCGCGGCAGTCGTGAATCCGTGCACCGTCAGATAGGCGAGCAGCAGCGTGACGACGCAGCTCACCGCCGCCAGCATCAGCACCGAGAAGATGCCGGCCACCATGCGCGGCAATACCTCTTGCCGCAGCGGATCGATGCCCTGCTTCGCCAGCGCGTCGAATTCGCCGCTGACGCGCATCGCTGCAATTTCTGCCGCATTCGGAATCGCGCAGCGCAGCGCGACGAACAAGGCCGCGGTCAGCGGAATCAGCTCCAGCACCAAAACGCGGACGACCATCTCGAGCGCGTAGCGTGACAAGCCGTAGCTCAGCGCCGTTACCACGACGATGCGGATGATCACCAGACTGATCAGCGATGACAGCACCGTGAACCACAGCAGGATCGGCGCAGTGGCCTGATAGACCTCGCGCGCCAGCACCGAGCGTGTCGCGCGGTCGTAGGTTGAAGGCGACAACGCCAATACCAGGATCAGCGCGCCCAGATGAATGATCTGCCACCAGCCGACGAACCATTGCAGCAACGTGCGGCTCACCCCTGCGAGCGTGCGGTGCGACGAAAGTGTCGATGCCATCAGGCAATGATAGGGCGCGCAAAGGCAACGATCTACGTCTCGCGTCCGAACGGCAAGAGCTTCAGCACTAACCAGAAGCCGAGTTTGCGCTGGATAGCGTGCACAATTGAGATGAGCAACAACTGCTCATCAGGTGGTCAATGGTTCGAGCAATCGTAGTTCTCGTTGCGTTAACTCTGACGTGTTATCCCGCGCAGGCGGTCGGACCGCTGGTGTTCATCGCCAGGGAGATCGTGAAGCAGATCGTGACCGACTTCGTTCAGGCACGGATCGAGGACACCATCCGCGCATCGTTCGGCCCGTGCAAGGCCGATCTTGCCGAGGACGCGGTCAAACAGAGCAGGACTCTGACCGGACTGATGCGGGGCGGGAGCGGCGGCGGTATGCCGAACATCGGCGGGCTCGGCAACGTCGCAGGGCTGAGCAGCCTGGGCAATGTGGGCGGTCAGGTGCGCAATGTTCAAAGCCTGCAAAACGTCCAGTCAACCGCGGATTCAGTCGCTGGTGCTGCGAACCTAATCGGAGCTGCAGGGGGTGGAGATGTCGCTGGCGCAGTCGCGCAAGCGGCCGGCACGGTATCGGGTGTCGCAGGCGCAGCGTCAGGAATCGCGGGTGGCGCGGCGAGTATCACGGGTGCAGCAGGCGCGGCCGGGGCACTCGGCGCAGTGCCGGCAATGGGAGCAATGGGAGGCATCGGAGCACTGAGCGCGTTAGGCGGGCAAGGTCTCGGCGGCGGCGGCGCAGAGGCGGCTTTGTCGCGGATGATGCCGTCGGGCGCTGGCATTCCCGCGATGGGTGGCGCCGACATGCAGCAGGCGATGGCGATGATGCAGCAGATGACGAACGCCAAACCGCTGGACGCTGCCGAGATCAATGAACTTGCACTGATCCTCGAGCGCTTTGGCAAGATCTCTGAGGCAATCCAGCCCGGAAGCGCGTGCAGCGCCGATGACTACCGTCGCCAGTTCGTGCGAATTACTGCGATGAGCGCGCAGCCGGGTCTCGGCGCGCAGGGCGGCGCGATGGTCGGCGGCGTGTTGCGAATCATGTACACAAGCTTCAAGGACATGCAGCGCACGACCGCCGAGGCCGAGCAGGTGTTCGCCCAGATGAATGCCGACGATCGGGCGGGTTACGTCGAGACCACTGTCGCCGAGATGAAAGAGCAGCCGCCCGAAGGACGGCGCGCTTTTCTCGCGATGATCGAATCCGGAATGCTGGGCATGCCCGATGACATGCGTCTGGCCTTCCGGAAACAGCTCGCAGTCTGATTACGGTTTCGCGAAGCGCGTGCCGCCTACGAGCGACGGCACGTTCTGCGCACTACTTCTTCGGCGCGGGTGCACCGCCCGCGAGCGGCAACGGCTTCAGCGATCGCAGATACGCGACTATTGCCGCCATGTCGTCATCGTTGATGTTCTTGTACCAGGCAAACGCCATCGGTGGTTTGAGCGGGGTTCCGTCACGGCTCTTGCCTTCGCGAATCGCTGTCGCGATCTCGGCATCGCTCCACGTCTTGAGTGACGTCGGTGTCAGATTTCTCGACACCGAGATTCCCCACGGTCCTTTCAAAGGATTGCCGCCGGCGCCCATGCGCTTCCGATCGATGCCGTGCTCGGTCCACGGCGTGTGGCAATCCATACAGTGACCCAGCGGACCGGCGAGATACGCGCCGTACTTGACACGATCACTGCGGGGCGGCGCGACGATCGCTTGCTTGATCGGCGGCCCGTATGCAGGCGGCAGCTTGATGTAGTAAATCGATTTCGGTACCACGTTCTTGACCGGCGGCTGAGCGCGCAGATAGGTAATCAGTGCACGCACATCGTCGTCCGACATGCCGCGGTAGAACTCGATCGGCATGATCGGGCCAATCAGCGACCCATCGGGCTTGATCCCTTCGCGGATTGCGCGGACTAACTGCGCATCAGTCCAGTTGCCGATGCCGGTTTCCGGGTCCGGCGTGATGTTCCGGGGGTACGCCTTGAACTCTTTTTCGTCGAAGACTTCGCCACCGGAAAGTCCGAGCTCGGGAATCGGCCGCCCTTGCTTGTCGCGCTGCGTGTGGCAGTTACCGCAAGCGACGATGCTGGTCATCAGGTAAGTGCCGCGCTCGAGAAGCTTTGCATCCTGGCCGATGGCCGGCTCTGCGAACGCGGTGAATAGGCCCAACGCAACTGCCAACGAACAGATTCGCATGTCCCCTTCGCTCCCTGGTCAATGGTGAGCGCGGATATTGGCATCGACAAGGCGCCTTGCCTAGTCGCATGGCTACCGGCGCAGGGTGGGGTTCTTGTGTGAATCCCAATCGCGTGGCCGGTCAGTGCTTCTGCTCCTTGTGTGCGTTGTGTTCTACCTCAGCTGTGTTGAGCTGCATCATCTGGTCTCCGATCCAGATCTTGTCGAGCTCGGTTTCGTTCGGGTAGACGTGTGTCATCCAGCCGAGTGCGAGCGGAATCCAGTACCCGTCCGCTGCCCGGCATGTGGCCTCGTCGCCGATCGATCCTGCGAAGCCGAAGCGCGCACCCGGACCGTCCCAATCTTTTCTCGGAGTTCCGCTCGGCCATCCGCAGAAATGCACGTGACGATGCCAGACGCCGACGCTCAGCGGCACGCGCTGGTCGAGCTCCCACGGTAGCGAGTGGCCGGGTGCGGTGTACATCACGCCGACGGCATGCATGCTCTTGGCGGTTCTTTTGTAAAGGATCGAGCCAGGACGATCGAGGTCGATGCCGCTCTTCTCATTACTGGCGCGCCAGTGATGCGTGTAGTGAACTTCTTCGCCGATCCTGCCCGTCGGCGCGAACGGTGCGTAGCCTCCCGCCTCTGCGTCGGCGACATCGCGGTAGCGCTCGAGCACGCGCCGCGCAGCGTCACGAATTTCTTCGGCTCGTGCCGCGTCACCCGGCTGCGGCGTTTGGCGCACGCTCATCTGCATGTGCTTGCCCATCATATGAGTTTGCACGAGCGTGTCGCTGGTTTCTCCGCTGACCCAGCGCAACACGCGCTGCCAAAGCGGTACGCCCGCATCTGCAGCGTTGGCGCAGAGCATTGCGGCGAGTGCTACCGCGACGATACGGTTGCGACGTGTCATCTGGAGCTCCGGTGCCTTGTATCAGATGTCAATACTGATACAGGATCACGTCGCTGTGTATGTCACTTGGTGTCGTGCGTGTAATTGCTGACGCACACGGCGCGTTGCATCGCCAAACTATCGCGAGGCGCGCGTTTCCTCGGAGGCCGAATTTGCTGCTTGCGACGCAGAGTCCTGTAGACGCTCGATAAGGTCGCCGGCCACCAGGTCGGCTGTCATCGCCGCCAGTTTCATACGCAGCAGCACAGCACGGGCCGTACCGGCCTGGCCGCGCGCAGTCCAGCGATCGAGCTCACAAGCAAGAAGCTCGACGTGCTTGCAAAGGCGAATGATCCGATCCGACATCATGATCAACCTATGGCGGCAATCGTTGAATGCCGCCTATCAATCCATTCAACGCGAGTGTCGCGTTGATTTACTCGCGCAATTGCGTCAAAAAGCACGGCATTCACGCGTCTTTGACGGTCTGCATGACGCAGTGACAGCATCAATCAGCCATGTGCATTACTTCGCAAATTGAAGTGTGTAGGGCAAATACCGACACCCCACATCCTGCGTTTGCTACACGTCGGTCAACGGTTCGATTTGCGACGCCGTTGATCCGGTGGCATCCTGTTGTATCGGTTCAATGGAGCTCCCCATGCTGCGCCGTCTCGTGTTTGCGTTGTACCTTTCATTGTTCGGTTCACTTGCGCACGCGCAGTGGGAATTGTTGCCTGGGCAGGCCAGTGCGATCGGAGTAAATGCCCGCGGCGATGCATGGGTCGTTGGAATCGATCAGGTCGAAGGCGGACATTCGATTTATCGGTGGACCGGCAACGACTGGCAGATCGTGCCGGGGGGTGCTGTGCGCATCGACGTCGATCCGCAGGGCAACCCGTGGGTCGTGAACTCATTCGGCAATATCCTTCGGTTGGGTTCTTCGGGCTGGCAACCTTTGCCCGGACTCGCACGTGATATCGGCATCGGCGCCGACGGCTCGGTATGGGTGGTCGGCATCACGCCCGTGCCCGGAGGTTTTGCGATCTATCGCTGGAGCGGGCGCGACTGGACGATCGTGCCGGGGGGCGCTGTCAGTATCGATGTCGATCCGCGCGGCAATCCGTGGGTCGTCAACGACAGCGGTGAAGTATTTCGCTACGAGAGCGGTGCCTGGCAGCTCACGTCAATGCGCGGAACGGCGTTGACGGTGAGCGCCGATGGCAGCGTTTGGCTGCTGGGACAGGAGCGTGTCCCCGGCGGGCATTCGATTCACCGACTGACGACGAAAGGGTGGCGCAAAGCCCCCGGTGGAGCGGTTGCGATTTCAGCGGGGCGTGTTCCGTGGCTCGTCAATTCCGAAGGGCGCATCTATCGTTGGGAGACGTTGCGCTAAGCCGCGCCCCGCAAGGGGTCGGTGTGATCTGCTCGCTAGCCTTGCCGGCGGCTCTCGCTGCACGCAGTGTTTATTGCGCCGCCGTACAAGCCGCCAAAGCACACAGAGTTACGCGGCGGCGCTCGCACACGATTCCTACGGCCGCGCCTCGGGCGCCAGGTTAAACGGCGTTTCGGTGGCGCGCCGGAACAGGCGCTGGAAGTACCAGAAGGCCTGAGCAAATCGCGGCAGGCCGCCTGCTCATGGCGCCGCCAGGCATAAGCGCTTATATTGAACGAACGGTCTATGGCCCGCGCTGGACTTTGCTCGCGTCGCGGTGTCTCGCTGTCAACACGCCCATGAAGGAGGCCTCATGTATCAGAAGTCTGCTGTGAACTGGATAGCGAGTGCTGCCATGCTGTCGGCGGCGGCGATCAGCTTGCCGGCGCATGCCGGCAAGACAATGGATACGATGAAACAGCGCGGCACCCTCGTGTGCGGCGTGAACGTCGGACTCGCCGGTTTCTCAGCGGCCGATAGCCAGGGCAACTGGACCGGTCTGGACGTAGATGTATGCAAAGCGCTTGCCGCTGCAGTGCTGGGCGACGCGGCCAAGGTGAAGTGGGTGCCGCTGACCGCGCAGGCGCGGTTCACCGCGCTGCAATCGGGCGAGGTCGACATCCTGTCGCGCAACACGACCTGGACATTGACCCGTGACGCGTCGCTTGGCCTTGATTTCACAGGCGTGACCTACTACGACGGCCAGGGCTTCATGGTGCCCAAGAAGACGAAGATCACAAGCGCCAAGAGTTTGAAGGGTGTCGATGTCTGCGTGCAGTCCGGCACGACGACCGAGAAGAACCTGAACGACTACAACAAGGGCAATGACCTAAGAATGAAGCCGGTGGTGTTTGAAGGCTTCGAAGCGTCGGTGAAGGCGTTCTTCTCCGGGCGCTGCCAGGCCTACACGACCGATGCCTCGGGCATGGCCTCGATTCGCAACAAGGAGGCGACCAACCCCGACGACTACGTGATCCTGCCCGAGTTGATTTCGAAGGAGCCGCTCGGACCCGCAGTGCGCCGCGGTGACGACGAATGGTTCGCAATTGCCAAGTGGGTGGTCTTTGCCTTGATCGAAGCCGAGGAATACGGGATCACGCAAGCCAATGTCGACAAGATGAAGGCGAGCACCGATCCCGGCGTGCAGCGCATCCTCGGCACCGGGGAGGACATGGGCAAGCTGCTTGGCCTCGATAAAGAGTGGGCGTACCGCGCGATCAAGGCCGTCGGCAACTACGGCGAGATCTTCGAGCGCAATGTGGGCCCGAACTCCGCGCTCAAGTTGCCGCGCGGTTTGAACAACCTGTGGAACAAGGGCGGCCTGATGTACGCGCCGCCGATCCGCTGACCGATTCCGATCGGGCTTGAACTTCCTCCTTCGCGAAAGCGAAGGAGGGTTCCCGTGCCGCACGAACCTTCGCTGAAGCGGCGCAGTTGGTCGTGGCGCAGCCGCGCGTTTCGTGGCGTCGTCTATCAGATTCTCGCCATCGGCGTTGTTGCGCTGGTGGCTTGGTTCCTGACCTCGAACACGCTCACCAACCTGCGCATCCGCGGGATTCAAAGCGGTTTCGATTTCCTGATCCAGCCGGCCGGCTTCGGCATCGGCGAGAGCGTGATCGAGTTCGATTCGAGCAATCCTTATTGGAAAGCATTCCTGGTCGGTCTGGCCAACACGATGCGGGTCGCAGTCATCGGAATTCTGATCTCAACCGTGCTGGGCACCGCGATCGGCATCGGCCGCCTGTCGAGAAACTTTCTGTTACGCGGCGTGTGCACCGCCTACGTCGAACTCTTTCGCAACATTCCTGTGTTGTTGCAGCTGCTGATGTGGTACCTGCTGTTGAACGATCTGCTGCCGCCGGCGGGCGAGGCGTTGAATCCGGGTCCCGGGATGTATTTGTCCAAGGGCGGATTCACATTTCCGGTTCCCGTATGGGTTCCGGGGCTTGATCTGGTGTTGGCCGGCGCACTCGGCGGTTTGGCTTTGGCGTGGCTGTATCGGCGCTGGGCGCGGGCGCAATTCGCGTTGACCGGCAACGCACGCTCCGTGTTCTGGCCAACGCTCGCCATCGTCATGGTGGGCATCTTCGCGGGTTGGTTGGCAGGCGGCACGCCGACCGCACTCGACATGCCACAAAAATCCGAGTTCAACGTAAGCGGAGGCGGTGCGGTGACCCCGGAGTTTCTGGCGCTGACCTTCGGTCTTGCGATTTACACGGCGGCGTTTATCGCCGAGATCGTGCGCTCCGGAATTCAGGCCGTTCCGTGGGGGCAGATCGAGGCGGCCAGCTCGTTGGGTCTGACCCGAAAGCGGCAATTGCAGCTGGTACTGCTGCCGCAAGCGCTGCGCGTGATCATCCCGCCGCTGACTAATCAGTACCTGAACCTTACGAAAAATTCGTCGCTGGCGGTCGCGATCGGTTACCCCGATCTGGTTTCGATTTCGAACACGACGCTTAACCAGACCGGCCGTGCGGTCGAGTGCATCACGATCATCATGGCGGTGTACTTGACCCTGTCGTTATCGACTGCCGCGCTGATGAACTGGTACAACGCGCGCGCCGCCATCAAAGAACGATGAGCGCCGTGTCCGCAAGCTCCGCTGACACTTTTGCGCCGGTTGCCGCACGACCCGCGCCGGCAGCGACCTATGGTCTCGTGGGCTGGCTGCGGCGCAATCTGTTTGGCAGCGCGGGCAGCGCGCTCGCAACGTTGACGATAATCGCGGCGCTGTTCTATTACGTACCCGCATTGATCGACTGGGCTGTGATCAATGCGGTCACGCGGCCCGACCTTGCCGCATGCCGCGCGCTCGAGCGTGGCGGTGCGTGCTGGGGTGTAATCGCCGAGAAGTACCGGCTGATCCTGTTCGGGCGCTACCCGTTTGACGAGCAATGGCGGCCGTTGGTGGCGACGGTTCTGATAGTGGCGATGCTGGTGGCAAGTTGCACGCGCCCGCTATGGAGTCGATGGCTGGTGCTCGCTTGGGCCATCGTGTTCGCGGCGTTTTTCATCTTGATGCGCGGTGGTGTGTTCGGCCTGTCAGCGGTCGAGACCGATCGTTGGGGCGGGCTGCCCCTGACGCTGTTGCTTTCCACGATCGGCATTGCCGCTGCGTTTCCGATCGCCGTCCTGGTCGCGCTCGGTCGGCGGTCGCATCTGCCCGCGCTGCGCACGATTTGCATCGTCTATGTCGAGCTGATCCGCGGCGTGCCGCTGATCTCGGTGCTGTTCATGGCGTCGTTCATGTT
>JBDUCU010000248.1:0-2828 GCA_040003315.1 Burkholderiaceae bacterium | reverse complement strand
CTGGCTGAACGCAAAGAGTTAACCACGCGCTGGGGCCGCTCTGCGTTTGCGATCTTGCTGTTCCAGGATCTCTCGGTAATTCCGCTGCTGGCGCTGATTCCGCTGCTCGCGTCCCAACCTTCCGTCGTGCTGGTAACCAATCCCTGGCTTGCGGCATTGAAGGCATTGGCCGTCATCGCCGCGGTCGTCTACGGCGGGCGATTCTTGTTGCGACGAGTGTTCGACATCATCGCGCGAACCGGCAGCGAAGAAATCTTCACCGCCGCTGCGTTGCTCGTCGTAATCGGTGTATCTCTGGTGATGACCGCGGTGGGTTTGTCCATGTCGCTTGGCGCTTTTCTCGCCGGCGTGTTGCTGGCCGATTCGGAATATAGGCACGAGCTCGAAGCCGCTATCGAGCCGTTCAAAGGTTTGCTCCTCGGCTTATTTTTTATGTCCGTCGGCATGTCGGTCGATCTTCGCATCATCGTCCACGAACCCGTACTGATTGCAGCTGCGGTAATCGGACTCATGACGATCAAGGGCCTGGTCGTGTTCAGCGTGGGCAAGCTGGCAGGACTCGACACGGCGCCAGCCACCAAGCTTGCAACGTCGTTATCGCAAGGCGGCGAATTCGCGTTCGTATTATTCGGCCTGGCCGCCGGCTCCCACATCATGGAGCAGAGCCTGGTCGACCGGCTCGTCGTCATCGTCACGCTATCGATGGCGCTGACCCCAGTCGCGCTGCGCTTGAGCGATGCCATCGCACGCCGGCTACAGGCACCGCGCGCCGCGGAAACGTTCGATACCATCGATGAAGGCGACAGCCAGGTGATCATCGCGGGATTCGGGCGTGTCGGACAGATCGTCGGCCGCGTGCTGAACGTGCGCAAAATTCCCTTCACCGCACTCGATCGCAATCCAGAACAAGTGGAGGCCGTGCGACGCTTCGGTCGCAAGGTGTACTACGGCGATGCGTCGCGTCTCGATCTGCTTCGCGCGGCGAAAGCCGACAAGGCGAAGCTCCTGGTGGTGGCTATCGACGACATCGAGGCCTCCGTGCAAACGGTGGAGACGGTGCGCCGCCATTTTCCCGAGCTCAAAATCTTCGCGCGGGCGCGCAATCGTTTTCACGCTTACCGCCTGATGGACCTGGGCTGCGATCTGATCGAGCGAGAAACGCTACGCGCCTCCCTGAACATGGCCGAACAAGTGCTCACCATTCTCGGGGTTACGGGGTGGGAAGCGAGATCGACAGTGGCGCGCTTCCAGGTCCATGACGAACAAACGTTGGAGCGGCAGCACGCGGTCTACCGAGACGAATCGCAGTTGATCCAGACGTCGAAAGAAGCCGCGCAAGAATTGGAGGGATTGTTCGAGCAAGACCGCGATGACGCGCCGGACATCGTGCCGGAGGGCCTTACGTTTTCGCCGTCTGAAATTCGGTGACCCTAAGGCGGTGATCAGCAACTGCGTACCTCCCAAGGCCCTAGTGTCGACGCCGCTTTGGGTTTTGTAGTTCCCGATCACAGATCACAGATCACTGATCACCGCCTTTAGGTCACTGATCACTAGCTTTATTCAATTGCCGAGTCGGGTTCTTCGTTGCGTTTGGCGCGGTGGCCCCAGGCCACGTACAAGCCGCTGCCGACAATTACTGCCGTACCGATTACAGCGTGCTGGTCGGGCAACTGGTTGAACACCAGATAGCCCAGAAGCGTTACCCAAAGCAGTTGCGTGTAGCCGAACGGGGATAGCGTCGAAGCGCGCTCGATCTCCAATCCTTTGATGAGCAGGAATGTCCGACCGCACCCATCGTGCCCAGCAAGAGGCACAGCGGAACGTGCATTAGGCGCGGCGTTACCCAGAAGAACGGCATGACCACAGTCAGCCCGACGCAGCCAACGATCGCGCTATAGAACAGCGTCGTCATCGGATCCTGATCTTCGCTGACTTTGCGCGTCATGATCTGGTACAGGCTGTAGCAGAGCGCCGTGCCGAGCGCGAGCAGCACAGCCGGCGACAGCATATTGCTCCCGGGACGAATGATGAAGAGCGCGTGCCCAGGAAACCGATCATTACCGCGATCCATTTCGACAAACCGACCTGTTCTTTCAACAACCACACGGCAAACAGCACTACGAGTAGCGGAGAAACGAAGCTGATGGCTTTGACTTCCGCCAGCGGCAGAAAAGCCAGTGCACCGAAACTGCACAGCGTCGAGCCGAGCAGCAAGCTTGCCCGCAGGATCTGCCCAACCGGTCGGGCTGTCCGCGCCAGCGACCAACCCAGGCGCGGCGCCAAGAAGATCAGCATCAACAGGACGTGAACGGTGTAGCGAATCCACACCACTTCGGGCACCGGATAGAAACCGCTCAGATACTTGCCCGTCGTCTCCAGCATCGAGAAGCACATGACCGCGGACAAGCACCATCAGGACCGCGCGACGGGTCGGGTGCAAAGCCCGAAAGCGGGTTAGAGCGGCCTGCACGCCAATGAACACCAGATGCGATAAGCGGGGCGGCCGATATTGCGCAAGCGCTCTACTGAATATCCGTACGGGTTGGCCGAGCGCGAAGCTCAAGTATCGAGGCGATATTACGAGACGCATTGTACTGTTACACGCACAGCGCGTGCATGC
This sequence comes from Burkholderiaceae bacterium, assembly GCA_040003315.1. Classification (GTDB taxonomy): domain Bacteria; phylum Pseudomonadota; class Gammaproteobacteria; order Burkholderiales; family Burkholderiaceae_F; genus JACCZX01. Next base: position 208 of record JBDUCU010000248.1, on the reverse strand, counting down.
GCTGATGGCCGGGGCGGCGCACTCGGTGCTGGCGCGATCCAGGTAAACTAACCCTCTGTCGCGCGAGAAGGCGGTTACGCCAGCCACATCAACAAGCGCGTCCGGTCTGTAGCACTCAAAATCATCGGGAGCAGTTCTATGCGAGTCGAAGTCCACGTCCATGGCAATATCCAATTGCGCGCCGGTGTGACGCTTGCGCAGATCGAGG
>JBDUCU010000112.1:0-9525 GCA_040003315.1 Burkholderiaceae bacterium | reverse complement strand
CCGTCAGAAGCAAGCTCTTGGCTCACAACAAAGCCGCCGCCCACCGAGAAGTAGGTGCGCGAGGCGAGCTCGCGATCATCGGCATCGAACGCCGCGAAGCGCAGACCGTTCGGATGGAACGGCAGCGCCCTGATGTAGAACAACAGGTGCTCTTTTTCTACAAAGCGGATCGGATGTCTGCCGAGAAGCGACAACCGCTGGGTTGTCCGGATTTGTTGCAGACGCAGCGCGATCTGGTCGATGTCCACAGTGGCCGGCTCATCGCCCTCAAGACCAAGCAACACCGCCTTGTCGCTGCCATGGCCCTTGCCGGTGGCACCGAGCGATCCGTAGAGCTCGGCGCGCACTGTTGCTACGCGTTCAAGCACACCGTCGCTCAGCAGCCGCAGCGCAAATAGCCGCGCTGCGCGCATTGGGCCTACCGTATGCGAGCTCGACGGCCCGATGCCAATTTTGAAAAGATCGAAAACGCTGACGGCCACTGCGCTGATCGGTGCTCAGTGTCACGGGGGCGACACACAGCGAAAAATGTAGCGGCGCTTGCGTCGCAGCGCAAGCGTCGTTTACCAGCAACTTGCCTAGGTCACCTTTACAGAAATACGCCGCGGCTGCGCTTCCTGCTGCTTCGGAATGCGAAGCTTCAGCACGCGATGCAAACATTTCGCTGTTCCTCCTTGTGTTTCGGGACTGCTCAACCGAGGGAACTCCGCGGGGCGGAGCTGTGCACCTAAACTAGGAGCGCCGGCTGCGAATTTCAAGAGGCCGATCGGGTTGGATTTGAGCGCCCGAAACTTGCAGACAAACGGCACCGGCCCGAAATGGCGGAGATCGGCGCCGAGGGAGAGCAGCGCAATGGAATTTCGCGATTATTACTCCGTGCTCGGCGTGCCGCGCGACGCCACTGCCGAGAACATCAAACGCGCCAAGCGGAAGCTCGCCCGCAAATATCATCCCGACGTTAGCAAGGAGCCTGACGCGGACAGGCGGATGCGCGAAATCAACGAAGCCTACGAAGTACTCGGCGATACCGAAAAGCGCACAGCGTATGACCGGCTGGGGCAGCGCTATCACGCGGGACAGGAATTCACTCCGCCGCCCGAATGGAATTCAGGTTTCGATTCGGGGCGTGCGGGCAATTTCAGCGAGACCGACTTCAGCGATTTCTTCGAGTCGCTGTTTGGCTCCGCGCGCCGCGGACCGGCAGGCGGTCGCCGCAACGATGCGGTGCGCGGGGAGGATCGTCATGCCCGAATCGAAATCGACCTTGAAGATGCGTTCCACGGCGCCACTCGGCAAATTTCGCTGCAGGCGCCGGAGGTCGACCAAAATGGGCGGCTGCAGGTGCGCGAGCGCACGCTCGAGGTGACGATCCCGCGCGGAATCCGAGCCGGACAGCAGATTCGACTGACCGGCCAGGGCGGCGCAGGACAAAGCGGTGCGCCTGCCGGCGATATCTATCTGGAAGTGCAATTTCGGCCGCATCGGCTGTACCGCGTCGACAGCCGCGATCTCTATCTGACATTGCCGATCGCACCGTGGGAAGCCGCGCTCGGCGCTCAAGTGCGTGTGCCGACCCCCGACGGGCCGGTCGATCTGCGTATTCCGCCGAACTCGAAGTCCGGCCGCAAGCTGCGTCTAAAAGCGCGCGGGATTCCGGGCAAGCCATCGGGCGACCTGATCGTGATTCTGGGGATCGAGTTGCCTGAAGCGAACACGGAAAAATCGCGCGAGCTGTATCAGTCGATGGCACGCGAGATGCCGTTTAACCCGCGCGCCCACCTTGGAGTCTGACGATGAGACACGCAATCGTATTGGCCGACACCTCGTTCGATGAGGGCGGCCGCATCACGCTGGAGGAGCTGTGCCGCACCTGCAATGTCGACGCGGAGTTCGTCGAACTGCTGGCGGAGGAAGGTTTGTTGTCGGTGTCGTCGACCGATCTGCAACGCGGCTTTGCCAGCGCCGAAATCACTCGCGTGCGGCGCATTCGCCGGCTGCAACGCGACTTCGAAGCGAGCCTGCCCGCTGCCGCGCTGATGCTTGAACTGCTCGACGAGATCGAACAACTGCGGACTGCACTAAGGCGGATCGGGCTGGATGACTAGTGTTCCTTCGCCGTCGCGTCATGCGTGCGACACGCACTCGACGATGAGCGCACGTGCTGGAGCCCCCCGGCGCGTTCACTCGGTCAGCGATGCGCAGATCGAAAGCCTTGCCGACGTACTGATCGACTGCGTCGAAGGCGGCGCGTCGGTCAGCTTCATGCGTCCACTGACACGCGACCGTGCCATGTCGGTCTGGCGCCGTACCGCGCAGGCGGTAGCCGCAGGCGAGCGTGCGCTACTGATTGTCGAAGACGCGCACGGGCTCTGCGGCACGGTGCAGCTGGTGCTCGACCAGCCCGAAAACCAGCCGCATCGCGCAGATTTGTCGAAGATGCTGGTGCATCGCCGTGCCCGCCGCCAAGGGCTTGGTGCTTCATTGGTGCGAGCCGCCGAGGCCACCGCACGCGAATGCGGCAAGACATTGCTCGTGCTCGACACTGCCAGCGGCGACGCCGAGCGCCTGTACCAGCGCATGGGATGGGTACGCGTCGGAACGATTCCGGGGTATGCACAGCTTCCGCAGGGCGGCCTGTGCGACACGGTCGTGTACTACCGCAACCTCACCGCGTAGCGCGATCGGCGGCAATAGTCAACCATCGCCCTCGCATGAATTAACTCGACAAAATTTGCAGGTGCCTACATGAACCTTGCGCCGTCTCTCGATTCGATTCAGCGTTTGCTCGCGCAGGTCTGACGTTGCGCTATGGTCACGTCGCATCGAGTGACACCACGCCCGCATCGACATACGCCTCTATCGGTACGCACGAGCACATGATATTGCGGTCGCCATAAGCATTGTCGACACGACCGACCGGGGGCCAATACTTGTGGCGCTTCAGCGATGCGACCGGGAACGCTGCACGCTCGCGCGGGTAATCGTGCGCCCAGTTTTCCGACATCACCATCGCAGCGGTATGCGGAGCATTCTTGAGCGGATTATCGTCGCGATCGACTTCGCCGTGCTCGATTGCGCGAATCTCCTGCCGAATCGCGATCATCGCGTCGATGAAGCGGTCGAGCTCCACCTTGGGCTCCGACTCGGTCGGCTCGACCATCAGCGTGCCGGCGACCGGAAACGAAAGGGTCGGCGCGTGAAAGCCATAGTCCATCAGCCGCTTGGCGACGTCTTCCGCCGAGATGCCGCTCACGTCCTTGATCGGGCGCAGATCCAGTATGCACTCGTGCGCCACGTATCCGTTGCGCCCCGCATAGAGCGTCGGAAAATGAGGGGCGAGCTTCCGCGCGATGTAGTTGGCGTTCAACAACGCCACTTGCGTTGCACGCTTCAGCCCGTCGCGACCCATCATCGTGATGTACATCCACGGAATCGGAAGGATGCTTGCGCTGCCGAATTCGGCGGCGCTGATTCTGCCGAGTTCGCCATCGGCGCCGTAACGCGGCAGATAGGGAGCCAGGTGCGACTTCACCGCGACCGGCCCGACGCCCGGCCCGCCGCCACCGTGCGGAATGCAAAAGGTCTTGTGCAAATTCAAATGCGAAACGTCGGAGCCGTAGAGCCCGGGCTTCGCGACGCCCACCAGCGCGTTCAGGTTGGCGCCATCGGTGTACACCTGCCCACCTGCGCCATGAATCACTTGGCAGATCTCGGCGATCCCTTCCTCGAACACGCCGTGCGTTGACGGATAGGTCACCATCAACGCGCCGAGATCGCTGGCGTGCTGTTGCGCCTTGATTCGCAAGTCGTCCACGTCGACATTGCCCTTGCGATCAGTCTTGACGACGACCACCCGCATGCCGCACATCTGCGCCGACGCCGGATTGGTTCCGTGCGCGCTTTCCGGGATCAGACATACGTCGCGATGGCTTTCACCGCGCGAACGGTGATAAGCCCGAATCGCCAGCAGTCCCGCGTACTCGCCCTGTGCGCCCGAATTGGGCTGCAGGCTGACTGCGTCGTAGCCAGTGCACTCGGCCAGCATGCTTTCGAGCTCGGTGATCAACTGCCGGTAGCCGACCGTTTGTTCGGCGGGCGCGAACGGATGGATGCTGGCGAACTCGGGCCATGTCACCGGAATCATTTCGCTGGTGGCGTTCAGCTTCATCGTGCACGAGCCCAGCGGGATCATTGTGCGGTCGAGCGCGAGGTCCTTGTCAGCCAACGTACGCATGTAGCGCAGCATCTCGTGCTCGCTGTGATGCGCGTTGAAGACCGGATGCGTCAGGAACGGCGTCGTACGGCGCAGCGCGGCGGGGATTGCGGTGTCCGCGGCCTTATCGATCTCGTGGTCGAGCGCGTCGATTTCGGCACCGACGCCTAATAGTCGCCACAGCGCCACCACATCGGCGCGCGTCGCGGTTTCATCGAGCGAGATGCCGATCATCTGCCGCGTGCGCGCGCCAAAATCGCGCAAGTTGATGCGGGCCGCCCGCGCTGCTGAATGGATCGCGCTCGCGTCGACGCCGCTGACGCCGATCGTGTCGAAATAGCTGCCGCTGACATTCAGCCCCGCGCGCTTCAAACCTTCGGCGAGAATCGCGGTCAGCCGATGCACGCGCCGCGCGATGCGCGTCAAACCCTCCGGGCCGTGATATACGGCGTACATGCTGGCCATCACGGCCAGCAGCACCTGCGCGGTGCAGATGTTTGACGTCGCTTTTTCGCGCCGGATGTGCTGCTCGCGCGTTTGCAATGTCAGCCGGTACGCCGGGTGTCCCTGCGAGTCGACCGATACCCCAACGAGCCGCCCGGGCAGCGAGCGCTTGAACGCGTCCTTGCACGCGATAAAGGCGGCGTGCGGTCCACCGAAGCCGAATGGCACGCCAAACCGCTGTGAATTGCCGACGGCGATATCGGCATCCCAGGTTCCGGGTGCTTCGAGCAACGTCAATGCCAGCAGATCGGTCGCAACGCAGAAAAGCGCATCGTTGGCATGCGCCTGCGCGACCAACGAGCGCATGTCGTGCAACAGGCCGGTGGTCGACGGATATTGGGCGAGCACGGCGAAATAGTCAGCGTCCTTCATCAAGTCAGGAATGAATCCGACCTTGACCTCGATCCCGAGCGGCTCGGCGCGTGTTCTAACCACCGCGATCGTCTGCGGATGGCAATCGCTCGCAACCAGGAACACCGTGCTCTTGCTCTTCGTACTGCGCTTTGCGAGCGTCATGGCCTCCGCCGCGGCGGTTGCCTCGTCGAGCAGCGAGGCATTGGCGATCTGCATGCCGGTCAGATCGGCCACCATCGTCTGGAAGTTGATCAGTGCTTCGAGCCGGCCCTGCGAAATCTCGGCCTGATACGGCGTGTAAGCCGTGTACCAGGCCGGATTTTCGAGGATGTTGCGCAGGATGACCTTCGGCGTGTGCGTGCCGTAATAGCCCTGACCGATAAAGCTGCGAAACACCTGGTTCTTCTCGGCAATGGCGCGAATCTTTGCCAGCGCTTCCTCCTCGTTGATCGCGGTAGGAAGCGCAAGCGGTGTGCGTAGCTTGATCGTCGACGGCACGATCGCATCGACTAGAGCGTCGAGCGACGGCGCGCCAACAACAGCAAGCATCTCCGCAATCTCGGCATCGTTCGGGCCGATGTGGCGGGAGTGGAAATCGTTATGGGCTTCGAGTTCGGAGAGGGTCGACATTGGGGTCAATTGCATGCAACCAGCACGCCGTTATTTCGCTGCATCGACATTGGCTCGATATTTTGCCGCGTCGAGCAGCCCATCGAGCGATACGCTGCTTTTCATCTTGAAGATCCACGCGTCGTATGCACCGGCATTGAGCTGCTGCGGCTCCGCCTCGAGCGTCTCATTGAACGCGACAATTTCACCGTCGACCGGTGCATAGATATCCGATGCCGCCTTGACCGACTCGACAACACCCGCAGTCTCACCGGCTTTCAACGTCTGACCCACCTTGAAATCGCCGACGTAGACCAGATCGCCCAACATATCCTGCGCAGCATCGGTGATGCCGACCCACAGCAGTCCATCATCGCCCTGCTTCACCCATTCGTGCGTCGCTGTGTACTTCAGTTGATCCGGAAACTGCATCGAGGGGCTCCTGTGATTTTCGATTAGACCAATGCCTTGCCGTTACGAACGAACGGCATCTTGACAACCTGCGCGCTCAACAACTTGCCGCGCACAGCTACTTGCACCGTATCGCCCGGGTTCACACCGCGCGGAACGCGCGCCATCGCGATCGACGCCTGCAGCGTCGGCGAAAAAGTGCCACTGGTGATCTCCCCCGCGCCGGCAGCAGTGACCACCCTCTGATGCGCGCGCAAGACGCCGCGATCAAGCAGCTTCAACCCGACCAGCGCGGCGCGCTCACCATCGCGTTCCAGCGCCTCGCGACCGATAAATTCGCGCGGCGTCCTCAGATCGACGGTCCACGCCAGCCCGGCGTCGAGCGGCGACACGTCGTCGTTCATGTCGCTGCCATACAAGTTCATTCCGGCTTCCAGTCGCAACGTATCGCGTGCGCCCAGACCGGCTTGCGTGACTCCTACTGTCTTGAGATCGTTCCACAGTTGACCGGCATCGTGCGCAGGCACCATCACCTCGAAGCCGTCCTCGCCGGTATACCCGGTACGCGCGACGAAAACATTGCCGGCTTCCGCCGCGAAGAACGCCGCGAGGTTTTCTGTCGCGCTGCGCAGCGCAGGCCGCGCCTGCCAGAATTTTTCGCGCGCGTTCGGTCCCTGAACGGCGATCATGGCCAGGTCTGCGCGCGGTGTGATTCGCACGCCAAGCCCGTGCGTTGCAGCGACCTGGCGCATCCATGCGAGATCCTTTTCAGCGGTCGACGCATTGACGACGACGCGAAACCAATCGTCGCGCATCCAGTAAACGATCAGATCGTCGATCACTCCGCCGGCTTCGTTCAACATGCACGAGTACAGCGCCTTGCCGGGCTGACTCAGCTTATCGACGTTGTTCGCGAGCAGCAGCTGCAGATACGCACGTGCGTCGCCGCCTTCGAGGTCGACGGGTCTCATGTGCGAAACGTCGAACATCCCCGCGTCGCGGCGAACGGCGTGATGCTCTTCGATTTGCGAGCCGTAATTGAGCGGCATGTCCCAGCCGCCGAAATCGACCAGCTTCGCGCCTGCTGCCGCGTGAGTCTCGTACAACGGAGTGCGGTTCAGCGCCATCGGGCTCCAGAGCAAAGGGTCACGAGCCGGCCATTGCCAGTTCGTACCCCTCTGTCCTTCTGCCTGAGAGTTTGGAAACCAACTCGGTTTCACTGCCCCTTCGGCGCCGTGGAATGAACCCCGGTCTCTCCAGAGTCGCTCGCGCGAGGCGGTTTTCTATACCTGAGCGATTACGGGCGTTTGCGCCTTCGGCGGTGATTCAAGAAACGAACCACGCTCTCCCGCGTCGCGCTTTGAGCGAATGCGAAGCGTAGCAAATTACCAGACGGGCACTGCACCGGAGACATTTGCAACAAAGTTGCCGTCGGTGCTGAACGACAGACGCGCCACCATCGTGCCTCCAACGCGCATCTGCGCCTCGCCGCTCGGCGTAATCGCATTGTTGACACCGAATGTCTTCGTTATCACACCATCGAACACCACCGTCGAACTGCCAACGGAAAATGTCAACGCACGATATTCGACGCTGTAACTCACCGGCGCCCCATTGGAGACATTGATCGCCCCCGACTCGCGCAGTTCGCCCGAAACAAACGTCATTGTGGTGCCCGTTGCATTGTTCACCAGTAAAGCTCCGTTAGACGGGACGAAGCTTGAGGCGTGCGCGATTTCGCCGTTGGCAGTCGTTTCATTGAATGTGTAGACCCCGGACCCGGTTCCGGTCCAATCAACCGACTCTCCGGCTGACGTCATCGCAGTCCGCCGCATCGCACCCGCCGTCGCCGTCGCAGTGACGTTGGTGAGGATGGTGTTGGGCGCTGAGTAGGCGAAGGTCGAAGTGCCCGTCAACGTGGAGTTGAAGAGCGTGCGGCATCCGGTGAAAGTTCCACCGAAGACGTGATTTCCAGTGGGCAGTGTCGTACCGATCGCGACCGCGGCGCCGTCAAGGCTGACAACAGCGTTCCCGGTACTGCAAATGGCGGCCGGGACGAGTACCTTTATCGCATCGTCCGTTCCGAAGAAAACAGACGCGGCTGCCATCTCACTGAAAGCCAGCGGCGCCTCGGCTAACGCGACGCTTCTTTGTTGCGCCAACGGATCGACGGGCGCAGGGGCTGGAGCCGGCGGGGGTGCCGGGGCGTCGCCACCACCCCCGCAGGAAGCCAGCGCGCCTATTAGCGCGCCGGCGAAAATGGAACGCAAGCTTGTGGCATTCATCTGACTTTCCTTCGGAGAATTCTTAGTTTGTTCATCCACCGGTGCGGGAAGCTGGCCGGACGATTTCCGGCCAGTCCGCACGCGCACGCGCAGCGCTTACCCGCCTGGTCGGCAGCGCATGCAGATGCGATGCGTCGTGAGGTCAGCTTGGGTGGGCTGGAAGCTCGCTGCGGCAGCCGGCGAGACAGGCTCGGCTGTCACGGATTGCGCGGTTGCGCCGGTGATCGCCAGCAGCATCATTGATACGAAGGTCATCGCTTTCATCGTCATCTCCTGATCGGGGACACTCACCGTGAATGCCCTCCTGATGACTAGATCGCGATTGACGAGCGAAACACGACATCCCGCGACAGCGAGCAGTCAACCCTTAGCGAGCGCTCGTGCCGTGCGCGTCAGATCGTGCTCTTCCCCGAGGCCATTGGTCAGACTGACGGTTGCGCGCTGAGCAATCTGGGCTGCCTCACCTAGTTTGCCTAGCGCGCGTTGCGAGTGTGCGAGCAATAGCAGCGCTTCGCCCACATGCGCGCTTGACGCCGGATCGCGTGCAGTGCGCTCGGAAGAAGCGAGCGCATCCGTAGCAGAAACGAGCGCGCGTTGAGCATCTCCAGCTTCCAAGTAAACCTTAGCGGCCATCCGCAACGCCGCGGCAACAGCAACGGCATTTTGACCCGGCGTCTGGCGCAGCCGCACAAACTCTTCTTCGATCACCTGGACTGCGTCGGGCGTCCTCAGCTGCGCGAGGCGGAGAGCCGCGCGCACTGTTGCCGGAGTGCTGAGTGTGTAGTTACCTGGCGTAGCGGGCCGTGCCAATTCAACACTGTCAAGCAATTGCTCCGCCTCGCTGAGTTGTCCTTGTCTCATGTAGACCTGAGCCAACGCGAACTCGGCGATGGCTGCGCGATCGCTATTGCCCTGCGATCGGTATCGACGGACTGTCTGTTCCAACAGGCTTTGCGCTTCGTCGAGTTCGCCGAATTCCAACAAGACGCGTCCACGTGACAGTCCCAGCCAAGGCGGTGCGGCTTCGTCGCCGGTGACCGCGCGCCAGCGCGACGCGAGTGACTCGAGAATCGCGCGGGCACTACGGTATTCCCCCATGGCTACGAGCAGCACTGCGTCGTTGCGGCGCCCGAGCAGAAAGTCGACCGT
>JBDUCU010000247.1:0-2843 GCA_040003315.1 Burkholderiaceae bacterium | reverse complement strand
CGAACGGATTGCCGCTAGTCGGCAGTTGCGCGTGCCGATCGAGACGCGTCGCTCCGACTCGACGTGCCTCAGGAATGCGAGCACTTCATCGACGGTCAGATCCGCGAGCGTGAGTGCGCTCACTGGGCAACGGCGACGCGCGGCAACGAACCGCAAGTACAGTCGCCAAGTATCGCGGTACGACAGCACCGTGTGTCGCGAGCAGTTGCGTTGCTCTGCGAGCCACTCGTGGAAGAACGCGTGGAGCCAGTACGGAAGGGTTGTGTGGTTCATGACCGGCCTCCCGATGCGCGTAGCGCATCAAGACCGCGCTGCCGGTAACGCTCGCTCGCCTGTTGTAAGAGCTCCGGTCTGATGTTGAGGTACGCCAGTGTGCCGCGGATGTCCTTGTGCCCGAGGTAGGTCGCAAGGTGCGGCAGGCGGGTTTGCGGGTCCACGCCGTCCCGATACCACTGCATCATCCGGTGCGCGACGAACGAGTGGCGCAGGTCGTGGACCCTCGGCCCGCGTTGGCCCCGTGCGGGTTTCAGCCCTGCACGACGGATCACACGGACCAAGAGTTTCTCGGTCATGCCATAGCTGTATGCGCGTCGGCGCAGCGGTGTCCACCACATCGGCGCGTCCGGTGTAGTCGGCCCACCCGCGGCCGCGCGCGCCCGAAGGTAGCCGGACAGCACGTCGATCACGCTCGGCGCCAACGGCAGGCGTCGTGACTTGAAGAACTTCGTGTCGCGAATCTCAAGTAGACCCGCCTCAAGATCCAGGTCGCCGACCGTCAACGAAACGATTTCCCCAAGCCGCAAGCCAGCGCAGTACGCCAGCGTGATCATGGCGTGCAGCGCCAGCGGTCGCAGCGGCGCGTTTCGCGACGGGAACGTGCGCGCGGCATCGAGCAGCCTCCCGACCTCAGTTTCGGTAAAGACGTACGGTCGGCGTTCTTGCTGGACCACCCGGCGCGTCAGCCCGATTTCGATCGACAGGACAGGTGCCGTCGTGTCCTTGCGGTGTAACGCCTTGGATAGCGTCCGACCGCACTGCTGCACCCGCAGTTGATGTCGCAGGCCGGGGCTTTCGTGGCGCCAGGCCTCCAGCTGTTGCGGGAGCGATGCTGCCGCCAAGCCGGGATGGCGCTGGAGGAACCGATCGAAACGCCGCAGCTCGCGCGCCTTGACCTCGTAGCGGTAGCCCAGCGACTGCATGCGCATGATGTGCTCGCGCATCGCCGAGCCGAGAACACTGCCCCAGTCCGGCAGTGGTTGCAGCCGTCGCAAGGCGCTCTCGTAGTCGTCCTCGAGCAAGGCCCGAACAATCGGATTGAAGAGCCGACCGTATTGCGCGCGCAACTCCGCCAGCAAGTGCGCGCCTCCTCCAGTGGCCATGCGCCAGTCGAGGTAGCGGGCGATCACGCACAAGCGGTGCACGACACTGGTCAGCGGTGATCGCCCGATCTCGCGCCGGAGCCAGGCCCGCAGCGTATTGATCGAGAGCTGTCCTGACGCGGGCGCTCGCTTGAGGACAAACGCGTCGAAGTCCCGCAGGATGCTGACGTAGCAGTAACGGGACTTGCGTCCGATCGACTGTGTGTCGAGGAACCGGTAGACGATATCGTGGGCGCTCATCGCGACACCCCCGCTGGGAGATCCAGCGCTACCGCCCTCAAGTCCTCGGTCGCCAGCTTGAGGTAAGCGGCTGTGGATCGCTCGGAGCGATGCCCGAGGACATCTCCGATCACCTTGACCGGCACGCCGCCGCGCAACAGGCTCACCGCGCGGCTATGCCTCAAGAGGTGCACCCCGCGCTTGCCCGACAGCACCACGCCGACAGCCCGGAGTCGGCGGCCCAGCATGCAATGAAGCGCTCCACCGCCGCAGAGCGGCCGGTACGGTGCCAACGCTCTCAGGAACACTTCTCGAAACGTCGTCGCCGGCCTTGCGTGTTGCAGGTAGTCGAGCAGAGCATCGGCCGGCCCGCGCAGGAGTGGCAGTTCCGAGCACGCTCCAGTCTTCGCGTGCCGAATGCGAAGCCGTTCGTGCCGCCAGTCGATGTCCGACAGGCGCAACCCCGTGATCTCGCCACTGCGCAGGCCGTAGGTCGACAGCAACATCAAGATGGCGTAGTCGCGACGGCCCAGTGGTGACCTGTCGCAGCGAGCAGCCTTGGTCGCCCGCTCGATGTCCTCCCGCCGGATCGTCGAGGGGATACCCTCCAAGGCGTAGATCGGAGGCCCCTCAATTGCATCGACCAGATCCACCGGCATCCGGCCGCTGCCGTGCAGATAGCGCAGCACGCCGCGCAGCGTACTGATCATCGTTGCCTTGGAGTTGCGACGCATCGGGGAGCCGCGCCATGCAAGGTATGCGTCGAGGTCGGCTACCCCCAGCGTGGCAACACTCTTGCCGTGATCATGCAGCCAGCGCAGAAGAGCATGGGCCTCGGTTCGCGCGTGTTCGCGTGTGCTCGCGGACAGTCCACGAAGCTCCTCTATCCACGCGTCGTAGTCGCGGACCACCTCGTGTATGGCGATCTCATCGGCCGTTGTCGGCGCGATCTCTGGCGGCCACTTACCGCGGACCAGCCGCAGCAGCATGTGGATGGCGGCTTGGTGCTGTCGCCGCCAGGGCGCTGGGAGCGCTCGCCGATCCCGCTGGCGCTTCAATCCATCGAGATAGCGCTCGACATCAGCGGCCGACACCGATTCAAGAGCTTGCCCGCGACGCTCCAGGGCGCGGAGGAAGCGTCGTGCGGCAGTAACATAGTTCCAAGTAGCCCAATGGCTGTAGCGCTCTTCCCGCAGGTGTGCCCGCAGGCGGGTGAGCCAGGGTTCAAAGGAAGCTTCCGATCGG
>JBDUCU010000246.1:0-2846 GCA_040003315.1 Burkholderiaceae bacterium | reverse complement strand
GCCCTTGCCGTGGTCGGGGGCGGCGCCTTCGCCAAGTACGTGCAGCAGGCGCGGTGGTCGGCGCTGTCGGTGTCCCTTTCCGACGCGGCGCGCGTGACCTCTACGCAAATTTACGAACTAGCGACGTACGTCCAGCAGAGCAATCCTGAAGTCGCGCGCCAGATTCTGAGCGTGTTTTCGCGCGACGTCGCGACGATGACCGCGCTCGGTGCAACACTCGGCGCAATCATGATCCGCTCGCTGTCGAGAACGACCAGATCCGGCGACTAATCGCTCCGCACCCAGACAGGTGCTGCAGAAGGTGCGCACGCGCGGCGCGCGCTTCCTGCGTCAGGCGGCGACGGCAGAGGTCTCCAGGTCGAAGCGGAGCGCTTCGAGCGCGGCGAACAGTTGGGCCTTTGCGTCGTTCGACAATGTCGCCAGCGGCGGTCGCACGGTATTCCAGTCGTCAGTCCGCTGCAGGCGTCCCAGGATCGCCTTGTTGGCAGGCACCAGGGGGAATTTCTGGACGGTTGCGCGGAGCGCACTCAGTTGTCGCTGCATCGCGTCGGCGGCCGGCGTTGTCCAGGAGTCGATCAATGCGCGCATCGCAGAGACGTTGATATTCGCCGTCGCCGAGATGCATCCGGCACCGCCTAGTCGCAGCCCGCCGAGAAGAAAGGTCTCGCTTCCCGGAAAGATCTCGAACTCCGGGAATGCCTTGAGCATTGCCTGTGTGTTGTTCCAGTCGCCCGAACTGTCCTTGATCCCCACGACGATTCCAGGAAAGTCCTTTAGAAGGCGTTCGATCAATGCCAGGGCGAAGCCGACGCCAGCCATTGGTGGGATATGGTAAAGATAAATGCGCAAGCGGCGATCGCCGACGCGCTGGATCAGTTCGGAGATCCCCGCGTACAGGCCGTCATCGCTGACACCCTTGTAGTAAAACGGGGGCAGCAGCAGCACGCCCATGCAATCCAGATCGACGGCGTGGCGCGTCAGCGCGACGGTGTCGGGCAACGCGCAGCATCCGGTTCCGGGCATCAACACTGCGGGACTGATGTCGCTGTCGATCAAGTGCTCGAGCGCTTCCATCCGTTCGCCACCCGAGAGCGAGTTCGCTTCACTGGTGGTGCCGAACACGGCAAGGCCGTTGGCGCCTTCGTCGATCAGCCAGCGGCAGTGCGCGAGGAAGCGCTCGCTATCGACCGACAGATCGCCGCGAAAAGGGGTACACGCGGGAACGAATACACCGCGGGGAGTGGATTGGGTGCGCATCGCGAGCTCCATGGACCTGTATTATTGGCCCGCAAGTGTACAACGGAGCTCTAGCTAGCGATCAGGAACCGTTGTCGCAGTTCCTTCACGCCCAGCGGAATCGAAGTCTTCGATTGCGCGCGTCAATCCGAAGACTGTTGCCGCGACCATGCAGCCGATCGCATCGCCGAACATAGTGCTGACCTGCTTCCGCGATCGGCGCTTTGGTGCGTCGGCGCCATAGTAGTCATCGTACGAATTCATCTCGAGGATCCTCTTCAGCGGGGCGCCGTAGGGTCGGGCATCCGGTTGCTGCTGCCACTGCCGCGGGCAAGCGACTTGTCGCTCGAGTGCGCGGTCATGGCTTCGACGGCGCGGCTGATGGCAAGGCTCGCGGCGCCGATTACACTGGCGAGCGCTCCGGAGATCGCAACGCTGCGTCGCATCCGTGCGTCGCTGACGATCGCGTCGAAGTCAGGGTATTCATGGTTGTTCATTGCGCTTCCTTCAGAAAAGGCGCGCCGCGGCCTGCAGCGCAACGACGATCACGACCGCGGTGGCAGCGCCGACGATCACTGCACCCTTGAAAATGGCGCGCGCCTTCGAGAACCTCGCGTTGCCGGCGGTTGTCCCGGTGCTGGCAGAGGCCTTTGCGCCACTCTCGGCACGCAGCGGAAACACCCTCGCCGCTTCATGGGTGTCCGCCATTGCAGCTTGATAGCCGTGCAAGGCATTGGTCGACGAGATGGTATTCATTTGTGGACTCCGGTTGACTTCAAAAGGTTGAGATTGCGTGTATTCAACATAAGGGCCCGGCGCCGCAATGACCAATCGCTTGTTTGGATGGTCGGGATTGCTTTCGCTTATGCGACCGAGTATCAGCCTACGAGCGCCGCGAGCAGCAACATCCCGACCACCAGCAGAGTTCCCACGACGATTTCGAGCATGAAAACGCTCGTTTCGTCGGGACTGCGGTGGGTGCCGCTGTCGATCTCGCGCTGGATCAGCCGGCGCTCGAGTTCATCGGTCAGCTTGTGTTCGGTCTGTTGCATGTTCATTGCGTGCTTCCTCATTTGTAACGCGGTTTCTGCCGTATCGAGAACATAGGGCCGGCCGCAAATGATTGCCAATCGTATGTTTGGATGCACAACATTGGTTTCGCTTATGCCATCGGCTCTCATCTCTGGCTGCAGTTCGGAATGGTGCGGGTTTTTTCCGATGCACCGCGTGCGCGACCCGATCCGGTGCGGTGCGGCGGTGGATTCGACGTGCGCGCAGCGCGGCGGTTTGGAATGCGCGCTCCATTCGCGTAAAGTGAGGTTTCCGGCGCAACGAACACGAATCAATGGAGCTCTATCAGCTACGCAGCTTTGCCGCGATTGCGGAGACGGGCCAGCTCACCCGTGCGGCAGAGAAATTGCATGTCAGCCAGCCGGCGGTCAGTGCACAACTAAAAGCGCTGGAGGAGGAGCTGGAGTTCGCGCTGTTCGAGCGCACGCCGAACGGCATGGTGCTGACCGCGGCGGGCAAACGCCTACTTGCCGAAGCGGACAAGGTGCTGGCCGCGGCACAGCATCTGCAAAACCACGCGCGCATGCTGAAGGGCGAAG
>JBDUCU010000245.1:0-2847 GCA_040003315.1 Burkholderiaceae bacterium | reverse complement strand
GCCGAGGTTCTGGCGCAGGCGGCGGGTGGCACACTCGGCAAGCTGGTCTATCTCACAAGCGGAGTTTCATTGCCTCCCGGAAGGGAGAGCCCCGGTTACGCGGTCCTCACCAGTTCGGCGAGTGGCGGGATGCCCACACCGATCATGCCGGGTGAGCTGACGGTTGCGGCAGTAGCAAATGCCCGGTGGCTGTTCGTTTCGAGATAAGCGCGAGAGCCAATGATGAGGGCGCAGGACCAATTGACCATTAGGAAAAATGGCAATCGACGCCCGGCGGCTCGTGGCAGCCCGAACGTCAAAAAGTGCGCGCCAGCCAACGCACTGTGTTGAGAGCGAACTGCTGGTTGTCGTTGCCAGGGAGCTGCATTCCGAAACGGTGGCCACGGTCGTCTATTTGTGCTGTCAGGGCAGCGGCTTCTGCCATCACGACGACGCGCCCTTTGCCCAACTCCAGTGCGACGCACTGCGCACGGCCCGCCGCCGACCTTCCTTCGAGGGTTGAGCCCGAGCGCATGTAATCAACCGCGCTGTCGCCGAGGACGAGAAGCGCAACTCCCGCATCAGATGCGACGGATTGACCCGTAAATGTCACGACTCGCCGCACGCGTTCGTTTGGCGAGCGGCCATTCGTGATGGGGTGATCTCTCAACAAGCCGTTTTCACGGGAGTACGACAACCGACTATGATCGCGTGGGTCAGCAGAGTCCACATTTGAGGCTTCGGTTAATCCCCCGCTCATGTCGACCCCGAGCGCGTGTGCCAAGGCAGACGCGGCACTACCGTACGGGTAGTGATCGGCCACAAGGAGCAAGCTACCTCCGTCCCTGACCCAACTCTGAATCCTGTCGATCTCGGCCGGAGCGAATGCCGACTCGTGGCGATGCTCGCGCGACCTGGTGGGAAGGTTGAGGCCGAAAACCCTGTACGTTCTACCACCTGCGGCGTTGACGCTTACGAACACCTTGCATTCATCAGACAGGCCATGAAAAAGGTTCGACTTGACCCTTCGGATGCGAAAGCCGTCCTTCACGAGGAGCTCGGCTAAGGGACGATAGAGGCCGTCGGCGGTGTGGGCGTTGTTGTGCGCTTCGTCAATGCAGACAACGGGGCCACCGGCAACGTATGCCGGATGCGCGACGCGGGGCGTATACGCTGCGTCCGCCTTTTGACCGGCGCACGCCCCCAAAATCAGCGCCGCGGCTGGCGCGAAGTGCATGAATGAAAGCGTCGCAACGTGTGGCGGATGCCAACGTAACATGGGATTGCCTCCTGTCGTTCGATCCGGTCGATTGATTTCGAATCCGTGAAGCTGACAGAGAGGGGCGTCCACGCTGCGACACGTTTACCGACACGGAGAAGAAATTGCGAGTAAACGCCGGCAGCATTCAGTGTCTCTCTTATTTCGCGCGCCCCGCCTGCCAACCGAGAATGGTTTGACATTGAATTCGCCTGGGCCGACCGAAATAGCGATTGTGCAATCAGAAACCCTCGCCATCGATTCGCTCGTCGAACAGACGCGGGCCGGAGACGAGCGGGCGTTCACACTTCTGGTCGGCCGCATGCAGCCCCGCGTGCACCGCTGGATTCTCGCGTACGCCGCGAACGCCGATGAGGCCGACGATGTCGTGCAGGAAGCCTTCCTGCTCGCCCTCAGAAGCCTCGATCAGTATCAGGGTGGGGGTGCGTTTCATGTTTGGCTGTACCGCATTGCACGCCGTGCGGCAACGCGGATGAGAAAAAAGGCGCGGCACCGTGCGGCTCTCGCGGCTGGTCCCAAAGCAGCACCGGACCGACTCGTGTATGAGACGGATCCTGGCGGGCGTGTAGATCGCGAACGGCTTGGCGCGCTCGTACGAGAATTCTGGCAGGAGCTCCCGGAACGTCAGCGCGTTGTTGTCGATCTCGTTGACCTGCAGGGCTACCCGCCCGCGCAGGCTGCCGCGATGCTCGACCTGAATCCTTCGACTTTGCGCGCAAACCTGTTCAAGGGACGCCACTCGCTGCGTTCGCGCCTGCTCGCACGCTATCCGTCACTGGCGACGACGGGCGCAAGGGACGGAACATGACCTGCAGCGAATCCATGGAGGCCCTGCTGGCCGCTGATATCAGAGCCGCGGAATTGCGATTCGATGTCGGCGATGTCACAGGCGACAAAGCACTCGAGATAGAAGCGCACGTGGCAGGGTGCGACAGGTGCACGCGCGCTGTTGAGATTTTTCGGGCCGCCCAGGCAGGCTTGTCAGACCTGCTCGTACTCGCGAGTGCGCCGCATCACGTGCCGGAGTCGGTGGCGGAACGCGCGTATATCCGCTCTCGTCGCGCGCGCATTGTCCGATGGGCGATGCCCGTCGTCATCATCCTGCTGGTCGCCGGTACCGCATTGCTGGCGAGCAGTCTCCCATCTTCGCTCAAACGACTGTTGGCACCGCCGCCAACGGTTGAGACCCAGACGTTTTCATTGAGCTGCCTTTCCGGTGAGCAGGCGGCGAGCCTGCTCAGACCCTATTTGCCGACCCCTCAAAATCCGATGTGGCAGGCCGAGAGCTTTGATGTGCGGCCCGCTGATGCTGGAATTCGAGCGGTGACGGTTCGCGCACCGGGAATCACCCTCGCTCTCGTTCCACGCCTGCTGCAGCGCTTCGAGCAAGATCCCAATGCCTCATGCCGTGTGCAGCCGGGTAGAAAGTGAGAGGCCCCCCTACACGACCCCCGTCACGATCCGGGAACGCAGCGTTGCCAGCCTGCGTCGCACCGATCCATCCATCACAGTGTCGCCGACCTTCACGATTATGCCGCCAAGTATTGCCGGATTCACGCTGACGTGAAGCACCGCCTGCTTCCCAAGCA
>JBDUCU010000244.1:0-2860 GCA_040003315.1 Burkholderiaceae bacterium | reverse complement strand
TTTCCGCCGGTGCGAACGCTTGCGCTGCGCGTGTACAACCTGCTGACCCAGGAACAGCGCGCCACCAATATTCTTTTGCGCGACGCGCTGCAAGCGTTGCGGGCAACGCTGACGCGCAGCGAAATGGCGTCGCGCGAAACCGCGGTGCTCGCCGACTACATCCGCGCGCTGCTGATGCGTGGACGGGCCGGCCCCGCACCGGGAGAGCGCGAGGGAATACTTCCGCAGAACGAAACCGCAGTCGCATCCGCGGCCGAGCTGGACGCCTTCTTCGCTGCGCTCGGCGATCAATTTCGCGGTTCACCTGAGTTGATCAAGGATCGCCTGCGAGTCTACTTGCCGATGATCCGGACCGCGGCGTTGACCGGGCCTGCTCTTGATCTCGGTTGCGGACGTGGAGAGTGGCTCGAGTTGATGCGCGAGGCGGAGATCGAATCCATCGGCGTTGAGCAGAACCAGATACTGGCGGCGGCCGCCTGCCGGGCCAAGAACCTGCACGTCATCGAAGCCGATTTCGTGGCGTTTCTCGAGCAATCTCCGCCGGAGCACTGGCGCATCGTCACCGGGTTCCATGTCATCGAACATCTGGGATGGCCCGCATGGTACGACTGCTTGCGCGAGATTCATCGCGCATTGAGCCCCGGTGGAATGGTGATTCTAGAGACACCGAATCCCGCCAACCTCCTTATTGCGGCCAACTTTTTCTATCTCGATCCGACTCATCGCCACCCCCTTCCCGGTGCCTTGCTGGCGTTTGTGGCGAAATGCGTGGGATTTGCAAGCGTCGAGATTCTGCCGCTTCACCCGCTGACCGATCCCGCGGCCAAGCCTGAGGCCGGATGCGGGGTCGGAACCGACGAAGCCGCAATCATGCGAGTAATGAACGGCCCGCAAGACTACGCGCTGATCGCTCGCAAATGACCAAGCGCGTGCTGGTCC
The DNA here is from genome assembly GCA_040003315.1 of Burkholderiaceae bacterium. Lineage (GTDB taxonomy): Bacteria > Pseudomonadota > Gammaproteobacteria > Burkholderiales > Burkholderiaceae_F > JACCZX01. Next base: position 1,921 of record JBDUCU010000244.1, on the reverse strand, counting down.
TCGGAGCGCAGGTTCCGTTCGCGCGAGGGGGCGCGGAAAATCTGAATGAGGGTCTGGTGCAGGCGATCAGGCGCTATGTTCCGGAGGTTGCGGTCGATCTCGTGCAGTTACCAATGAAACATTACCCGGAGCAGCGTTTGATCACCGAAATGATGACCTGGCGCTTGATCGACATTACCGAAGTCAACGGTGAAAGAGTCGACCTAGTCATCGCGACCAAATTCCCGAGCTACGCGGTGCGTCACCCCAATAAAGTTCTGTGGCTCGTGCATCAGTATCGACAGGCCTACGATCTTTCCGGCACCGTCTACGATCAGCCGCAACTGACCGACCTGGAACAGGCTGCGCGAAAGAAGCTCCGTGCCCTGGATCAGAAATTCATAGGCGAGTGCGTCGGCCGCTTTGCAATCTCCGAAACGGTTTCCGAGCGGCTCCTGCATTACAACCAGTTGCTGAGCGTTCCGCTTTGGCCGCCGTCGCTGATGCAGGAGCGGATTCACGCTGGTCCTTACTCCGACAGCGTGATCTGTTTTGGACGCCTGGATGCGAGCAAACGAGTGTCGCTGTTGCTCGACGCGACAAAGCTTGCTACAGAAGCCAACGTCGTGATCTATGGCGCCGGGCCGGAAGAAGCCGAGCTGCACCTGCAGATCGAGCGCCTGGGCTTGGGACAACGCTGCCGCCTGGCTGGTTACGTCCCCGAAAACGAGCTGATCGATGCGCTAGGACACGCCCGCGCGGCGTTTTACGGCCCCTACGACGAGGATTATGGTTATGCCACGATCGAGGCATTTCTTGCCGAAAAGCCGGTGATCACCTGCAGCGACAGCGGCGAGGCGGCGCGGATCGTCGCGCGCACGGCGGGCGGCTGGGTGGTCGAACCGAAGCCCGCCGCGATTGCCGCTGCGCTGCAGGATGCGTATCGACAAAACGACGACCAATTGGCCGCGCTGGGCCGCTCGGGCGCTTCTTTTGCGCGCACCTTGAGCTGGGAGCACGTCGTCGACGAGCTCGTCACACCGTATTTGTGAAAGTCGCTCTATTCACACCCTGGCCACCGCAACGAAGCGGCATTGCCGATTACGCGTATCGGCTTGCCGAAGGGCTTCTCGCACATAACTTGGAGTTGGAAGTCTTTACCGCGGCGACCTCGCCAGCACCGCTCGAAGGCTGCGCAATTCATGTCATGACCGCAGATTCAGGATCTCTTCCCGCGGGTGAAGCGTTCCCGGTGTTTCAGCTTGGCAACAACGTGGCGTTTCATGCCTTCCAGCCTAGCGCGCTGGCGCGGCTGGGCGGGCTTGTTCATATGCACGATCCGGTTTTGCATCACCTTCATGTGGATCGCACATTGGCCGCCGGCTACGGAGGTTATTGGGACGATCTCGAATTCTGGTACGGACCTGCCGTGTCCCACGCCTGCAATCGCCTGGTCGAGCTCGGCGCTCCGCCGTGGTCGAACGCTGCAGTCACTGCGATCCCCTTATTCGAACCCTACCTTCAGTTTGCCGATGCCGTCCTGGTTCACTCCCCAAGCGCACTGCGCACGATCAACCAACGCATGCCGGCGTTGCGCGGCTATTGCCTTCCCCAGAGCTACCCGCTGGATCCGCCAACGCCACGCGCGCCGCGCCCACCCGGCCGTCCGCTCCGGATTGGCATATTCGGCCGGGTCGAGCCGCACAAGCGAGTCGACCAGATCCTTGCCGCGATGGCCGAGCTGCGCCGCCGCGGCGTCGACATCCGGCTCGATATCTGCGGCACGGCAGGCGCTACGATGGGCGAGCTCGTCGACCAAATCGGCGCGCTGGGATTGAGCTCGGTCGTGCAGCTACGTGGCCACCTCGAGCACGCAACGTTCCTCTCCGAAATTGCCGGCGTGGACTTGTGCGTCAACCTGCGTGACCCGACGATGGGTGAA
>JBDUCU010000111.1:0-9587 GCA_040003315.1 Burkholderiaceae bacterium | reverse complement strand
AGTTCGCTGGCGAGAGCGCCTGCACCGCCTACGTCGCCGGCCGGCCGAGGATCACTCTGCTGATGCCGGCGGATCCGCTGAAGTAGGGCACGCCGCTCGAGCCCTCGCGGCCAAGAAGCAAGGCTGCCGTGCGTGGCCGGACCATCCGCCGCGAAAAGGGCGTTTGAAATTCCTATCCACGGTTCGCGAAAATTGGTCGCAAGCGGAGAGCGCGCCAAGGATTCGCAATACGACCTGGCCGGGCACTTAAGACAATCGGACCGTATTGCGTTTTCATCAGAAGGTGATCGACGCCGCGGCGCCGGACGCTGCGCAACAGGAACATTGGCGGCGTGAGCGCCAAGCGCTGGACCAGGCGGTGGTGGCGTTGCTGCGCTTGGGCGAGCCCATCGCAACCTCAACGCACCAGCGTGACAGCGAACGGACCTAGCAGCGAATCGGTGCAGCTGACGTCCATGCGGGTGGCGTCGGGCGAGATGGTGCCCGCGCAACCTCCCGCTGATGTGGCGCCGGTCTGGTAGATCGTTCGAAACGTATTCGTCACTCGTTGCCCGGCGATCGTCCCGCCGCCCGACGACTGGAATTGAATTCCATTCGATAGGACGCCCCAACGCGTGAACTGAAAGTTATTGCCATCCTGCGCGATCCGCGAGCCATTGCTCGGCGCCGTGCTGTCGCGCCAGACGCCGGCAATCTTGAGAATCGAAACCGGTACACGCTGTTCGGCGGCAGCGGTTCGATACGAATCGGTCTTCGGTGGTTTCGCTGCGGTCGCCCGGTCCCGTTTGCGTTGTTCCTCCGCTCTTTCGGCCGCCGCCGCGGCGTCTTGCTTGCGCTGCTGTTCGGCCGTCTTTGCCCGTTCTTCTGCAAGACGCACAGCTTCGTCGCGCGCGATTCGATCCTTCGAGCCAAAGTAACTGAACGCGGCCGCAGCGGCAACCAACACGGCGGCTGCGGCCATCACCCAGCCCCCGCGTCGCGGCTTGCGGTTGTCTACGACAGCAATCGGCGGTGGGGGCGGAGTATCGGGTGCACGCGGCGGTGGCGTAATGACATCGGGTAAATCCAGGTACGGCCTTAGATCATCGATCAGCAGCTTGACGTCCGACTCCCAGCGCGCGTGCGTGAGCTCGGTGCCATTGCGAAATGCGAGCTCTTTCAGACCGTCGGGCAGATCTTCCGCGCGCGGCATTTGCGCGCCCTGGACCAGCACCGGCACGACCGGGATGTCCCTTCTAAGGGCTGCCGCGGTCTCCAAGCGTACGAAGTCGTTGATCTCATCGAGTCGGCGCTTGCCGCTGCTGTCGACCGCATCGAGCCATCGCTTACCGATGATGACCAGCAGCACTCCGCACGAAGACACGTGCTCGTCGATGATGCGTCGAAAGTCCAGCCCCTTCTTGATTCCCGCAACATCCATGAAGACGGCCTCGCGGCCGTAGTGCGCGCTGAGGTCGTCAAACAGGCGCCCTGCCTGACCTTCTGCGTCTTCCCTGCGATAGCTGATGAAAATTCCTCGCATGCTGGACTCCGTACCGGTTGATCACGCCTGCGCCGCTGCGCGATTGTCATCGATAGTTATCGGATCGCGCGCGCAATGTCGAGCGGATTTTCATGCGCCGGGTGCCGCAAAACTATTATTTCCTCTGCGCCACTGCCGGATTATTCTGCGCCCTCGACGCCGACCACAGACATGTGTGCGGGCTTCGAAACATCGACGGGGGGATTGGCGAATGAAACGGTTAGCGTGCGTGGTCGCGCTCATTGCAATCGGCTCAGCGATCGGCGTAGCCGCCATTTCGAAAAGCGCGCGGGTCCCTTCGGTCGTTGCGCAGGCACCGGCGGTTGACGTCCCCGCGGCGGCGACCGCACCGGTTGCAGCTCCAGCTCCGCTCGATCATCCCGAGCTCGATCATCCCGGCTTTTATGCCGGAGAAGCGCAGTTGACACCGTCCCAGCGTGCCGGACGCGAGATTTGGTACAAGGCCACGGCGGGCAATTCGCGCTTTCACACCTACGTTTTTCAGCAGCGCGTCAATGTGCTGATCGACTGGTATCGCGTGCTGAACGCCAACGAGCGCGGCGATCGCTTTGCGGCGTGGGGCATCATCAATGACCCCGGCTGCTGCGTTCCGGGATCGAAGGATTGTCCGGCAGCCTCTCTCGAACAGACTTACGGATTCGACTGGTGCCCGGGAGACGATGAGCTGCTGAAGTTTGTTGGACGCGCCGGCTATCGCGACCCGGCGTGCAATTTCAAGGAGGCACCGACCGATCCGGCCGATCCTCACAACCAGGCGAAGGACCAGCGGCAGTCGTCGTGCGATCTCGCGTTCGGTACTTCGACCGGCGCACTGGGTTACCGCAAGTTTCCCAATCCGCGCTTCGACAAGGCGCGCTGGGTCAAGATTAACGGCTCTCTAGCGAGCTGGGAGGGGTATCGAGGCACGCTTTCGAAAGACCCCAACTCGAGCGATTCGACACTGAATCGCCTGGCCGATGGTTCGATCGAGCCGCCGTTCCTGATCGGCACGACCTGCGGCTCGTGCCATATCTCGTTCGATCCACTGAATCCTCCAAAGGATCCTGCCAATCCGCTGTGGGAGAACCTGAAAGGGGGTCTGGGCAATCAGTACTCGCGCGTATCAGAAATCCTGACGTCCGGCATGTCGGGCGACACGCTCGAAGCGCAGATGTTCGCGCATGCGCGGCCAGGCACTTCGGATACGTCGGCGATTGCGACCGACCAGGTGCACAACCCTGGCACGATGAACGCAATCATCAATACCAAAGTGCGGCCGACATTTGAGGGCGAAAAGGTCACGCGCTGGCGCAAGGTCGCGAGCTGCACCAAGGACGACGCCGCGTGCTGGTGCGAGCCGGGACGGGACAACAAGTGCTGGCAACGCGGGACCGCAACCGAGACCGTGCATCACATCCTCAAAGGCGGCGAAGATTCGATCGGCGCCCTCGAAGCGATCCAGCGCGTCTACTTCAACATCGGCTCGTGCTCCGAGCAGTGCTGGGTCAATCACCTGACCGATCTGCGCCAGCTCGATCCGACGCAGCGCAATTATGGGCAGACACCGTTCGACATTGGTCAGTGTCGGCGCGACTGCCCGAACTTTCGCGCGATTGAAGATCGGCTGCCCAACATCCTTGCGTTCCTGATGTCGAAGGAAACCGATGCGACCGACCTCGCAGTCGCTCGCGCGCGCCTTAGACAGTCGATAGATCCGAAAACGAGTTACACCAGCGCCGATCTGCAGCGCGATCTCAATCGGCAATTCGGTGCCGACGCGGTATCGCGCGGTCGCGCAGTGTTCGCGGCAACCTGCGCGCGGTGTCATTCGTCGATCGCGGAGACGCCGGAAAACACATTCAAGAATCGCGATTTCACGGCTGTCCGCGCCGACGGCTTGAGGGCCGATTGGCTGGGCTCGGACCGCGCGACTCTGGCTACCGAGGTCGGAACGAACCGCTGCCGCGCGCTTCACTCGAACCACGTGCCCGGTCACATCTGGCAGGAATACGGTTCGGAAACGTTGCGCCAGCGCGCAACCGATCCGAATATCACCGAGCCGCACGATGGCGGCCGCGGTGCGTATCGCAATATCTCGCTGTTGTCGGTGTGGGCGCATGCGCCCTTCACGCATAACAACGCGATCGGTCCGGAACTCTGCGGTCAGCCCACAAACAAGGCCAATCAGTTCTACCGCTCGCCGTACGTCGACGAAAACAAGAACACGTTGCCGCCCGACAAGGCACCGGCGTGCTGGGCCTATGACCCCAGCGTCGACGGCCGCTTCAAGTTGTACGTTGCGTCGATGGACGAGCTGCTGAGCCCCGGCAAGCGCACCCCGAAGCTGTCACGCTTTGACAGGGACGTTCGCATCGCACTCGGACCGCGCAGCTGGGACGGAAAGGAGGAAAAGCAGATCCTTGGATTCGCACTGGTTCTTCCCGCGGGCACACCGGTTGGGGGCATGGCGAGCTTCCAGCACAAGGCTTTCGCCAACGACCTGATCCAGGCCAAGCTGCATCCCGAAGAGCTTGACGCCAGGCTCGTCAAGCAGCTGGGCGAAGCCGACGGTAAACGCATCGCCTCCGATCTGCGCGCAGTGACCGGCGACATCGCCAAAGACCCCGAACAACTGGTCGATGCGGTCAAGCGTTATCCGCGCCTGGTGCAGACCTACAGCTCATGCACGGCGGATATCGAGAACACCGGCCATCGCTTCGGTGAAGACCTGCCCGAAGCCGACAAGAATGCGCTGATCGCTTTCTTGGCCACACTATGAAGGGCGTCGCCTTGTTTCAAAATCATTGCGCGTTGCTGCTGGGCGCCGTCGTAGCTGCGAGCGCTCTGTTGCAGGGTTGCAGCGAGACGCCGCCAGCCGGGATCAAGTTTGGCCCCTATCAAGCGGGGTACGCCTCGAAGCCTGACTTTGCGCGTGTCGAGCACGAGCTTCCGCTGGCGCGCAGCGATCTCGCGCAGCTGACCCCCGGCGCGCTGAAAGCCTATGACCAGGAGCAGATTGATCAGATCTATGCACGGCTGACGGCGGGCCCAATTCCTGACGGCGCGTTCGACGGCGACTTGTTCTTCCCAATAGGAATATCCGGTGAGCGTCGGATTCGGGAGATCATTGGCGGCCTGTCAGGACTCCTGGCCAGTGTAGGCAGCGCCAAGGTGGAGCTGGTGGGCAAGCATTTGTGGCGCGGCAAAGTGTTCTACCGCGATGAACGCGTTCTGAGAAACCGGATCGACGACACGTCGTTGCTGCAGCCGCTGATCGACGGCGACCTATCGACGATCCCAAAGGTGAACGTCAACGGCAAGGACCAGTGGCTGATGTTCCCGGCGCGCCTGTACTGCGGTCAGAGCCTGCTCGACTCGCGCCGCGAATCGGTGATCATCGATTATTTCTACACCGACGAGATTCCGGGTTATCGCGAGCGCCCGGATTTTCTGGCGGGCCGCCGCGGCCTTCAGGTGCGTGATGAAATCCGGATGGTGCGGCCCGGCTTCTATCTGGGGCGCGCGTATATCGGCAAAATCTTTCTTCTGAACTTCACGCTGTACAAAAAGGAAATTGCCGAGCGTGACGGGGCGGCATTTACCAAGGGCGGGCAGGTCAACGAAGACTGCTGGCAGGGCACTCAGCAGCGGCCCATCTTGACCGCGACGACGTCGCAGTAGGCCGGCGGGCATGTGCGATGTGGAAGCGGGCAATGGCGGCGGCTGTGTTGGCAGGTAGCGTGTGCCTGGTGCCGACTGGCGTCAGCGCGGTACCGGTGTGGGCAGTCGATCCGGCGGATCCGGGTTCGCATCGCGCGTCGGTCGGTCAATCGCTGTTCGACGAGATCACCGCAGACGGGGTGCCGTTTCCGTTCGATGCGCTGGTGCGTAAGATCGAGCGCGATGCCGGCTGCCAGCCGGGCCGTTGCGTGACTTCGGTATTGATACCGCTGGGACGTTCACTGCAGCGACTCGCGGCTGCGCCCGATTTCTTCTTGTTTCCACGGGTTATTGCGGCCGTCACGTCAGAGGGCGACGGACATCTTTTCGCGAAGGATCGCATCTACCTCGGTTATCAGGAACGAGCGGCAGTCGTCGAAGTCATCAGCTACAACGAGGCGGCTGCACGGTTCGAGTTTCAGCTGGTGCGCAATTACCGCGCGCAGGCCAAGCCGGAAACCGTTTATGCGAGTCGAGCGGTCTGCACGGCCTGTCATCAAAACCATGGGCCTATTTTTCCGCGTCAACAGTGGGACGAGACCAATGCCAATCCGCGCATTGCAGCTCGCCTCGCTTCGAGCGACGGTCGCACGCGGGAGCAGGTGTACGGCGTCGCGATTCGCCGCGGCGTCGATCTGCCGAATGCGATCGATGATTCGACCGACCGAGCCAATCTGTTCGCGGTGATCCAGCGGATCTGGCGCGATGCGTGCGATACGGCGTGCCGTCGACAGGCGGTAGAGGCGGCGTTGCAATACCGACTGTCGCAGCAGCAGGGATTCGAGGCGACACCGACGCTTTCCGCGCGCTTCGCAGCGCGCTGGCCCGATGGTGTAGCGATTCCGAATCCTGACCTCCCGAATCGCGACCCGCTGGCAAATGCGGGCGACGGATCCGCCGCCCGCCAGAGCGATGTCGGTGCTGCATTCGAAGCGCTTGCGCCGCGGGTACCGATCGACATTTGGACCAGCGACGATCCGCTGCTGGGTCCCCGGTTCATTGCGGGCCTCGCGTCGCTGTTGACCGAAGCCGATGTGCGCGATCTCGACGCGGCGCTGACGCGCCGTGCGCGGTCCGCAGCGCGGCGGACATACACCGCACGCTGCGAGGCGCATCGCGAGCGCCATTACTGCGTAGGCGAAGTGAGCCTGCGCGGGACGAGCGAAGCGATCGATCGTCTGACACTCGCAGGCAAGGAACTGACGCGGCTGCAGCTGCGCGATGGAAGCGTGACGCGTGCGGGCCGGAGAGCGCGCACCGCGGCCGGCGATGCCATCGAACGGATCGAACTTCCAAGGAGGGGAGCAGCGGGCTTGGCCAGAGTCACCGTCGTCGCCGACTTTGCGCCGGTTCGAGCCGCGTTGGCGACAACCGCTTGGGACGATGCGCCCTTCACTCGCGCGCGGCTTAGAACGGCGCTGGGATTGCCCGTTCATGCATGCTGCGCGCCGCGTCCAACATCACCCGCGATCAACGATGCGATCACGGCCGCAGTCGTACCGCCGCAGGCGACGGCATTCATTGCGCCCTGCGGCGCGTGTCATCGAACGGCGGAGCGTTCGCCGCCCAATTTTCTCGCGGGTGACATGCAGCGCGTCAGCACAAGCCTCGCGCAATGCGCGCCGCGCATTTTCGCGCGCCTTTCGATGTGGCAGTCGCTGGTTGATTTGCGCGCGAAGGTGCCGATGCCGCCGCCGCGCGCGTCGCACGGGGGCAGCCCATCGATTCAGGTCTCGCCCGATCCGTCAGTGCGGAGTCTGCAGGCAACCGTTGCTGAGTGGCTACGCGCCGAGACCGGCCAGGCGCCCGATCTGGCTGCGATGGTCGGACGCGGGTACGAAAGCCTGCGACCGTGCTTGCCTGCCAATCTGTAGCGAAGGAGCCACGTTTGTGAACGAGCCGTTTGATGAACCTCGCAAAAAGGGCTGGCTGACTCATCTGTATCGCCATCGCTGGGTGCGCGTCATCATGCTGTTGCTTGCAATGCCCACCGCGATCGCTCTGATCGTGGCCATCGTGCTGGCACATCGGTTCGGCAGCGACCGCGCGGTCGAATACGCCGCGGTGGAAGAACACTTCAAGTACGGATCGACCGGCGGCGAGCGCGTTTCCGGGTTTCCGTACTGGATCTTCAAGGCGATGCCGCAAGTGTGCGCGCAGCATCTGCCCGGCGGGTATGCGTCGCTCGGCTTTGTGTTCGAAGACGGCAAGGATCTGCCGATCGGCATGTCGATGCGCAACTACCAGGGAATAGACCGCACGTTTCTCAATTGCGCGGTCTGCCACGTCAGCACGGTGCGCGACACGCCCGAGTCGAAAGCGCGCATCGTGCTCGGGATGCCGGCCAATACGTTCAACCTGTTCGGCTTTCAGAAGTTTGTGTTCGACTGCGGGCGCGATCCGAAATTCGCAACCGATTACATCGTGCCCGAGATCGATCGGATGATGGCTGCCAAAGGAGAGAAGCTCGGTCTGCTCGACCGGTACCTGGTGTATCCAGTCGCCGTGGCTTTGATGCGCGAGCGATTGATGCTGTTGTACGGCCGACTCGGTCCGTTGCTGCAGGACACCGACTGGGGACCGGGCCGAACCGACACGTTTAATCCGAACAAGGTGCTGTTCAATTTCCCGCTCGACAAGATCCCGGCGGGTGAGCGCAACGCAGCGGTCGATTTCCCGTCGATCTGGCTGCAGGGACGCCGGCAGGGGATGCAGCTGCACTGGGACGGCAACAACATCATGTCCGAAGAGCGCAACAAGAACGCAGCGTTCGGGACCGGCACGACGCCGCCGACGATCGACCTCGCCGCCATTGGCCGCCTTGAGCAATGGTTGCTCACCGCAGAGCCGCCGAAGTATCCGTATCCGATCGATGCTGCACAGTCGGCTCGCGGGCGGTTGCTCTACACCGAATACTGCGCCGGTTGCCACGGTGCGGACGGCCGAACGTTTGGTGCCCCCGCCGGAACTCAGCCGCGCGAATGCGTCGACGCCAGCGCCGCCGAAGACGATGTATACGGGCCGCAGGTCGGCAAGGTCACCCGTATCGAAAATATCGGCACCGACCCCCATCGGCTCGACTCGTTCTCCTACGAGCTGGCGGTGCAGCTCGGGACGGTCTATGCGGGTTATCCGCATCGGTACTGCCATTACCGCAAGACGTTCGGTTACGCCAACATGCCGCTCGATGGGGTTTGGCTGCGCGCGCCCTATCTGCATAACGGTTCGGTGCCGACGTTGCGCGCGTTACTCGAGCCGGCGTCCAAGCGTCCGCAATCGTTTTATCGAGGCAATGATGTCTACGACGCACGCAACCTCGGCTTCGTGTCCGATCGCGCCGAGCAGGGCGCGCGAAAGTTTGCGTTGTACGACACGGCCAAGCCGGGCAATTCGAATGTCGGCCATGAAGGCAGGCGCTACGGTACCGAGTTAAGCGCGGCCGACAAGAACGCCGTGGTCGAGTTCATGAAGACGTTCTAGGAGCCGGGCGAAATGGCAACAAAAAAGTCGGGCTGGAACTGGCACAAGATCTTCGCCGTGCTGTTGATACTCGGCATCGTGTTCGGTTACTACGGTTGGTACAAGTTTTTCCGCGAAGAACCGCAGGAGGCGTGGGTGACGGCGACGCCGGACATGCGATTTCGCTACGGCTCGATCGGCGGCGAGCGCGACGCCGGCATTCCCTACTGGATTTTCTATGTGTTGCCGCGGATTTTTCCGGAGAAGTTGCCCGGGCCCGGAGGCTATGCCTCGCTCGGCGTGTCGTGGGAGCAAGGCAAAGAGCTTCCTATCGGCTTCGCAAAGAAAACGATTGGGTTTCCGCGCGTTGGCAACAATTGCGCCGCGTGTCACACCACCAACTATCGCGCGGCACCGAACGAGAACCCCGTGTTTCTGAACGCGGGGCCTGGCCACACGCTAAACCTCGAAGCGTTTTTCCGTTTCCTGGTCGACTGCGCGAAGGATCCGCGCTTCAATTCCGACATTCTGATGAGCGAGATCAATCTCGTCACCGATCTGCCACTCGACGAGGCACTGGCGTACCGCTTCCTGATCATTCCAATGACGAAGAAGCGGCTGATCGAGCGCGAGAAGCAGTTCGCCTGGATCTATCACAAGGATTTTCCCGACTGGGGCCGCGGTCGCGACGATTCAATGAACTTGACGAAGTACTTCATGCTGAATCTGCCGATGGACCAGAGTTTCGGGCCCGGCGACATTCCGTCGATCTGGAATCTGAAGAAATACGATGTCGCGGGCACCACGATGAACTGGTCGGGCGACAGCCACGATGCCTACTCGGTGATCATTGATTCCGCGCTTGGCGTAATCGGCGCCCCGCCCA
>JBDUCU010000243.1:0-2864 GCA_040003315.1 Burkholderiaceae bacterium | reverse complement strand
CGAAATTGCCGGCGTGGACTTGTGCGTCAACCTGCGTGACCCGACGATGGGTGAAGCATCGGCAGTGGTCACCCAGGCAATCCAACTGGGCACGCCGGTCATCGTTACCGACACCGGCTGGTACGCAGAGCTGCCCGACTTCGTGTTGAAGGTCCCCGCCGGGCCGAGTGCTGTCGATACACTCGTGACTCATCTTGCGCGGCTCGACGCAAATCGCGAGGCGCTCTATTCGCTTGCGGAATCCACTCGGCGCTATGCCTCGACCGAGCTCGACTTCGCCACGGTCATCGGGCGCTATGTCGGAATCCTTACCGAGCTTGCGGGCGAGCGCTCGCGGCGCCGGATCATCGAAGATGCGCTTTATCGCGAGGTTGCGGCCGCCCTTGCGGACATCGAACTCGCCGGCTCGCCCCAGGAAGAAGCGATCGCGGCTCAAATTCTGCGCACGCTGAGCCCGTGTTTCTGATCACGATTTGCCGAGCTCACATTAGCTCGCCGCTTGAGCGGTAACCTTTTCGAGCAGCATTCGCGCACTGTCCGGCCACGATAGCCAGTGCCGCGGAATGCGAGCCCCTGAGCGGGCCACGACGGATTCGAAACGGCAGATCGCGTCGTGCAATGCGCGCTCGTCGTGTGGATCAAAGTAGTGCGGGTAGTCCGCGCCGATCTCCCGGAATACAGCGATATCGCTGGCCAATACCGGCAGCCCATACTGCATCGCCTCGACCAAAGGCAAACCGAAGCCTTCACACTCCGACGCAAAGATCAATGCCGACGCATGCCGGTATGCGTAGTCGAGCTCGGCGTCAGTTCCGGACTCGAACCAGACAAGCCGCCGCCCGAACTGCGCATGCCCGCGAATGCGCCGCGCAAGTTCTTCCGACCGCCAGCCTAGCCTGCCGAAGATGAAAAGACTCACTGTAGCGCCCTTGGACCAGAGACCGTCGAAGGTATCCAGGATTCGCGAGTGGTTCTTCCTCGGTTCGACGGTTCCCACAACGACGTAGATGCTGCCTGTCTCGCGTTCAAATGCATCGGTCACGGCATCGAGCGCGTGTGTCTCGACGACGATGCGGTCCAGCCCGGCACCGAGATAGAAATGATCGATGTGCAACGCTGAGGTCGATCCGGTTCCGGCCAAGCCTGTCCGTGACAAATGGGCGCGCAAGCCGTCGGCGACGGTCCGGGAAATGCCGAGCAGACCCGAGGCGCAGCGGACGGTGCGCCGCAACCACCGGTCGACCAAGATCGGCGTTCCTTCCGGCGCGAGCTCAGGGTATTCGATTGGTATGAGGTCGTTGACGACGACCCACACTGCGGCGCCGGCGGCGCGCGCTCGGCGAAGCTCTCTCGTAATGTCGACGTTCCAGGTCGAGTCGAGCAATACAAGCGTGTCGCCGGTCCGAAAATCGGCGCGGGGCCCCGCTTCGGCGCGGAAGGAGCGTACCCACCGTCTTGCGTTCTGCGCGGTGTAGACCACGCGGCGCAGCCCGTATTCAACTCCCTGCGAATGCAAGGCTTTACGGAGTCTGACCAACGGAATCACCCGGGTAACGGCGTGCCGCGCACGATGAAAACTTCGGCGCAGCCGATCGACCAGGTTCGTCCGCGGCTCAACGTGGCCGGGTCCTTCGTTTGGCTCAGTGAGACCTTCGATCGGCTCGAGATAGCGTCCGTTATAGACAACCGGAACGCAAGTCCAGGGCCCATCCATGGCCATCGACGCCTTCACCAGATTGCGCACAGCGCGCTGAATGCCGGTGTTGTAGCGCCCCGCGTGCGTGCTCGTGCATTCGAGGAATACGCGATGGGCACCGACACCGCCGCGAGGGCGTTCCTCCCGTGATGACGCTTCAGCCACGTGCCAGCGCGGAATTCCGAACAACCAACACTGCAGATGCCTTGCCGAGCGTCGTCCGTTTGCGATCGAGCAATGCGCTACTCGCGTCCGACGCGACGCATATCAGCGTCCACCATCATCTTGATCAGTTCCGAGACACCGGTCTTCGGCTGCCACCCCAGAACCGCTTTCGCCTTTGCGGGATTGCCGAGAAGCAGGTCGACGTCGGCAGGACGAAAGAACTTGGGATCGATGACAACATGCCGCTCGTAGTCCAGGCCCACATGGCTGAAAGCGATCTCGCACATGTCGCGCACCGTCGTGTTCACGCCTGTCGCGATCACATAATCGTCGGCTTTGTCCTGCTGCAACATCAGCCACATTGCCTCGACGTAATCTCCCGCAAAGCCCCAGTCTCGTTTGGAGTCGATGTTGCCCAGGCGCAGCTCGGTCTGCTTTCCGAGCTTGATGCGCGCAACCGCGTCGGTAACCTTTCGGGTGACGAATTCGATACCGCGCAGTGGCGATTCGTGGTTGAAAAGAATGCCGCTCGACGCGTGCATGCCGAAGCTCTCGCGATAATTGACCGTAATCCAGTGGCCGAAAAGCTTGGCCACGCCGTACGGGCTGCGCGGGTAGAACGGCGTCGTCTCGGACTGTGACGCGGCCTGGACCAGCCCGAACATCTCGCTGGTCGACGCTTGGTAGAATCTGGCATTGCATCCCATGCGGCGGAGCGCTTCGAGCATGTTGACGACGCCGACGCCGTTCACCTGCGCGGTCATCGCCGGCTGTTGCCACGAGGTGCCGACGAAGCTTTGCGCCGCCAGGTTGTAGAGCTCGTCCGGCTGCGCCGTCTCGACCGCTCGGCACAGCGATGCCATGTCGGTAAGATCGCCGTGGATCACGGTCACTAAGTCGGCAACGCCCAGATCGTGCAGGCGCCACGACGTGTCGGTGCCCCGCCGCGCGACGATACCGAACACCTTGTAACCCTTGTCGACAAGAAAGCGCGACAGGTACG
>JBDUCU010000110.1:0-9614 GCA_040003315.1 Burkholderiaceae bacterium | reverse complement strand
CGCGAAACTCCTCGAGCAACGCACGTAGCGCCAGTGTGTCGAGCCGGTACCGCGCCGGATGTGCCAGCACCGCAACCCCGCCGGCTGCATCGATGATGGTGACCGCTTCCGCCAGAGTCGCCCAGCGGTGCGGCACATAGCCCGGCTTACTTTCGACCAGATAGCGCTTGAACACTTCGCGCACATCGCGGCACACGCCCCGCTCGACCAGGAAGCGCGCAAAGTGAGTGCGGCCGATCAGCGTCGGGTTCTCTGCGTGCCGCATCGCTCCTTCGAGCGCATCGGGAATGCCGACCGCAGCGAGCCCGGCAGAGATTTGCTGCGCACGTCGGGTTCGACCGGCGCGGACGCTCGCAAGGCCCTGCTGCAGGGTGGTCGATTCGGCGTCGACGTTCAAACCAACGATGTGCAGCGTCTTGCCGCCCCACGTCACCGAAACTTCAACTCCTGGAACAAACGCCAGCTCGCACTCGGCGGAAGCGCTCCGTGCCTCAGGCAGGCCCGCAACCTCGTCGTGATCGGTGAGCGCATAAAGCTCGACACCCTGTGCGGACGCGCGCCGCACGAGTTCGCCCGGCGCCATGGTGCCGTCGGAGAAAATCGAGTGCGAATGCAGGTCGGCGCGGATTGCGTGCACGCTGCCGCTTGGATCGGGCATGCCGCATTCTAGAGCGGCGCGACCTACGCCCGGCGGCGAGCAAAGTCTTGGACCAACCGCGCCACTTCGTCAGGCTGGTCATGATGCAGCATGTGGCCCGCATCATCGATCACCGCACTCTCGACATCACGCAGCACCGCCATCCGGCTGTCGATCTCGCGCAGGGCTGCATCGCGATCTGCACCGACGTGGCGATAAACGTCGGTCTGGGCAGCGCGCACCCATAGCACCGGGCATTCGACGCGGCGCCAGCATGCGAGCACCTCCTCGATTCGGTACAGCGTCGGATTGACGATACGGTGTGCCGGATCACCGGCGACGGCCCAGCGCCCCAGCGCGTTGGGCAAAGCCCAGTGCTCGGCCAGAAATGCCGCGCGTTCGGCCGAGAGACGCGCGTTGTTTTTCATCAAGCGCGCCGCGACCTCTGCTCGCGATGCGTAGTCCCGCACCATGCGGCCGGTCTTCAATTCGTCGAACCATTGCGCAAATCGCGCGGGAGCTTGCTCGGGCTGCGTCGCGCGCAGACCGAACCCTTCGAGATTGACGACGCCTCTCACTCTCTCTGGTCGCACGCCGGAGTATACGAGTGCGATGTTGCCGCCCATGCTGTGGCCAATCAGCCATGCAGGATCGTTGCCGATGACCGCATCGAGAATGAATTCGAGGTCGGCCAGGTAGTCCGGATACCAGTAGCAGTCGGCCTGAGCGCGATCGGACAGTCCGAATCCGCGCCAATCGGGCGCGACGACTCGCCAGTCGCTGGCCAGCTGATCAACGACGAACTGAAATGATGCCGAGACATCCATCCAGCCGTGCAGCATCACCCAGGTATGCGCGGCACTGGCCCGAGGATTTCCCCACTCGCGAATGTGATAGCGCAGACCGCGGATGTCGATAAATCGCGAAGAAGACGGTTTCATTTGCGCGCGGCGATTGCTCCCATGCGAGTGTTCGGCGATTATAGGAATTGGCTTCGGAGACGCTGATGCGCGACCAGTACCGCGCGCTGTACGACACCTTTCGCTGGAACGTGCCCCGCGAGTTCAACATCGCGGAGGTGTGCTGCCGCCGGTGGGCACCGGAAACCACACGGATCGCCCTGCACTACGAGGACGATTCGGGCTCGACAGCCTCGTTTACCTACGCCGCACTGCAGGCCGACGCCAATCGATTGTCGAATGCGCTGAAAGCGATGAGGGTCCAGCGCGGCGATCGGGTCGCGATCGTGCTGCCGCAACGACCGGAAACCGCCGTCGCACATATCGCTGCCTATCAGATGGGGGCCGTCGCGATGCCGTTGTCGCTGCTCTTTGGCCCGGATGCGCTGGAGTATCGGCTGCAGAACAGCGATGCAGCGGTGGCCATCATCGATTCGTCAGCAATGGCGGCGGTAGAGGAAATCCGCGCGCGCTGTCCAGGGTTGCGCCATCGGATCGTCGTCGGTGGGGAATCCGGCGGTGATTCGACATGGCACTCCTGGAGTGCCTTGCTCGCAAAGCAACCCGACAGTTTCTCGCCGGTCGTTACGCTGGCTGACGAACCGGCGCTGTTGATCTACACCAGTGGCACCACCGGGCCGCCGAAGGGCGCGCTGATGCCGCATCGCGCGCTAATCGGCAATCTGCCGGGCTTCGTTGCTTCACAAGACTGGTTTCCGCAGCCGGACGATGTGTTCTGGTCGCCCGCGGACTGGGCCTGGACCGGCGGGCTTATGGATGCGCTGTTGCCGACGCTGTATTTCGGGTTTCCAATCGTCGGGCATCGCGGCCGGTTCACGCCCGAGCGAGCGTTCGAGCTGATGGAGCGACATCGGGTGACCAACGCATTCCTATTCCCGACCGCTTTGAAGATGATGATGAAAGCAGTCGCCGATCCGCGCACCTATTTTCGGCTCAGGCTGAGGTCGATGATGAGCGCGGGCGAAGCGGTCGGTCAAACGGTGTTCGACTGGTGCCGCGAAGCGCTCGGCGTCACGGTCAACGAGATGTTCGGCCAGACCGAAATGAATTACATCGTCGGCAACTCGCAGGCAAAGTGGCCGGCACGCGCCGGCAGCATGGGCCGCCCGTATCCCGGCCACCGGATCGCGATCATCGATGACGACGGCAAGGCGGCCGAAACCGGTGATATCGGCGAAGTCGCGATTCACCGCCGCGATATCCACGGCGATCTCGATCCGGTCTTCTTCCTGCAGTACTGGCGCAATCCGAGCGCCACCCGCGACAAGTTCAGCGGTCAGTGGTGCCGTACGGGCGACCTTGCGAGCGCGGATCGCGACGGATACCTGTGGTACCAGGGCCGTGCCGACGACATGTTCAAGGCGGCCGGTTATCGCATCGGACCGAGTGAGATCGAGAATTGTCTGGTCAAGCATCCGGCGGTTGCAAATGCCGCGGTGGTTCCGAAGCCCGATGCGGAGCGCGGAGCGCTGGTCAAAGCGTTCGTCGTGCTGTCAGCAGGCTATCAGCAGTCGGCAGCGCTGGTCGAGGAGTTGCAACTGCACGTGCGCGGCAAACTCGCCCCGTACGAGTATCCAAAGGAAATCGAATTCATCGACCAGCTACCGATGACGACCACGGGCAAAATCCAACGCAGGGTGTTGCGCGAGCGCGAGAAAATGCGAGCGGAAGTGTCTTCGCAGACGTCGGTGGCCGACTAAGCGTCGCGATCCGACTTTTCGCGCTGCGGTCTTACCGGCACGATACGGCCATCGCGCGTCATCGTCGGTCGATACTGCGCATTGGCAATCGCAATCGCCATCATCCGCGCGCGTTGCTCGTCGCCGGTCGCATCGATCAGGTGGGTCACGTACGTCGTGGGGATGTCTTTGTAGCGACGGCGATCGGGCCGCACGACAACTTCGCGCCAGCCTTGCTCGAGCAGCCAACGCCACAAGACGTCGGTCATTCCCGACTGCACGGTCATCCGAATGTCGCCGCAATAGAGCTTCGCACCAAAGGGCGGCTTGGCCCCTGCCGCCGGGATCTCGCGCTCGCTCCTGATCCTGAGCAGCGTGCGAACCTGGTCGCAGACGAGTGAAACGAAACCGAACTCCAAGGTACAGCCTCCAGCTATCCGCGAAATTTAGCGGCGCCGGTACGGCGCCGAATCCCCAGAACCTGCTAGAGGAAACGTCGCCTTCTAGGAAACTGGCGCCCTCTCCGCCACTTTGGTACTCGGGCGGCGCGTGGCCTGACGGATAGCATTCATCAGGACCCGCTCGCGCTCTTCCGGCTGGGCGTCAAACAGACGCGTCACCAGGGTGGTCGCGATAGGCTTCAACTGTAGCCGGTTTTCGCCCGGCGCCAGTTCACGCCAGCCGAGCCCAACCAGCCACACCCACAGGTCATCGCTCAAGCCCGCCTGCACCGACATTCGAAGACCTGCGCAACAGATCGTTGCCCCGATGGGCGGCTTGCTCGCTTCGCGACGGCGCAGATCCTGCTTCTTTCTCCACAGCAGTTCGCCCACCGGCGCATTCAGCAACGTGACCCAGTTCATTCCGCCTCCTGATGATGGCGCACTGTACCGGGCGCCTGCGCTCGCTTCGATACCACTTCAGAGCGTCGCGCGCTTGAGCTAATCCACAGCGCAATGTGCCCTGCTTCGGGATCAAGTTCAGTGGGACCGCATCGAGCCGACGAACGGTATCGCGCGTCGCCGCTAAACTTGTGCCTATGGCTATTTATCAACTAGGCGCGCGCATTCCGCGCATCGATCCGAGCGCGTATGTGTTCGATACCGCGACCCTCATCGGCACCGTGATTCTTGGCGCCCGAGTCAGCATCTGGCCGTACGCCACGCTGCGAGGCGACAACGAGCCGATCGAAGTGGGCGACGACAGCAACGTTCAGGAGAGTTGCGTGCTGCACACCGATCCCGGCGTGCCGCTGACGATCGGACGCAATGTCACTATTGGCCATCAGGTGATGCTGCACGGCTGCACGATTGGCGACGGCAGCTTGATCGGGATTCAGGCGGTCATCCTGAACGGCGCGGTGATCGGACGTAACTGCCTGATCGGCGCAGGTGCATTGATCACCGAGGGCAAACAAATACCGGATGGTTCGCTCGTGATTGGTTCGCCGGCCAAAGTGGTGCGACTGCTGGAAGCAGCCGATATCGAGCGAATGCACGGCAACACCGATGGCTACGTGCAGCGGGCGATGGCCTACCGCCGCGACCTGCGCCGTATCAGCTGACGAACCATTCGACCGACGGATCGGGTAGCCGCAGATGCAGGATCAGCTGTTGAAGTTTGTGTTTGCGGGCGTGCGCGCGCGCGGCGGAATTGTGCAATTGCGCACGTCGTGGCGCGAAATGAGCGTGCATCATCGTTACCCGACCGCAGTCATGCGTGTGCTCGGTGAAATGGTTGCAGCAGCCGCCTTGCTAGCGACCAGCATTAAGTTCAATGGCACACTGGTGATGCAGATCTATGGCGACGGTCCGTTGCAGCTGCTGGTGGTCGAATGCCAGCCGGATCTGGCACTGCGCGCAACGGCGAAGGTGCGCGACGAGCCGATCGCCGACGACATCGCACTGCGCGAACTGCTCAATCGCGGCAGCCGCGGCCGGTTTTCGATCACGCTCGACCCAAAGGATCCAATGCCCGGGCAGCAGCCGTACCAAGGCATCGTTCCGCTCGAAGGCAGCAGAGTTGCCGAAATCCTGCAAACGTACATGCGACAAAGCGAACAGCTTGAAACGCGGCTATGGCTGGATTCGAACAAAGATACGGTGGGTGGGCTGTTGCTGCAGCGTCTTCCCGACGCCGGTACGGCCAAGGCAGCAGCCGACGACGATGCCTGGGCCAGCCTGACAGCGCTGGCGCAAACGGTCATGTCCAACGAACTCCTCACTGTAGCGCCCGACGTCTTGCTGCATCGGCTATTCTGGCAACAATCGCTGGAGCACTACCCACCGCTCACGCCGCGCTTCGAATGCACCTGCTCACGGCAGCGCACCGGCAGAATGCTGTTCTCGCTTGGGCAGGAAGAGGTCGATTCGATCATCGCTGAGCAGGGCTCGGTCTCCGTCACCTGCGAGTTCTGCGGGCAAACGTATTTGTTCGACCCGGTCGATACCGCCCATCTTTTCGCACGGGGTGTTGAAACGGCGGACGCTGCCACGCCGGGCAGCAGCGCCGCACATTAAGCGTTCAGCCGACGACTATTATCTGCGCCGTGGATTGTCCGGCGCGCGATCGTATCGATTGGGAACACCGTCGTTATCGCGATCGCGATCGACGCGGTTGGGAATTCCATCATGGTCGCGATCGCCACGCGCCCACCGCTCGCGCTCGTAGTGCCAGCGGCCATCGCGCTCGACCCAACGCGGCGAGTAATACGCGTACCCGGGCCGCGCGCGAACCCAGTGACCGGCGACCCACACATGCCGGTGTCCGCGCCATGACCAAAACCCCGGCGCCCATACGTAGCCGTGGCGCGGCGCGGGTAAGACCTCCACGCGCGGTGGCGGAGGTCCGACGTTCACCACAATGTTGGGCGACGCTGCCGCCGGCACAGCGACGGTCGCGAATGACGCCGCGATCATGAACGCGATCAGAACCTTTTTAAGCATGCACATCTCCCAGGCCATAGTCGTTGCCGACGATGCTGTTGTAACGCTGCTGCATCGCAAAGGTGAACGTCTGCAACACTTGCTTACGAAGCGCCGATGGCGCAACCATCGAATGCGTTTGGACAGCAAGGCATGCTGCCGGCTAAAGAGCTGATCCCGCGACTCGCACCCCGGAGACAATCCGATACCTGCTTACTCGCTGGCCAATGTTCGCATCACCGATCCCTGTCGGGTACGAGCCATACAGAGCGCAGTCGTTCCTCTGGTTCACGGGCCAAACGAGTACGACGAATGAGCGCCCTGCGAACTATGCGCTGACGATCGCTTCGGTTTCGAGCATGCCTGTGGCGCGCTCCATCGAACGGCGAAATGCGACGGCGCTCTGTGCCTCGTCGATCTCGACATCATTCCACCGCACCGGATCGCCTGCTGCCACCGCGTGGGTCAGCCTGACTTTGTGCGCGAGTCCTAAAGGCAAGCCGCCGATGCGCAGTGATTCTTCGGCCGGCATCACCTTGCCGTACACCGTAAAACCGCCCTCGCCGTCGAGCATTTCGCCGTTCGCCAGATCCCTTTTGGCGATGGCGACGACA
The DNA here is from genome assembly GCA_040003315.1 of Burkholderiaceae bacterium. GTDB lineage: Bacteria > Pseudomonadota > Gammaproteobacteria > Burkholderiales > Burkholderiaceae_F > JACCZX01. The sequence goes on along the minus strand of JBDUCU010000110.1, from coordinate 2,780 downwards.
TCCGCATTGAACCCGATCGGCGCGCCGGTGGGTTCGTTGCGCAACCCGACACTCGCCACGCTGATTCCGAGTTCGAGGCCGATCAGGTGAAACGGCTTGTACAGCGCCGAATACTGGCCACTCGCGTCAGTGACAAGTCCGTATTCCCTGAAACACCGCTCGACATAGTCGCTGCCGCCTGCGAACACAACATAGACGCCCCAACGCAAATCGCGCTGGACCTGCGATCCATCGCGCCGCAGACTCGAAATGACTTCGACCTGACCGCGGTGATGCAGAACGCCACCTTCGGTTTGCGGCCGCAGCACCTGCGCCAACTCATCGACGCTGCATGGCGGGAATGACAGCCCATCGGGCGCGATCAATCCGGTCGCGTTCGACACCGCGCACATTTCTATTGCGCTCTTGGTGCCGTCGAGGAACGAGTTGAACATCTGCGCGTTAAGGCCGCCCGCGCGCGCGTCGCCCTCGCTCAAACCATAGTGTCCCCAGACGGTGTCCGGGGTCGACGCGTGGTACGCCGGCAGATACTTGGTGCCCTTGCCAGCCGCAATCACCTCGAAGCCGGACGCGCGCGCCCAATCAACCAGTTCGCAAATCAACGCCGGCTGGTCGCCGTATGCCAACGAGTAAACGATGCCGGCCTCGCGCGCGCGCTGCGCCAGCAGCGGGCCAGCAAGCGCATCGGCCTCGACGTTAACCATCACGATGTGCTTGCGATGCTCGCAACACGCCAGGACGTGCCCAATGCCGGCAGCGGGCGAACCGGTCGAATCGATCACGATATCAATGTCAGGGTGCTCGATCAGCGCCCGAGCATCCGAGAAAAAACCGATGGCGCTGACTGCCGCATCGCTCCAGCCAACCGTCAGGAGCGACTGGCGTGCGCGTTGCGGATCGAGGTCCGCGATGGCAGTCATCCGCACGCCGGGCGTATGCCGCACCTGCGACAGGTACATCGATCCGAATTTGCCGGCTCCGATCAATCCGACACGCAGCGGAGTGCCGCGCGCCTCACGCTCCTTCAGCAAGCGATGCAGGTTCATATGAATCAGCGCAATCAGCGCGGAGGCGCGCCGTTATCAGAAGGTGTTTTCGGAACGATAAACTGGAAAAATACTTCGCCATCGCGGACCATGTTGAGCTGCTGCCGGGCACGCTCCTCGATCGCTTCGCGTCCCTCGCGCAGGCTCGCAACTTCAGCCGCAAGGTCAGCATTGCGCACATTGGAAATACCGTTGACACCGCGTTGCGCCGTCAGCTGTCGATCGAGATCCCATACCCGCAGCCAGCCTCCCTTGCCAAACGACAGGGGCCACTGGATCGCCACCAGCAGGCCCGCGAGGACAAGTGCCAGCAGCCGCATCGTCGTTATCGACCTCGCTCAGCGCAGGTTGTAAAACGCATCGCGCCCCGGATAGCGGGCGATCTCGCCGAGGTCCTCTTCGATACGCAGCAGTTGGTTGTATTTGGCGATGCGATCGGAACGGCTCATCGAACCCGTCTTGATCTGCAACGCGTTGCTGCCGACAGCAATATCGGCAATTGTCGTATCTTCGGTCTCGCCCGACCGGTGGCTGATCACCGAGGTGTAGCTGGCACGCTTGGCCATTTCGATTGCTGCAAACGTCTCGGTCAGTGTTCCGATTTGATTGATCTTGATCAAGATGGAGTTCGCAACGCCGCGGCGAATTCCCTCGCTCAGCAGCGTCGTATTGGTCACGAACACATCGTCGCCCACCAACTGAACGCGGTCGCCGAGCTGGCGAGTCAGCTCTTCCCACCCCGACCAGTCGTTTTCAGCCATGCCGTCCTCGATCGACACGATTGGGTACTTATCGCACCAGGTCGCAAGCATGCTCGTCCACTCGACCGCAGACAATGACAGCCCCTCGGCGTCGAGGCGATATTTTCCATCCTTGAAAAACTCGCTGGCTGCGCAATCGAGCGCGACTGCAACGTCCGTACCCGGCGTGTACCCCGCGTTCTGAATTGCCTGCAGGATCATTCCGATCGCCGCCTCATGGTTCTTCGCGTTGGGTGCGAATCCGCCTTCGTCGCCAACCGCAGTGCTCATGCCCGCTTTGTCGATCAGACGCTTCAGCGCGTGAAAGATCTCTGCGCCGTAGCGCACCGCCTCGGAAAACGTCGGGGCGCCCACCGGCACGATCATGAACTCCTGCAAATCCAGATTGTTGTTCGCATGCGCACCGCCGTTGATAACGTTCATCATGGGCACCGGCATCTGCATCAGACCGCTGCCGCCCAGATACCGATAGAGCGGCAGCCCCGATTCGTCGGCCGCAGCTTTCGCGACCGCCAGCGACACCGCGAGCATCGCATTGGCGCCGAGCCGTGATTTGTTTTCGGTCCCGTCAAGCTCGATCAGTGCGCTGTCCAGAAAGGCCTGCTCGTTCGCTTCAAGCCCCATCACTGCTTCTGAAATTTCGGTATTGACGTTTTCGATCGCCTTCAGCACTCCCTTGCCACCGTATCGCTTAGCGTCGCCGTCGCGTAGCTCGATCGCCTCGCGGGCGCCGGTCGACGCACCTGACGGCACCGCAGCGCGCCCCATCACACCGCTTTCAAGCAGCACGTCGCACTCAACTGTCGGGTTCCCACGCGAATCAAGAATCTCGCGGCCGATGATGTCGACGATGGAGGACATGGATTCTTCTGGCGAATGGAAGTTAGGTCGCGGAGACGGCCTCGACGACAATCATATTGAAGTACTCGGTCACGCCGGCCCTCTTCGTGCGTACCCCGCGATAGACCTCGCT
>JBDUCU010000242.1:0-2887 GCA_040003315.1 Burkholderiaceae bacterium | reverse complement strand
GTCGTCTATTACGGCACCAACGATGGAGTGTTCCGTGCGATCAACGGCAATCAAACCGGCAGCGGTGCGGGCAGCGAGCTGTGGGCCTTCGCTGCGCCGGAACACTTTGCGAGTTTGAATCGTCTGCGCGAAAACGACCCGCAGGTTCGTTATCCGTCGAGCGTCGGCGCCGCCGCACTGCCGCGCAACTACGCGTTCGACGGTCCGATCGGTGCGTACCAGAACACGATCACCAATGAAGTGTTGCTGTTCCCCGGTATGCGGCGGGGCGGCCGCGCGGTGTATGGCTTCAATGTCACGAATCCCGATCAACCCCGGCTGATGTGGCGCATCAACAGCACCATGTCTGACTATGCGTCGCTTGGCCAAACATGGTCGATGCCGCGCATCTCACGCATTAAGGGCAGTGCCGACCCCGTGCTGATCATGGGTGGCGGCTACGATCCCGCCGCAGAGGACGCCAGCCCGGCAGCGGCGACGACGATCGGCCGCGGCGTTTATGTGATCAACATGCGAACTGGCGCGCGGCTGGGCTGGCTGCCCACTGATTACAGCGTGCCGGGTGACGTTTCGATTGTCGATTCCGATGGAGATGGCTATGTTGACCGGGCGTACGTCGTCGACGCCCGTGCCCAGGTGTATCGAATCGACATCGAAGGCGCCGATGGCAGCGCGCGCGCCTTTTCAGCATGGCGCATCACGAAGATCGGCGCGTTCAACGACGGTGCCGGTGGCACGAGCGGTACGCGCAAGGTGTTCTTCGCCGCCGATCTGGTGCTCACGCGCAACTACACGGCGATCTTGTTCGGCACCGGAGATCGCGAAAAACCGCTGGGTACCACGAGCAATGATCGTTTCTACCTGGTCAAGGACACGCGCGTTGTCAAAGGCGAGCCATCGTCGGTCACTTTGTTAACGGATGCGGTTTTGAGCGCGGTCGGGGCGGCGGGCGCGACGACGGACGAGGAAGGTTGCTATTACCCGTTGGCCTCCAACGGCGAGCGGGTCATCAACCAGCCGATCACGTTTGGCGGCATCACGTACTTCTCCACGAACCGGCCATTGCCTGCCGACGGAGGAGCATGTTCGCGCAGCCAATCGCGTGCATATCAAATGCCTCTGGTATGCCGCGCGCCGACATACAAAAACCTGATCGGCGATGGTCTGCCGCCTTCCCCAGTCGTGGGTTACGTCGATGTCGGTGGCGGAAAGCTGGTGCCGTTTGTCATCGGCGGTGGTGGCGCAACGAACTCATCGATCGAAGCCGAACGCGCGCCCATCATCATTCCGGCAAAGCGCAAACGGTCATTCTGGTTCATGGAGAACCGCGACCGCTAGCCAATCAGCCGGGAAGAAGCACATCGGTTAGGCTGGCGGTCCTGATCGCCATCCAGGCCTCGTGTGCGGCCTGTTGCGCCGCGTGGCCACCCGTCTTCGCAAGAACCGATCCAATCCCGAGTGGATTGCGCGCCACCTGAATGACCCTTACGTCAAGCGGTCGGTGGCCGAGGGGTTTCGCTCGCGCGCAGCCTACAAGCTGTCGGAGATCGACGACAAGGACCATCTACTGCAACCGGGCCTTGTCGTTGTCGATCTGGGCGCGGCGCCTGGCAGCTGGTCACAGGTGGTCCGTCAGCGCCTGACGCAGCGTGATGGCCGGTTTAGAGGCCGCATCGTGGCGCTGGACCTGCTGCCGATCGATCCGCTGCCGGACGTCCAGTTCCTGCAGGGAGACTTTCACGACCAGGCGGTCGAGCTCGAGCTGGCCCAGGCTCTGTCCGGGGCGCCAGTCGACCTTGTTCTGTCGGACATGGCACCCAATCTCTCGGGGATTGCCGCAGCGGACGCAGCCCGCAGCCTGCATCTGGCCGAGCTCGCGGCCGAGTTCGCGGGTAAATATCTGCAACCGGACGGTGCTTTTCTCGTCAAAGCCTTTCACGGCAGCGGTTACAGTCAATACGTCGAGCAGCTGAAGAAGATCTTTCGCTCCGTTTCCGTTCGCAAACCCGCGGCTTCGCGCGAAGCCTCGGCCGAGGTGTACCTATTAGGGCGTCAATTGCGTTAGCGGGGGTTTAGAATTTGCCTTACGTACCCAACTGCAGTGAATCGCTCAGTTGCAATCGCCTGACGGATCGGGCGTATCGAGGAGCACTCTCTTGAACAACAACATGTTTGCGAAGGCCGCGATCTGGATGGTGATCGCTCTGGTGCTGTTCACTGTCTTCAAGCAGTTTGAGAGCCGGCAGAAGCCCAGCGAGAGCGTCAGCTACACCCAGTTCATGGACCAGGCCAAGGCGGGTCAAATCAAGCGCGTCGACGTTCAGGGTCGCACGCTGAACGTGACCCCAGCCGAAGGCAATCGGTACACGCTGACGTCGCCTGGCGATCTGTGGATGGTTGATGATCTGCGCAAGGCCGGCGTTCAGGTCTATGGAAAACCCGAAGAAGAGCAATCGCTGCTGACGACGATCTTTGTCTCGTGGTTTCCAATGCTGCTGCTGATCGGCGTCTGGGTATTTTTCATGCGCCAGATGCAGGGCGGCGGCCGCGGCGGCGCGTTCTCATTCGGCAAGTCGCGCGCTCGACTGCTGGATGAGACCAACAACGCCATCACGTTTGCCGACGTCGCGGGATGCGACGAGGCCAAAGAAGAAGTGCACGAGCTGGTCGAGTTTCTGCGCGACCCGTCCAAGTTCCAGAAGCTCGGCGGCAGGATTCCGCGCGGCGTGCTGATGGTGGGTTCGCCCGGTACCGGCAAGACGCTGCTGGCGAAGGCGATTGCCGGCGAAGCCAAGGTTCCGTTTTTCTCAATCTCCGGCTCGGACTTTGTCGAGATGTTTGTCGGTGTCGGCGCGGCACGCGTGCGCGACATGTTCGACCAGGCGAA